>NZ_CP044543.1:2681673-3000846 GCF_008932115.1 Bradyrhizobium betae
GGCTGCCGATGACCAGGATTTCGAGCGGTTTGCCGCCCTTGATGGCATCGGCCACCTTGGGAAGCTGGCTTTCGCTGGTCAGCAGATAGGACGGCAATTCGCAGGCTGGAGGCGCGGCCGGGACGGAAGGCGCAGCATCGCCCGCGCGCGCCGAGGGCGCGGCGAGGTTACCGCACAGCAGGACCAGGCTCAGGAGAACCTTCGCCTTCATCAGCCCCCTCCCGCCAGATCGGCGCTGCCGACGGCGTTTTTGGTCTTCGCACCACTCTTGTCAGCCACGCGTTTGTACCACGAAATCACCCATGCCACGCCCCACATGATCAGGATTCCGGAGAGACTAATTAGCGCATGCACGGCTGGGCCGCCGGAAACTTCGGCCAGGATGAAATGGCCTGCAAAAGCGAGGAAGACGCCGAGACAGAAGATCTCCAGGGAATGCGAGCCGCACAGGATCAGCGGCCGCAGCCAGGGCGATTTCAGGCCCGGCCAGTCGCGCGGCAGGAAACGCACGGTGAGTGCGGCGAGCGCCAGGAAATGCGTGAAGCGCAACACGTCGAGGTTAGTCTTGTCGATCGGATACATCCATTGCTCGAGCCGCTTCGGCATCAGATGGGGCACTTGCGGCACGTACCAGGTCAGCGTCACGTAGAACGCCGCCACGAGATAGGCGATCGAGATCCACATCGTCACCGGCGAAGCCAGAATACGTGACATGCGCCGCGCACCTCCGAGCGCACACCATGCACCGAAGACGAAAAGCAATTGCCAGGCCAGCGGATTGAACGCCCAGAAGCCGTTCGGATAGGCGGAGAAGTAGAGGTCGTATTCCCAGGTGGCGGCGTAGAGCGCGACCGAGAAGCCGAGCGTCAAATCGGGCTTCCACTTCATCGACCACAGGATCAGGGGCAGCGCCAGCATCAGCACGATGTAGAGCGGCAACACGTCCATGTTGACGGGACGGAAGCGGAGCAGCAGCGCCTGCACGATGGTGACGTCGGGCTGCTTGAGGAAATCCATGATGCCCATCTCTTCGGTGTAGAGCGGGTTCTCGAAGCTGGTCGCGACGTAGGAGATTTCGGCGAGGAAGATCGTGAACAGGAAGACGTGGGCGACGTAGATCTGCCAGACGCGCCGCATGATGCGCGCGGTGGCGATGACGACACCCGACTCCAGCATCGCCCGGCCGTAGACGAACGCCGCGGTGTAACCGGAGATGAAGATGAAGATCTCGGTGGCGTCGCTGAAGCCGTAGTTGCGGATCGTGAACCAGGTCAGCAGGCTTGCCGGCAGATGGTCGATGAAGATCAGCCACAGCGCGAGACCACGGAACAGGTCGAGCCTGAGCTCGCGCTCGCCGATGGCGGGCAGCGAGATGGCCGCGGCGGCGGCGCGCGGCTTCGCCTCTGCAGGCTTGGCCTCCACGGCGGTGGCGGTTCCTGCGATCGTCGATCCCGTCACTTGGTGGGCAATGGTCATCGGGGCCCGAAACCCTCACGCAAATCGCGACGTTGAAATGGAGTGTACCGGTCCGGCCGTGGTCTCGCAAAGCGGCCGGATCACATCGGGGTGTATTTCCCCGGGGGTGTACTTCCTCGCAAATTCTGGCGGGACGATGTCGCCAAGGCCGCCTGTGGCGTTTGGTTCCCGGGCGGATTTCGGTATGATGGCAGCCATGTACCGCGCCGTGACCCGCCAGATCGAAGTGACCGTCGAGCCGAATTTTGTTCCGGAGCAGTCGGCGGCCGACCGTTCCCGCTTTTTCTGGTCCTACACCATCGTCATCACCAATTCCGGCGACGAGACCGTGCAGCTCAAGACGCGGCACTGGATCATCACCGACGCCACCGGCCGGCAGCAGGAGGTGAAGGGCGAGGGCGTGGTCGGCGAGCAGCCGACCCTGGCCCCCGGCGAGCGCTTCGAATACACCTCCGGCGTCCCGCTCACGACCGCCTCCGGCTTCATGACCGGCCGCTACCAGATGGTCAGCGAAAGCGGCGAACGCTTCGAGATCGACGTGCCGACATTCTCGCTGGACAGCCCGGACAACAAGCGGGTGTTGAATTAGGGCGCTTTCGCAGTCCCGTCATCCTGAGGCGCGAGCGATGAGGCGCTAGGCGCCTCATCGGGAGCCTCGAAGGATGCACGGCCCCGATGCAGCCGGGCTGTCGCCCTTAGAGGCTTGCTCCGCGGCGCGATGCGCCGCAGAGCGCGCACCTCCAGCGACAACCGCTTCGCGGTTGCGCGGGGGTGACGGTTACAAGATTGATCCCCCATCAACGATTTTTGAATCTCAGACACGCCTTCGCAGCCTCGCGGCGCATCTCGCCCGAGTTTTGCTTCTTCTCTCGGCCCTCAAATCCAAGAGGGCGCAGGGAAGACCGGGTGCCGACGGGCACCCGCGGTCTGCTGCGCGAAAATGTAGCGCAAAGAGACCGCACAGCAGCATACAGGTGTCGCCGATCACTCGGCCTTCCCTGCGCGATGGTCGGACGGCTTATGCCGTGCTCTCCCGGGAGCCGAACTTTCCTTCTGGCCTCCCTCGCCCCGCGAATTGACGATGCCGTCCGCCCGGTTGGGCTCGCGCGCATCTCCGCAAAAGGCTTGACCGTAGCAACGACGGCCAGGACCACACGGTTTTGCCGTACGCTTCGGCGCCGCTCGTCCGCACGTGGCCACGGGCTCACAGGGACTACCCGCCCTGCCCGGACCTCTCGCGCACGACGCTGCCGCGTCCACCGCAGGCCCGGCTCGCAACTCGTGACGACGTACGATCGCCGCTCAAGGATGAGCCGGGATGAAGCGACACATACGCCATTTCCGAATTTCGGTAAAGTGGAATATTTTTACGAGGAGAGATTGACAGCCTTCGCAGGTGTTTTGCCCGTCGGGCAATTTGAAGCCTGCAGCTGGGCCATCGCCCTTCGAGGCCTCCGCTTCGCTACGGCACCTCAGGGTGACGGGGATGGAGTGGTGCTCGCAAAGACGGAGTATGACGCCTACGCGTCTTCCACGCCCGCCTCGTCCGGCGTGAATTCGTATACCGACGAGCAGAACTCGCAGGTCACGACGACCTTGTCGTCCTTGACCATGTCGGCGCGGTCCTCGGCCGAGAAGCTCTTCAGCATCGCACCGACCGCATCGCGCGAGCAGGAGCATTGCGCCTTGAGGACCAGCGGATTGAACACGCGCACGCCGCGTTCGTGGAATAGACGGTACAGCAGCCGCTCACCGGAGAGATCCGGATCGATCAGCTCGACGTCTTCGACGGTCTCGATCAGCGAGCGTGCCTCGACCCAGGCGTCGTCTTCAGCGACCGCGTGCACCTCGACGCCTTCGGGCGCATCGCCGGGGTGCAGATCGGCCTGCCGCGCGCGCTCCGGCGCCTTGGGCAGGAACTGCATCAGCATGCCGCCGGCGCGCCAGCGATGCTTGCCGCCGTCGTTCGAGCGCCACTCCTCGCCGACCGCAAGACGCACGCGCGTCGGGATCTGCTCGGAGCGCAGGAAATATTCGTGGGCGGCGTCTTCCAGGCTGCCGCCGTCGAGCGCGACCAGGCCCTGGTAGCGGCTCATGTCGGGGCCCTGGTCGATGGTCATGGCGAGATGACCGCGGCCGAGCAGCGTGCCGGAATCCCTGATATCGCCGAGACGCTCGGCATCAAAGCGCGCATAGGCGCGCAGGCGATCCGGCGCCTGGTAGTCGACGACCAGGAACGAGACCGGACCGTCGGTCTGGGCCTGGAGGATAAAGCGGCCCTCGAATTTCAGCGCCGAGCCGAGCAGGGTCGTCAGCACGATGGCCTCGCCGAGCAGCTTGCCCACCGCAGGGGGATAATCGTGCTTGGTCAGGATCTCGTCGAGCGCCGGGCCGAGCCGCACCAGCCGCCCGCGTACGTCGAGCGCGTCGACCTCGTAGGGCAGCACGGCATCGTCGATCGGAACCGCCGATGGCGCGCGAACCGGGCCTTCGGGCCCGGTTTTCATGTCAGGGGATTGGGAAACCATGGCGCATTATCTGGGGTCGGAGGGCGGAAATGGAAGGGGGTGCGGGGTGCCTCAAACTCAGTGTCGTCCCGGGGCGCGCGGAGCGCGAACCCGGGATCCATAACCACAGGATGACGTGATAGCGCGAGATGGACAACTCCGAGTCATCGCTACACGACGTCCTGTGGTTATGGATCCCGGATCTGCGCGCCGCTGCGCGGCGCTTGTCCGGGACGACAGCGGAGGGTGGCGCAGCAGCCCACTCTACCGCCGCTTCACTTCACCGCATCAAAACACCAGGCCAGAATGCCCTTCTGCGCGTGCAGGCGGTTTTCGGCCTCGTCGAACACGACCGATTGCGGGCCGTCGATCACGTCATCCGTGACTTCCTCGCCGCGATGGGCGGGCAGGCAGTGCATGAACAGCGCGTCGGGCTTGGCCAGCGACATCAGCTTCGCATTGACCTGGTAGGGCTTGAGCACGTTGTGGCGATGCTCGCCTTCCTTGTCGCCCATCGACACCCAGGTGTCGGTGACGACGCAATCGGCGCCCTTCACGGCGGCCTCCGGATCGGTGCCGAGCATGATCGGCGCGCCGGTCGCCTTGATGAAATCGCGCATGACTTTCTTCGGCGCGAGCTCCGGCGGGGTTGCGACGTTGAGCTGGAACTTGAACCGCTCGGCGGCATGAGCCCACGAGGCCAGAACGTTGTTGTCGTCGCCGGTCCAGGCCACCGTCCTGCCCTCGATCGAGCCGCGATGCTCCTCAAAGGTCATCAGGTCGGCCATCACCTGGCAAGGATGCGACCGGCGCGTCAGGCCGTTGATGACGGGCACCGTCGCATATTCGGCAAGCTCGAGCAGCGCATCGTGGTTGAGGATGCGGATCATGATGGCGTCGACATAGCGCGACAGCACGCGCGCGGTATCGGCGATGGTCTCGCCACGGCCGAGCTGCATCTCGGCACCGGTGAGCATGATGGGCTCGCCGCCGAGCTGGCGCATGGCGACATCGAACGACACGCGGGTGCGGGTCGAGGGACGCTCGAAGATCATCGCCAGGGTCTTGCCTTCGAGCGGCCTGACCGGCTGATGCGCCTTCTGCTTCGCCTTCATGGCGGAGGATGCGGCGAGCATGCTCTTGAGTTCCGACAGCGGCAGCTCGTTGATATCGAGGAAGTGCTTCGGGGACTTGCTCATCAGCTTGCCGCCCGCTTGGTCTGACTGGACGAGATTGCGGCGCAGGCGCGCTCGAGCCGCCCGACGCTGTCCTCGATTTCGGCTTCGGTGACGATCAAGGGCGGCAGGAACCGCACGACATTGTCGCCGGCGCCGACCGTGAGCAGTTTTTCGTTCCGCAACGCCGCGACGAGATCGCCGGATGGCACCACGGCCTTGATGCCGATCAGCAGGCCCTCGCCGCGCACTTCGCTGACCACGTCGGGATGGCGGTCGATCACGGAGGCGAGCTTCTGCTTGAGCAGCAGCGACATCTTCTGCACGTGGTCGAAGAAGCCGGGCTTGAGCATGACGTCGAGCACGGCGTTCGCAGCCGCGATCGCCAGCGGGTTGCCGCCGAAGGTCGAGCCGTGCGAGCCGGGGCCCATGCCGGACGCCGCGTCCGCGGTCGCCAGCACCGCGCCGATCGGGAAGCCGCCGCCGAGCGCCTTGGCCAGCGACATCACGTCGGGTGTGACGCCGGTGCGGCGATGCGCGAACAGATCGCCGGTGCGGCCCATGCCGGTCTGCACCTCGTCGAACGCCAGCAGCAGCCCCTTGTCGTCGCAGACCTGGCGCAACGCCCTCAGGAACGCGGGCGTCGCCGAACGCACGCCGCCCTCGCCCTGGATCGGCTCGATCAGGATACCGGCGGTCTGCGGACCGATCGCCTTCTTGACGGCTTCGATGTCGCCGTGCGGGACCTGGTCGAAACCGTCCATCGGCGGGCCGAAGCCTTCGAGATATTTTGCCGATCCGGTCGCCGCCAGCGTCGCCAGCGTGCGGCCGTGGAAGGCGCCTTCGAAGGTGATGATGCGATAGCGCTCCGGATGCCCCTTGGAGAAGTGATGATGGCGGACCAGCTTGATCACACCCTCCAGCGCCTCGGCGCCGGAATTGCAGAAGAACACGAAGTCCGCGAAACTCTCGCTGCACAGACGCGCGGCGAGCTTCTCGCCGTCCGGGCTCTGGAACAGGTTCGACATGTGCCAGAGTTTCGTCGCCTGCTCCTGCAACGCCTTGACCAGCGCGGGATGGGCATGGCCGAGCGCATTCACCGCCACGCCCGAGGTGAAATCGAGATAGCGCTCGCCATTGGTCGCGATCAGCCAGCAGCCTTCGCCGCGCTCGAAACCGAGGTCGGACCTGGCGAAAACGGGGAGCAAATGCGGCGCTGCGCTGTTAGTCATGACGGTCACTTGAATGTTGCGGACGATGAGCGTGCATTACGCAACGCACCATTCACCGGCCCGGAAAACGAAACATGCCGCCTTTTAAGGGCGGCACGCGGGACTATCTTATGCCCCGTGAAACGGGTGTCAATGCCGCCTGGAAAGCCTCGCGAAACGATGAATCCGTAGTCTTGCGGTGGCGATCTTGCGTGTTTTCGCGACGGAACATGTGGAAGCGAGTCGGCGGACTCTTGCGCGTGAGTCACGCCATATTGTAGCGTTTGGCTTGTCAGATACGACATCTCGTGCGGCAGTTCTGATCTCTAAGTCCTCATGTACCGGCGTAAACGTTCGGGCGGCTCTCGATGCCCGGCGAGCCTTAAGGGATTCTGACGGCACGGGTTTTTCGAGGCTTAGGCATTCGCTGTGCAGCCCCAGGATGGCAGGCGCGCGGCGAAGGAAAGGGTGCAATGACGGTTTTGACCTGGTCGGATGATCGCGTCGAGCAACTGAAGAAGCTCTGGGAGGCCGGGTTGTCGGCCAGCCAGATCGCGGCAGAGCTCGGTAATGTCACCCGCAACGCCGTGATCGGCAAGGTGCACAGGCTCGGCCTGTCCGGCCGCGCCAAGAGCCCTTCATCCGCTGCGCCGCGGCCGCGCAAGGCGCGTCCCGCCCAGCACATGATGCGGGTGAGCCGGCCCATCGCACGCGGCAACACCGCGCTGGCTCAGGCCTTCGAGGTCGAGGTCGAGGCCGAACCTGTTACCTACGACAACGTGGTGCCGATGAGCCAGCGGCTGTCGCTGCTGGAGCTCAACGAGGCGACCTGCCACTGGCCGGTCGGCGA
This sequence comes from Bradyrhizobium betae, assembly GCF_008932115.1. Classification (NCBI taxonomy): domain Bacteria; kingdom Pseudomonadati; phylum Pseudomonadota; class Alphaproteobacteria; order Hyphomicrobiales; family Nitrobacteraceae; genus Bradyrhizobium; species Bradyrhizobium betae. The sequence goes on from NZ_CP044543.1 coordinate 2,688,893, forward strand.
TCCCTCGAGCCCGGACTTCTTCTTCTGCGGCGGCAAGGCGCTCTCCGGCCTGCCCTATTGCGCCCAGCACTCGCGGGTTGCGTATCAGCCGGCAGCGGATCGCCGGCGCGCGCCGGCCAAGCCAGGTCCGCGCTGAGTTAGCGGAATTCTCTGATTGCCAAGACGGGTGCCGTCACACGATGACGGCTCCAGATACTCGGTGTCATCCCCGCGGACGTGGGGATCCATAACCACAGGGCGCAGTTGTTGCGAGCGATGGTTACTCCGAGTCTTCGCCAAACCACATCCTGTGGTTATGGATCCCGGGCTCGCGCTACGCGCGCCCCGGGATGACAGCGGAGATTGCTGCCGCAGCTACCAAGCAACAGCCTTTAAATCACCTTACGTCTGCTCCGCCTTCGCAAACCGATCGTCGAGCGCATAGCCGGCGCCGCGGACGGTGCGGATCGGGTCCTGCTCGCGGCCGAGATTGAGCAGCTTGCGCAGGCGGCCGATATGCACGTCGACGGTGCGTTCATCGATGTAGATGTCGCGGCCCCAGACGCTGTCGAGCAGCTGCTCGCGCGAGAACACGCGGCCGGGATGCTCCAGGAAGAACTCCAGCAGGCGATATTCGGTCGGGCCGAGGTCGATCGGACGGCCCGAGCGCGCCACGCGGCGCTTGTCGCGATCAAGCTCGATGTCGCCGTAGGCCAGCACGGTGGCGAGCCGCTCCGGACTGGCGCGGCGCAGCAGGCCCTTCACGCGCGCCAGCAGCTCCGGCACCGAGAACGGCTTGACGATGTAGTCGTCCGCGCCGGTCGCAAGTCCCCGCACCCGCTCGCTCTCCTCGCCGCGCGCGGTGAGCATGATGATCGGCAGCTGCTTGGTCTCCGGCCTGGTGCGAAGCCGCCGGCACAATTCGATGCCGGACAGCCCCGGCAGCATCCAGTCGAGCACGATCAGGTCGGGGATGTGCTCCTTGAGACGGGTGTCGGCGTCGTCGCCGCGCATCACCGTCTCGACGTCATAGCCGTCGCCTTCGAGGTTGTAGCGAAGCAGCTCGGTGAGAGCTTCCTCGTCTTCAACCACCATAATGCGTGCGCCCATCGGGTCGTCGCTCCTCAAGTCGTCAGGTATTCGGGATTGTCGTGGCGAAGGTCGTCATGTCGCCCTTCGGCCGCTTGTCGGTGATCGCCTGACCTTCGATCATGTAGAACACGGTCTCGGCGATGTTGGTGGCGTGATCGCCGATGCGCTCGATGTTCTTGGCGCAGAACATCAGATGGATGCAGAACGAGATGTTGCGCGGATCCTCCATCATGTAGGTCAGGAGCTCGCGGAACAGCGAGGTGCAGATGGCATCGACTTCCTCGTCGCCCTTCCACACCGCCATCGCCGCCGGCAGATCGTGCGCGGCATAGGCGTCCAGCACCGACTTGACCTGCTGCTGCACGAGGTCGGTCATGTGCTCGAGACCGCGGAACAGCTTGAGCGGATGGAAATCCGTCTCCAGCGCCGCGACGCGCTTGCCCATGTTCTTGGCGAGGTCGCCGATGCGCTCGAGATCGGTCGCGACGCGCATCGCGCCGACGATCTCGCGCAAATCGACCGCCATCGGCTGGCGGCGCGCGATTGTGAGCACGGCGCGCTCCTCGATCTTCTTCTGCAGTGCGTCGAGCTCGGCGTCGATGGTGACGACGCGCTGACCAAGCGCGACGTCGCGGCGGATCAGCGCGTCGACGGAATCGACGATCATGCGCTCGGCGATGCCGCCCATTTCCGCGACCAGCCGGGTGAGTTCCTGCAGGTCGGTGTCGAAGGCCTTTGCGGTATGTTCAGTACCCATGTCCCGTCTCCTCAGCCGAACCGGCCGGTGATGTAATCCTGGGTGCGCCGATCGGTCGGCGACGTGAAGATCTTGCTGGTGTCGTCGAACTCGATCAATTCGCCGAGATACATGAAGGCGGTCTTGTCGGAGACGCGCGCCGCCTGCTGCATGTTGTGGGTGACGATCGCGATCGTGTAGTTCTCGGACAGCTCCTGGATCAGCTCCTCGACCTTGGCGGTCGAGATCGGATCGAGCGCCGAGCACGGCTCGTCGAACAGGATCACTTCGGGCCGCACCGCGACGGTGCGGGCGATGCACAGACGCTGCTGCTGGCCGCCGGAGAGCGACAGGCCCGACGCGTTGAGCTTGTCCTTGACCTCGTTCCAAAGCGCGCCGCCGCGCAGCGCCTTCTCGACGCGGTCGTCCATCTCGGACTTCGAGATCTTCTCGTAGAGACGGATGCCGAAGGCGATGTTCTCGTAGATCGTCATCGGGAACGGCGTCGGCTTCTGGAACACCATGCCGACGCGAGCGCGCAGCAGGTTGAGATCGAGCCTGGGGTCGAGGATATTGGTCTGGTCGAGCATGAGCTGGCCGCTGGCGCGCTGGCCCGGATAGAGGTCGTACATCCGGTTGAAGATGCGCAGCAGGGTCGACTTGCCGCAGCCCGACGGGCCGATGAACGCCGTGACGCGGTTGGTGCCGAGCGCCAGGTTGATGTTCTTCAGCGCGTGGTGCTCCCCGTAATAGAAGTTCAGGTTGCGCACCGTCACCTTGGCGGGGGCCTCGGGCAGCACCGACGCCTGGGGCAAGCCACCGGCCGCGCTCATCGATACGGAAAGCTCACTCATTTTGCGGTCCTCTCGGCGCCAAGGATGCGCGCGCCAATATTCAGGGCAAGAACGGTCAGGGTGATGAGCAGCGCGCCGCTCCAGGCGAGCTGCTTCCAATAGGCGTAGGGGCTCTGCACGAAGTTGTTGATCGTGACCGGCAGGTTCGCCATCGTCTTGTTCAGGCTGAGGCTGAAGAACTGGTTCGACAGCGCGGTGAACAGCAGCGGCGCGGTCTCGCCGGCGACGCGGGCGGTCGCGAGCAGCACGCCGGTGATGAGGCCGGAGCGGGCAGCACGATAAGCGATGCGTTTGATCACCAGCGAGCGCGGCAGACCGAGCGCGGAGGCCGCCTCGCGCAGCGCGTTCGGCACCAGCAGCAGCATGTCCTCGGTCGTGCGCAGCACCACCGGGATGACGATGACCGCCAGCGCGAGCGCGCCCGCGATCGCCGAGAAGCCGCGCATCGGCACCACCACCGCGCCGTAGATGAACAGGCCGATGATGATCGAGGGCGCCGAGAGCAGGATGTCGTTGATGAAGCGGATCACCGAGGTCAGGCGATCGTTGCGGCCGTATTCGGCGAGGTAGGTGCCGGCGAACATGCCGAGCGGCGCACCGATGCCGACGCCGATCACGGTCATGATCAGCGAGCCGACGATGGCGTTGAGCAGACCGCCTTCGTTCGAGCCGGGCGGCGGCGTGTTCTCGGTGAACAACTGGACGTTCAGGCCGGCAAGGCCGTTGTACAGCAGCGTGATCAGGATCAGCGCGAGCCAGGTGACGCCGAAGGCGGCGGCTGCGAAGCAGAGGCCGCGGATGACGAAGTCCTTGCGGCGGCGGCGTGAATAGATCGGATTCATGGCGCTAGTTCCCCGCCTTCTTTTCCAGCCGCATCAGCATCAGCCGCGCTCCCGCGAGCACGAAGAACGTCAGCACGAACAGCAGCAGGCCGAGCAGGATCAGGCCGGACTGGTGCAGGCCGTCGCTCTCGGCGAATTCGGATGCGATCGCCGCCGAGATCGTGGTGCCCGGCGCGAAGATCGACGAGGAGATCCGGAACGAATTGCCGATGATGAAGGTCACCGCCATGGTCTCGCCGAGCGCACGGCCCAGCGCCAGCATGACGCCGCCGATGATGCCGACACGGGTGTAGGGGATCACCACGCTGCGGACGACTTCCCAGGTGGTGCAGCCGACGCCGTAGGCGGCTTCCTTCAGCACCGGCGGCACCGTCTTGAACACGTCGACCGAGATCGAGGTGATGAAGGGCAGCACCATGATCGCGAGGATCAGCGCGGCATTGAACAGGCTGAGATAGGACGGCGGGCCGGCGAAGATCGCGCCGAGCACGGGAACGCCGTCGAAGATCTTGATCATGAACGGCTGGAAGCTGTTGGCCAGGAACGGGCCCAGCACGAAGAAGCCCCACATGCCGTAGATGATCGAGGGAATGCCGGCGAGCAGCTCGATCGCCATGCCGATCGGACGGCGCAGCCATTGCGGACACAGCTCGGTCAGGAAGATCGCAATGCCGATGCCGACGGGAATGGCGATCAGCATCGCGATGAAGGAGGTGACGAGCGTGCCGTACATCGGTCCGAGCGCGCCGAGCACCGGCGGATCGGCGGACGGCGCCCAGCGCTGCGTCCACAGGAAGGAGAGGCCGTATTCCTTCATCGCCGGATAGGCACCGACGATCAGCGAAATGATGATGCCGCCGAGGATCAGCAGCACGGAGATCGCGCTCAGGCGCGTGATCCAGTAAAACGTGACGTCCCCGAGCTTGAACGCGCTCAACGCCTTGGCGCGATCATAAGGTCCGGCGGCATCAACTACATTGCGCTCGACAGCCATCTCAGCCACGCCGATCCCCTGTACTAACAATACTTGCTTTTAGGTCGCCGGTCTCGCGCCCCGGATGCCTTGCAGCGCGAAGCGGTGCGACGCTGATCCGGGGCCTAGCGCTTGGGGGTCCCGGCTCTGCGCTGCAGCGTTGCACGCTGCAGCGCGTCCGGGACACGAGAGCCCTACTCAGCTCTTGATGTCGGCGGACCAGGTCTTCTCGATCAGCTTCACGACGCTGTCGGGCATCGGGATGTAGTCGAGCTCCTCGGCCATCTTGTCGCCGCTCTTGAACGCCCAGGCGAAGAACTTGAGCGCTTCCTTGGAGGCGGCCTTGTCGGTCGGTTCCTTGTGCATCAGGATGAAGGTCGCCGCCGTGATCGGCCAGGACTTCTCGCCGGGCTGGTCAGTCAGGATGACGTAGTAGCCGGGAGCCTTGGCCCAGTCGGCGTTGGACGCGGCCGCCTGGAAGGCTTCGACCGTCGGCTGCACCGTCTTGCCGGCCTTGTTGACGAGACCGGTGTAGGTCAGCTTGTTCTGCTTGGCGTAGGCATACTCGACGTAGCCGATCGAGTTCTTGGTCTGGCTGATGTTGCCCGACACGCCTTCGTTGCCCTTGGCGCCGACGCCGACCGGCCACTCGACGGCGGTGCCTTCACCGATCTTGCTCTTCCAGTCCGCGCTGGCCTTGGAGAGGTAGTTGGTGAAGTTGAAGGTGGTGCCCGAGCCGTCCGAACGGCGGACCACGGTGATGGCCTCCGACGGCAGCTTCACGTTCGGATTGAGCTTCTTGATCGCGGCGTCGTCCCACTTGGTGATCTTGCCGAGATAGATGCTGGCGAGGGTCTCGCCGTCGAACACCATCTCACCCGGCTTCACGCCATCGAGATTGACGACGGGAACGATGGCACCCATCACCATCGGCCACTGGACGAGGCCGTCCTTCTCGAGTTGCTCGGCCTTGAGCGGCGCGTCGCTGGCGCCGAAGGTCACGGTCTTGGCCTGGATCTGCTTGATGCCGCCGCCGGAGCCGATCGACTGGTAGTTCAGACCGTTGCCGGTCTCTTTCTTGTAGGCGTCAGCCCACTTCGAATAGATCGGGAAGGGGAAGGTCGCACCGGCGCCCGTGATGTCGGCAGCAAAGGCTACCGTCGTCGATGCGGCGACCAAGCCGGCAGCGACGATCGTCTTGAGGAAATTCATGCTGGTCTCCATACAGGGGAGCGAAGCGCCATCAGCGCCCGATCGCGCTCCCCGTGCCGCCCCTTTAGGAGCGGTCGGCTGTGCTTTTACGAAGGTTTCGTGACAGTCGGATGACAGGCGTAACCAGCTGAAATGACTTTGATTTCAGGCTGAAGCCGGAGTCCTGACCTGGGGAAAACAAGCCGTGAAAGTGGCGCCCTGCTTGGGCACGCTTTCGATCAGAAGCCGGCCGCGATGACGGTTAAGAATATGTTTCACCAGCGATAATCCGAGCCCGGTCCCGCCCTGCGAGCGGCTGTCGCCGACGTCCACCCGGTAGAACCGCTCGGTCAGCCGCGGCAGGTGCTCGGGCGCGATGCCGGGGCCGAAATCGCGGACCAGGACCCGGATTTCCTGAGTTCCATCAGGGGCCGAGCCGGGCACGAGCGACACGATGACGCGTCCGCCCGAGGCACCGTATTTGAGCGCGTTCTCGATCAAATTCTCGAACAGGCGGAGCAGCTCCTCGCGGTCGCCCGCGATCATCACCGGCGCTTCCGGAAGGTTGGTCTCGATCTCGACCTGGCGTTCCCGGGCCAGCGGCTCGAGCCCGTCGGCGACCTGGAAGATGATCGGCAGCAGGTCGACCAGGGCGTCGGGCCGCACATGGGCCGACAGCTCGACCCGCGACAGCGACAAGAGATCGTCGATCAGGCGCGCCATCCGCGTCGCCTGGTTGTGCATGATGCCGAGGAAGCGCTCGCGCGCCTTGGGATCGTCCTTGGCCTGGCCCTGGAGCGTGTCGATGAAGCCCGACAGCGCGGCGAGCGGCGTACGCAGCTCGTGGCTGGCGTTGGCGACGAAGTCGGCGCGCATCTCCTCGACCCGGCGCAGCGGCGTCTGGTCGTGGAAGGTCATCAGCATGCATTTGTCGGCGCCGCCAAAGGTGGTGGGCACCGGCACCGGCGTGATGATCAGCTCCATCCAGCGATCGACGGGTACATGGTCGAGATAGGTGGCGCGCCGCGGTTCGGTGGTCGCGATCGACTCGCGCAGCGCCGTGATGATTTCCGGCGAGCGCAGTGCGAACTGGGCGAGCTCGTTCCTGCGCAGCGCGGGCGCCAGCTGGGCGGCCGCGGCATTGAGATGGATGACGCGGCCGGCGCGGTCGAGCAGCACCGCCGGGTCCGGCATGCCGGCGACGACCGCCGCCACCGCCGCGCTCTCGACCGGGTTGACGCGCCGCGTGTCGTCGCGCGAGGTGGCGGTATCGTGCAGCCGCCAGGGGATCAGCGCCGCAGCCGCGATGCACAGCAATACCGCGACTGCCCGCATCACCGACAATTCGCCGAGCGCGACCAGCACCGACAGCGCCAGCGCCGCGGCGATCAGGATGATCGTCGAGTGCCGCAGCCGGTCGGACCATGGCTGTGCGGAGGGAGAAGATGGGGCGTCGATCGCCATCGGGGCAGGCTTATCCTTGGGGGCAGTGCCGGTCAGGCGCCGCCGTCGCTACGCTCTCTCACATAGGCGGCTTCAGGCGCCGGGCCCGGGTCGAGTTTGAGCGCCGCCTGTTGCAGTCGCTTCGATCGCGCGCCGATTATAACCTCGCGAAACGTCAGCAAGATTACAGAGATGACGAAGGGAGACAGATAATAGAGCACGCGGAACAGAAGCATGCCGCCAAGCAGCTCCTCGCGGTCCATCTGCCAGAGGCCGACCAGCATGGCGGCGTCGAACACGCCCAGGCCCCCGGGCGAATGGCTGGCAAAGCCGAGCAGCGTCGCCGAGACGAAGATCACGGCGACCACGACGAAGCCGAGATTTGGCTCGTCCGGGACCAGCACGTACATCGCGAGCGCGCAGAAGCCGAGATCGATGATGCCGATCGCGATCTGGAGCAGCGTCAGCGGACCGCCCGGCAGCACCACGGTCCAGGGGCCGCGACCGACCACGCGCGGATGGGTCCAGACCCAGACCACATAGGTGACCAGCCCCGCGATGATTGCCATCGCCAGGGCCCGGTTCAGCCAGGGCGGCAGCTGGTCGATCGAGGCGGCGGCTTCCGGATGGTAGGTGATGCCGAGGCCGAGCACCGCGGCATTGCCGAGCCAGAAGGTCAGGCCGGCGAGAAAGCAGATCTTTGCGACGTCGATCGCGTTCAGGCCATAGGCCGAATAGATGCGGTAGCGCACCGCGCCGCCGGTGAAGACGCTGGCGCCGACATTGTGGCCGATCGAGTAGCTGGTGAAGGCGGCGAGCGCGTTGATGCGGTAAGGCACATGGCTGTGGCCGATCGCACGCACGGCGAACAGATCGTAGAAGGTCAGGGTGAAATAGCCCGCGGCCACGAACAGCGCCGCCATCGCGATCTGGCGCGGCTCGGTGCTCTTGATCGCCTCGATCACCTCGTTCATGTCGATGCCGCGCAGCATGTGGTAGAGCACATAGCAAGCGATGCCGATGACCGCGACGCTGATCACAACTCCAAGCTTATGCAGGACTTGCTTCTGGCGCAGAAACGTCATCGCCCTGCGTATGGCTTCCAGCATCTAGACCTCGAAAAACGCTTCAGCGGCCAGGGTGGCCGGCGGACAGGCGGACGACGCACAGGCACTCAACGAACCCTCGCCACCGGCTCCGGCATCGCGCATGCCCCCTGTCTCTCCACTAGCGCGTTTTCGGGCGCAGTGGAATTCGCCAATTCGAACAAAAACTCGTGCCTTCAATATTTTAGGCAGGATTGCGGACTCCTGATGCACGGTTTGGCGCTTTCGGCGGCAAGACTGGCGCGAATCTCCATGGCAATCCTGCGCAGGTGCGATGAAGTTTTGATGATTTCAGCCGTATAATGTTCCGTCATGGCTTAAGCCGACGTCAATCTATGGGCCGCGCCCGCCCGTTGAAAGAGGGGGCGACCGGTGCGTCTGGTCACGGTTTTCCGGTGCCCTCCGCGACCAGGGTGCACGGCAACATCACAGAGCAGCCGCAGGCTGGCTCCGCGAGACCACCCGGTCGCGCAGCCAGGCGCCAATGGTGCAGCCGACGAGGTAGCAGGCGAACATGATCAGGGCGAGGTCGAGCCAGTAGCCGAAGCGGCCGGGCACCACATGCGCGAGGGAGGCTGCGACCAGGGCGACGGCGAGCGCCGCGAGCCAGCCTGCGGTCACCTTCGAAGTGCCGTTGCCGCGCTGGACCACCGAGATCCAGCCCATGCAGAAGCCGAGCAGCAGCGAGCCGATCAGCCAGCCCATATGAAACGAGACGAGATAGGGCATCGTCACCTCACCAGAAATTCGATGCGGCGGTTCTGCGCCTTGCCGTCGTCAGTGTCGTTGCCCGCAACGGGTTGCGTGCTGCCATAGCCGACCGCGGTGAAGCGGCTGGCGGGCAGGCCGGCCTTGACCAGATAGTCGATCACCGCTTGGGCTCGCTTCTCCGAGAGAGCTTGATTGACGGAGTCCTCGCCGTCGGCATCGGTATGCCCGGCAACCTCGATATTGGTGGTGGGACAGCGCAATGCCGTCTCGATGAGATGATCGAGAATACCGGCGGAGTCCGGATCGATGTCGGCGCGCCTCGTTGCGAAGCGGATCTTGCCCTTGTTCAGCAGCTCCGAGAACAATTGCTGGCAGACGGTGCCGTCGACCGGCCCCGCCGCGGGTTTCACCGTGATCTCCGGCTTGTACTGCCAGTTCTTGGGAAAATCCTTGCCGAGGCCTGCGCGGATGTCGTTCGCGGCGCCCTCGTAGAGCGCATCGCCCGACAGCTTCACCTCGCGATCGGAGACGACGAGCGTGCCGGTCGACAGCCGCGACAATGCGCCAAGGGCTGCGACCACCGCGGTATTGAAAGAGCCGGGGGCTCCGATGCTGGCCTTGAGATTGTCGACGACCTTCTCGGTGAAGAACTTTCGCGAAGCACTCGTTGCAATGGCCGCGTGCAGATTGTTGTCGGGCACGTAGCCGGTCAGCGTCACGGTCGCGGCGACCGGGTCCTTGTAGGCCTGGAAGATATAGGGCGGCGCCTTGATCTCGTTGGCGGCGATCGAAAAGCCCTCGGGCAGGTTCTTGAGCGCAGCCGCAATCGCCTCGCGGCCGCCGAGATCACGCGCCATGCCGGAGAGATTGACCTTGGTGTCGGTGATCGTGATCTTGCCGTCCTTCAGCCTGCCGATCTGGTCGAGCAGCAGCATCGCGGCCGCCTCGAACCGCGGCGGCGCACCGCGCGCCAGACCCATCTGATCGGCGACTTCGACGCCGCCGACCTCCTTGCGAGCCGCCTCGGTCAGCCGGCCCTTCATCGACGGCAGCGGCGCGGAGCCCGACAGCGTCACCCGCACCACGTCACGTTCGGCATTCCAGACGAAGGGTTTCGCCTCGGGAACAAGGCGGGTCCGGTCGTCGACCACGCGCACACCGGGCACGATCTCGACCGCCATCACGGCGTCACGGCGCCCTTCCTCGGAAAAGGCGTCCGCGGCCAGGCTGACGTCGCGGCCGTCCACCGTGATCCGGGTCTTGTCCAGGACGGTGTCCTTCAGGGCGGCCGAGCTGCGGGCGGAGAGGTCCGCCTCGACCGGCAAAGTGTTATTCCAGGCCGCAAATCCCCACATGACGGCCAGGGGGATCAGCCCTGGCCACCATTTGCTGGCCCACCTGAAAAGCTTTTGCATTCGACGACCTGAAATCTGGAACCGGAGACAAAACAAACCCTTGGCAGGCTGTCAAACCTGAAATGGCGGCCCTCCCAAGGCTCTGCATGGACAATTGGAATAACTTTTTCTTCAAGGGTCACACCCTAAGTTGAGGGCGGAATGCCCAGGGGTCCACCAGCCTGCAATGAAACAACTCCGCAATAACGTCATCCGCGCCGGGCTGGGGGCGCTCTATTTCAGTGGGGCGCATCACTTGCTGCGTCCATTGCTATCGGGCGTGGGCGCCATTTTCATGCTGCACCACGTGCGGCCGGCCCGCGAGGCTGTGTTTCAGCCGAACCGGCATCTCGAGGTCACCCCGGAATTCCTGCGCGCCACCCTCTGCCATTTGCGCTCGCGCGAGATCGACATCGTCAGCATGGACGAGCTGCATGAGCGGCTGGTGCAGGGCCGGTTCGCCCGCCGCTTCGCCGCCTTCGCCCTGGACGACGGCTATCGCGACAATCTCGACCATGCGCTGCCGGTGCTGCGCGAATTTGACGCGCCTTTTACCGTCTACGTCGCGAGCGATTTCGCCGAGGGCACCGGACGTCTGTGGTGGACCGCGCTGGAGGCCGTCATCGCCAAGGCCGAGCAGATCGATGTGCAGGTCGGCCATTCCGCGCTGCGGTTCGATGCGACGACGCCAGCCGCCAAGCAGGCGGCATTCGATCGCCTGCACGACTGGCTCCGCGCGCTGCCGGGCGAGCACGATCTCAAGCGCGAGATCGAGGCGCTCTGTGCCAGATACGACGTCGACATGGCCGCGTTGTGCCGCAGCCTCTGCCTGAGCTGGGACGAGGTAAGGACATTTGCCGCCGATCCGCTGGTCACGATCGGCGCCCACAGCGTCAGTCACTGCAATCTCGCCAAGCAGAGCGAGGAGATCGCCGCGCAAGAAATGGCAATCAGCCGTGCAGGAATTGAAGAGGCGCTGGAGCGTCCCGTGCTGCATTTCGCCTATCCCTATGGCGACCGCGAGGCGGCGGGCGAGCGTGAATTCGCGCTTGCCGCGGCCGCCGGCTTCAAGACTGCGGTGACGACGCGGCCCGGCATGCTGTTCGCCGAGAACGCCGACCACATGACTGCGCTGCCGCGCGTCTCGCTCAACGGCAACTACCAGGACGCGCGCATTCTGCCGGTGCTGACCTCGGGCGCAGCGACCGCGATGTGGAACGGCTTTCGCCGGATCGCGGCGGCGTAAGCCTCAATCTCCGCCGTCGTCCCTGCCTAGTGCGCAATTGCGCACGGGCGCAGGGACCCATACCGCGAAATCCATCAATCGCCTTCGGTAACAATACAGAACGACCAGTCTTCGCCAAACTTCTCCCTGTGGTTATGGGTCCCCGCCTTCGCGGGGACGACATCGCGTTTGCTGGACGACTTTAGCGCCACACGCTTATCCTGCCGCATTCCTTGACTCCCTTCCCCTCCCCGCTCAAAAGGTCGCCAACCAAGGGAGGCACCATGTTCAACGATCTGTTCTCGCTCAAGGGCCGCACTGCGCTGGTGACCGGCGGCTCGCGCGGCATCGGCAAGATGATCGCGGCGGGATTTCTCAGCGCCGGCGCCGCCAAGGTCTACATCACCGCGCGCAAGGCGGGGCCGTGCGAGGCGACGGCCAAGGAGCTCACCGCGCAATATGGCGGCGAGTGCATCGCGCTGCCGATCGACATCTCCACGCTCGCCGGCTGCGAGCTGCTGGCCAGCGAATTCAGGAAGCACGAGCAGAAGCTGGACATCCTCGTCAACAATGCGGGCGCGGCCTGGGGCGCGGAGTTCGACGAGTTTCCGGAGAGCGGATGGGACAAGGTGATGAACCTCAACGTCAAGGCGCCGTTCTTCCTGACCAAGGCGCTGGCGCCGACGCTGCGCGCATCCGCAAGCGCGGAGCGGCCGGCCAAGGTGATCAACATCGCCTCGATCGACGGCATCTTCGTCAATCCCGGCGAGACCTATTCCTACGCGGCGAGCAAGGCCGGCCTGATCCATCTGACACGGCGCATGGCCGTCAAGCTCGTCTCCGATCACATCGTGGTCACCGCGATCGCGCCCGGCCCGTTCAAGTCCGACATGAACCGCGCGGCACGCGATCATGCCGACGAGGTCTCGACCCGCGTGCCGGTGGGCCGCATCGGCACCGACGAGGACATGGCGGGCGCGGCGATCTATCTCGCCTCGCGCGCGGGGGACTATGTGGTGGGCGCGACCATCGCGGTGGACGGCGGGATCGTCTACGCCAATCCGGGGATCAAGGGGAGCGGGTGGGATAGCGATTAGACTGGAGCTGATTCAGCTCTCACCTCATACGCGGTGTCATGCCCCGGCTTGACCGGGGCATACAGTACGCCGCGGCTTCTCGGCTAAACCCTGACCGCCTCTGGGATACAGGATCACCCGCTTTCGCGGGTGATGACAGCTACCATTGTTGCAAGAGCGTCCGCCTCAGCCTTACGTCTCGATCTTCACGTACTCGAAATCGCCCGGCTTGTTGTCGATGCCGACCTTCGGCGGCGAGATCCAGGAGGCGTATTTGCCAGTCTCGGTGACGGGCTGCATCAGCGAGGTGATGAAGTCGCCGTCGGCGGTCGAGGGCAGCCACTCGTCCTTGCGCTTGGTCCAGGTCGCATCGTCGATCAAGAGACCATCCGGCGTCGCGTGCACGTCCTTGAACTCGCCGATGTGTCGGTGGAAGGCGACGTTGGGCAGCTTGAGCTGGAAGTCGTAGCCCGCGGTCGAGATCACCTTGTTCCAGCGCAGCAGGCCCTTGACGCAATCCTGGCTGTAATCGTCGCGCAGGCGCATGTTGAGCGCGGTCAGCGCCGGCTCGTCGACCAGCTTGATCTGTCCGTCGATGAACTTGAGCACCGGATAGGTGGCGTTCTTGAGCTGGTGGTCATCGTCGATCTGGGTTTCGTGATAGCGGCCCTTGATGCCGGTGTTGAAGGCGTTGGCCGCGTTCGTCGAGACTTCCGAGCCGAACAGATCCAGCGACAGCGTGTAGTGCAGGTTCAGCTTCTTCTGGATGGTCGGAAGATCGATCACCCCGAGCGCGCGGACCCTTGCGATCTCGGTGGGATCAGTGATGCCGGCTTCGCGCATCGCATCGCAGGTGCGCTGCACGACACGGGTGATGCCGGTCTCGCCGACGAACATGTGGTGGGCTTCCTCGGTCAGCATGAAGCGGCAGGTGCGCGACAAGGGATCGAAGCCCGACTGCGCGAGGCTGTGCAGCTGCATCTTGCCGTCGCGGTCGGTGAAGTAGGTGAACATGAAGAAGGACAGCCAGTCCGGCGTGGCCTCGTTGAAGGCGCCCAGCATGCGCGGCGCGTCGGCATCGCCGGAGCGGCGGCGCAGCAAATCGTCGGCCTCTTCACGGCCGTCGCGGCCAAAGTACTTTTGCAGCAGGTAGACCATCGCCCAGAGGTGACGGCCCTCCTCGACATTGACCTGGAACAGGTTGCGCATGTCGTAGAGCGAAGGCGCAGTCTTGCCGAGATGGCGCTGCTGCTCGACCGAGGCGGGCTCGGTATCGCCCTGGATCACGATCAGGCGGCGCAGAAGTGCGCGATATTCGCCGGGGACTTCCTGCCAGGCCGGCTCGCCATAATGCTCGCCGAACGGCACGACGCGGTTTTCTTCCTGGGGCGCCAGCAGAATGCCCCAGCGATAGTCGGGCATGCGGACATAATCGAACTTGGCCCAGCCGCGCGGATCGACCGAATAGGCGGTGCGCAAATAGACCAGCGATTCCTGGAAGCCTTCCGGCCCCATGTCGCTCCACCAGTCCATGTAACCGGGATGCCAGCCTTCGAGCGCCTTCAGCACCTGGCGGTCTTCGGCGAGATTGACGTTGTTCGGAATCTTGGTCGAGTAGTCGACGTTCATGATGTTCATGTTCATGGCCGTGCTTCTCCCTAAACTCTTGTCATATCGAATTTCGGCTTCTGGCCGCTGCCGTAGCGGCGCAGCGCGCCTTCCTCGCCGACGGCGTTCGGGCGCTGGAAGATCCAGTTCTGCCACGCGGTCAGGCGCGAGAAGATTTTCGATTCCATCGTCTCGGGGCCGACGAAGCGCAGGCTCGCTTCCATGCCGGTGAGACTGTCGGGCGAGAAGCTGGCGCGCTCCTCGAGGAAGACGCGGACCTCGTCGTCCCAGTCGATGTCGTCGAGCGCGAAGGTGACGAGGCCGAGCTCTTCGGCCTGCTCGGCATCGAGTGTCGTACCGAGCGTGGCTTCCGCCCGCTCAACGTCGGAGGGATCGGCCTGGAAGCGCGACTGCAGCCGGGTCAGGCCATGGCTCATCGGATACGGGCCGAAATTCATCGCCGAGAGTTCGATCGACGGCGGCGGGCGATTGTCGCCCTGGCGCGTGCCGATCAGCATGTAGGAGCGGTCGGCGGCGAAGACGAGCTCGGCGAGCGTGCCGGCAAAGCAGGAGCCCGGCTCGACCAGCGTCACCAGCGTGCGCGAGGTGACGTCGATGCGCTTGAGCACACGCTTCCAGTAGTGCCTGATCTCGTTGACCAGCCAGTGCGCCTTGTTGGCTTCGAGGAAGGCGTCGGACGCGAGCACATGGGCGCGGTCGCCATGGCTCTTGAACACCAGCATCGCGGTCTCGAGCTCGTTGATGCGCAGATGCAGGATGGCGTCGTCGAGTTCGCGCGCCACTTGCAGCGGCCAGAACGACGCACCCTGCGCCATCATGCCGTCGATATCGGCGGGCGGCGCGGCCTCCGGTGCCTTGATCGAGATGGTGGCGATGCGGGCGGCGCGGTCGATATCGACGGTGACGAAGCCGTAGCGGATGCTGGTCTGGTCGATCACGCGATCGAGCGGGGTGAGCGCGATGCCCTTGCCGCTGCCCTTGCGCTTCGAGGCGGCGGCGAACTCCCTGGCGCGCTCGGCGATTTTGGCTTCCAGCTTCGAATTCGGCGCGATCTCGTCGACGAGACGCCACTGCACGGCGCGCTTGCCCTTCACGCCTTCCTCGATGGTGCAGAAGAAATCGGCGTGGTCGCGGCGCACCTTGCGCTTGTCGACGACGCGCGTGAGGCCGCCGGTGCCCGGCAGCACCGCGAGCAGCGGCACTTCGGGCAGCGCGACGGCGGAGGCGCCGTCGTCGGCGAGGATGATGTGGTCGGTCGCGAGCGCCAGCTCATAGCCGCCGCCGGCAGCCGAACCGTTCACCACCGTGATGAAGCGCTGACCGGAATTCTCCGAAGAGTCCTCCATGCCGTTGCGGGTCTCGTTGGTGAACTTGCAGAAATTGACCTTATGGGCGTGGGTGGAGCCCGCGAGCATGCGGATGTTGGCACCAGCGCAGAACACGCGGTTCTTGGCCGAACGCATCACCACGACCTTCACCTCGGGGTGCTCGAAGCGCAGGCGCTGGACCACGTCGGCGAGCTCGATGTCGACGCCGAGATCGTAGGAATTGAGCTTGAGCAGGTAGCCCTCGAACAAGCCCCCGTTCTCGTCGACATCCATGGTCAGCGTCGCGACGTCACCGTCGACCGCGAGCTTCCAGTGCCGGTAACGGGACGGCTCGGTCTGGAAATCGATGAATGTCGCGCCGCCTGCGAGGCGCCGATCTTCCCCGGCCATGGGCCATCCCTATGCTTGTCTTGGCTCTATCTTAGATGCACAATAATGCATCTTCCTGAGCGCGTCTAGTCCATTCCTGTCGGTATATGCACTTTGCTTCATACTCAGGAGCGCACGATGGCGCTGATCGCGATCCAGTCGGCTTTGGAAAGCTGGGGACGGCCGAGCTTGGCTTGAAGCAGGGCCGTCAATGCCGGAATCGGAAAGCTCTCGACGAAGCCATCGCCGGCCGGCGCCGCCTTGCGCGAGGTGAGAGACCTCAACTCCCCAAGCGCGTCGCCGAACAGGCGCGCGGCCGAATGCGCCTTCTGCATCCGCAGCCGCAAATTCGCATTGGCGATCTGGATGCAGGCGCGCAGCAGGATGCGCTCGCGGCCGCCTTGCGGCGCCGCGGCCCACACCGCCTCCAGCACTTCCTGCGATTCCCAGAAATAGCCGCGGTCGTTCAGCGCGAGCCCGTAGCGTAGATGGGGTAACGGGCCCCGGAGGCCTTCCAGTCAAGCCGCGCTAGCTACGGCGCTATTTTGATTGCGCGCGTCGCGCGGCTTGACTGGAAGGTTTGCGGTCGTCCCTCACATTGATGGTGTAGCGGAGTCGAGGCCTAAGCTTCGCTCCAAGCATCAAGGAGGAACGACCATGGACTACTATGCCGGAATCGACGTGTCATTGGAATGCTCCAGCGTGTGCGTTGTCGACGCGAGCGGAAAGATCGTTCGGGAGGTCAAGGTTGCCAGCGAGCCTGTGGCGCTGATTGGCTGGTTCCGCTCGCTCGGGTTCGAACTCGCCAGGATCGGGCTGGAGGCCGGACCGCTGTCTCAGTGGCTTTATACAGCCATGAAGCACGAGGGCCTCGCGGTCGAGCTCCTGGAAACGCGGCACGTGAGCGATGCCTTCAAGGCGATGCCGGTGAAGTCGGACCGTAACGACGCCCGCAACATCGCGCAATTGATGCGGCTCGGCTGGTTCCGGCCGGTGCATTGCAAGTCGATGAGTGCCCAGGAGACCCGTGCGATGCTGACGGCGCGCAAGCTGATCCAGGCCAAGCTTCAGGACATCGAGAACAGCCTGCGCGGGATCCTGCGCGGCTTCGGATTGAAGGTTGGCAAAACGACGAAGCGCAGTTTTGCGGCACGCATCCGTGAGCTGGTGGCCGGCCATCAGGCCCTCGAGACGATCGCTACTGCGACGCTGGCGGTTCATGCAGTGCTACTGCGCGAGTTCAACGGCTTTGAGAAGCGGGTGCGGGCGATGTCGCTTTTGGATGCCAAAGCCAAGCTGCTGATGTCGACACCGGCCGTGGGACCGATCATCTCGCTGACCTTTGCCAGCGCCATCGATGACCCCTCGCGCTTCAACTCGGCGAAGCGCGCGGGACCGTTGTTCGGCTTGACGCCGAAGAAGTACCAGTCAGGCGAGACCGACTACCGCGGCCGCATCAGTAAAAATGGCGACGCCTCCGTGCGCGAGGCGCTCTATGAAGCCGCCCACATCATCCTGACCAAGCCGATCAAGGGCTGCGCGCCGCTCAAGAGCTGGGCCATGCGGATCGCCAAGCGCGCCGGCATGAACAAGGCCAAGGTAGCGTTAGCACGCAAGCTCGCCGTGATCATGCTGCGCATGCTCAAGGACAACGCACCGTTCAGGACGACTGCCATGGCTTAAAGCAAGAGCACACAGATTCGGGCGGGCATCACACCAGCCTCCCCGAAGCGAAGTCCCTTCGCCGGGACGATGGATCAGGCCAGGCCGTCATCCGGGTTGTCGACGCATCCGTCGATGCGATCACGCTTCCGTAGATTGGCCGACCTGCTCCTCTCTAGAACCCCATCAGGCGACGGCCACCGCGCCGATCCCGTACAGAAGCAGGTTCCCGGCGAGTGGACGACGCAAAAAGGGATTGACTAACCAGGGCCCGTTACAGAAGCGCCGGATGGCGCGCGGGCACGTAGCCGCGAAACGCCGGCGGCACCAGCGCCTTGGCCAGGTCGAGCGTGATGTAATCGGCGTCGAGCCCGGCGGCATCGCCCGGCACATAGGCCCATTGCGGCCACGGCAACGGGCCGCTCGCATACGGCGGCACATTCATGGATGTGCCCCCGCAAGATCATGCGGCGCGTCCCTGGAGTCCCTGATCGTCGCGCAGGGCCGCTCGTGCAAATTGCTCAATAGCGTCAAGCGTCGCCCCCGGCGCTTCACGATGCGGGGAATGGCCCGCGTCTGAAATAATTTTAATATCTACCGGACAGTAGCACTCTTCCTGCGCAATTTCGACCTGTCGCAATGTCCCATATTGGTCATCGGCACCTTGCAGGATCAAAATGGGAACGCGGATGTAGGCCAGATATTCCGAGATGTCCCAGTCACGGAATTTCGGATCGAGCCAGGCGCCGTTCCAGCCGTAGAAAGCGCTGTCGACGTCCTTGTGCCAGCGCCCGAGCCTGGCCTTGAGATCCGTGGTCTCGAAGCTGGTCTTGATCGCGGCGATGGACTGCACCGAAATGTCCTCGACGATGAAATGCGGCGCCAGCAGCACGAGGCCCTGCAGCCGGTGATCCTGATGGGCGCCGGCATAAATCGTCGCGATCGAGGCGCCGTCGGAATGGCCGAGCAGCAGACCGCGCTTGAAGCCAATCATGTCGAGCAGCTTCGGCAGTACGTCCAGCGCCTCGCGCTGCATGTAGTCGAGCGGCCGCGGCAGCGCGACCGGGCTCGACTGGCCGTAGCCCGCGCGCGAATAGGCAAAGATGCCGGCGCCGGTGGCCTGTTGAAGCCTTTCGGGGAAGTCGCCCCACAGCCCGACGGAGCCGAGGCCTTCGTGCAGCATGACGATGGTCGGCGCATCGGCTGATTGCGGTGCGAGCCATTTGTATTCGAGGCTGGCGTTGCCGATGCCGAGGAAACCAGCTGGGGTGAGGTTGGTCATGCTGTCACTCAATTCGCCCCCTCGCGCAGCTTGAAGCGCTGGATCTTTCCCGTCGCCGTCTTCGGCAAGGACTCCACCACGTCGATCCAGCGCGGATATTTCCACGGGCCGATCTTGTGCTTGACGTGCTCCTTCAGCATCTCCTGCAGGCCCGCCGGCGTCGCGCCGGGGCGCAGGACGACAAAGGCCTTCGGCTTCAGCAGGCCTTCCGGATCGGCTTCGGGCACGACGGCGGCTTCCAGCACGGCGGGATGGGTGATCAGCGCGCTCTCGACCTCGAATGGCGAGACCCAGATGCCGGAGACCTTGAACATGTCGTCGGCGCGGCCGCAGAAGGTGTAGCGGCCCTCAGTGTCGCGGACATATTTGTCGCCGGTGCGGGTCCACGGGCCCTCGAACGTGCGGCGGCTCTTGTGGCGCTGGTTCCAGTAGCCCTCGCCGGCGGAGGGCGCATCGACCAGGAGCTCGCCGACCTCGCCGTCGGCGACGTCCTGGCCGGCCTCGTTGACGAGCCGCACCGCATAGCCCGGCACCGGCTTGCCTGATGAGCCGTATTTGATGTCGCCGGGCGCGTTCGACAGGAAGATGTGCAGGAGCTCGGTCGAGCCGACGCCGTCGAGGATGTCGACGCCGAAGCGCGCCTTCCAGCTGTTGCCCACGGATTCCGGCAGCGCCTCGCCGGCGGAGGTGCAGATTCGCAAGCTCTTGCCGCCCCGCTCCGCCTTCATCGTCTCGTCGTTGAGCATCGCCGCGAACAGCGTCGGCACGCCGTAGAAGATCGACGGATTGTAGCGGTTCATCAGGTCGAACATGCGCGCCGGCGTCGGCCGCTCGCTGTTGAGAATGACGGTGGCGCCGACCGACATCGGAAAGGTCAGCGCATTGCCGAGGCCGTAGGCGAAGAACAGTTTTGCCGCGGAGAGACAGACGTCGCTCTCGCGAATGCCGAGCACTTGCCTGGCGTAGGCGTCAGCCGTCGCCTGCAAATTCGAATGGATGTGGCGCACGCCCTTGGGCATGCCGGTCGAGCCCGACGAATACAGCCAGAACGCCGGCTCGTCCGGATGCGTCGCCGCCGTGATGAACTGGTCGCTCTCACCAGCGAGCTCTTCGGCCAGCTGCTTATGTCCGTTCTGCTTGGCGCCGGAGACCACGACATGCTCGAGATCGGGCATGCGACCGACCACGTCCTTGATGACGGGGTAGAGCGCTTCGGAGACGAACAGCACACGGGCGCGGCAGTCGGCGAGGATGTAGGCGTATTGGTCCGCGGTCAGCAGCGTATTGAGCGGCACCGGCACGATGCCGGCGCGGATCGCGCCCAGGAACAGCAGCGGGAAATCGACCGTATCCAGCATGATCATCGCCACGCGCTCTTCACGGCGCACGCCAAGACGGCGCAGCATGTTGGCGACGCGCCGCGTCTGTTGCTGAAGCTCGCCATAGGTGAGCCGGGAGACGGTGTCGTCGAAGACGAGCTTGCCTCCCCTGCCCTCCTCGACGTTGCGGTCGAGCAGCCAGGTCACCGCGTTATAGGATCCCTCGCTCACGGACTTCTCCCTCGATTTTTTAGAATTATAATTCATAGAAAGACACCGCGGTGGCTTGCTGTCAATGTTAGCAGGCATTATGTTTCATTAAAATGCGCCGCAGGAGCTTTTTCAAAGACGGCATCCGTTAAAGAAGGCTCATGATCGACAGTCCCGACGCCGAATCCCGATTTCTCGAACAGCTCGGCCAGCGCGTGCGCACCATGCGCGCGCTGCGCGGCATGTCGCGCAAAGTGCTCGCCAAGGTCTCCGGAATTTCGGAGCGCTACATCGCGCAGCTCGAGAGCGGCAAGGGCAACGTCTCCATCGTGCTGCTCCGCCGCGTCTCCGACGCGATGGGCGCGCATCTGGAGGACCTGCTTCCCTCGGCCGATCCGACGCCGGACTGGCAGATGTTTCGCGACCTCCTGCGCAAGGCGACGCCGGCGCAGATCGCACAGGCCAAGGACCTGCTCGCCGGCGGCAGCGCCTCCGCGCCGCGGCGCGCACCGTTCTGCGGCATCGCGCTGATCGGCCTGCGCGGCGCCGGCAAATCCACGCTCGGCAAGATCCTGGCGAAGAAGATCGGCTGGAGCTTCGTCGAGCTCAACAAGGAGGTCGAGCAGCAGAACGGCCTCTCGGTCGCCGAGATCATCGCGCTGTACGGCCAGGAAGGCTTTCGCCGCATGGAGCAGGCGGCGCTGCAGCAGTTGCTCGCGCGCAACGAGCTGATGGTGCTGGCGACCGGCGGCGGCATCGTCTCGGAGCCGCTGACCTTCGACCAGATCCTGTCGTCGTTCTACACGATCTGGCTGAAGGCCGAGCCCGAGGAGCACATGGCCCGCGTCCGGCGCCAGGGCGATCTGCGGCCGATGGCAGACGATCGCTCCGCGATGGCCGAGCTGCGCAACATCCTGCTGAGCCGCGAGCCGCTGTATGCGCGCGCGACCGCGGTGGTGGACACGGCAGGGCTGTCGGTCGATGCGGCGGCGGCGCGGCTGATCGATGCGGTGCGCCCGGTACTGCAGAACGAAGCCCGCAGCTTTGGGCTGCGGAGCGTGGCGCTGTAATCCTCGCTGCCTCCAAACCTCCGATGACCCTATATGCGAGCTCGGCGGCAAACTTCAGGACTTCTCGATGACCTCCAGCGACGTCACCATCTCCATCTTCGAGCGGATCGGCGGCAGCGCCACGATTGACCGGCTGGTCGATCGCTTTTACGACCGGATGGATACACTGCCGGAGGCGCAGATCATCCGCGCCATGCACGCCGCCGACCTCGGCCTGATCAGAGACGTGCTCAAGCGCTATCTCACCGAGTGGACCGGGGGCCCAAAGCTCTATTCCGTCGAGAAGGGCCATCCGCGGCTGCGGCAGCGGCACCTCGGTTTTGCGATCGGCGATCCAGAGCGCGACGCCTGGCTCCTCTGCATGCGCGGCGCGCTGGAGGAGACGGTTACTGACGCTGCCGCACGGCAGGACCTCGATCGCGCGATATCGGGCCTCGCCGACTGGATGCGCAACCGGCAGTGACAGGTCCGCAGCGCCTCGACGCAAAACGAGGACGCACCATGCTCACGCGCAATGCGCCATTGCGTCGCGCGGTTTGAGTTCCGCGCAAATCACCTGTTAAGCTCGCCACATGACCGACATTCTCCCCGACACCATCCGCCGCCTCTACACCGATCCCGGCGAGTACATCGACAGCGATCATCCCGCGGTGCGGCAATTCGCCGAGACCGCGGTGCGCGAGGGTGCGAGCGCGCGCGAGAAGGCGAGCGTGCTCTACAAGGCGGTGCGCGACGGCATTCGCTACAATCCTTATGTCAGCATGCGCATCGCCGAGACCTTTCGCGCGTCGAGCGTGCTCGCCGCAGGCCAGGGCTATTGCGTCGGCAAGGCCTCTCTCTATGCCGCCGCCTGCCGCGTCCACGGTATTCCGGCTCGCGTGGGGTTCGCCGACGTGAAGAACCATCTCACCACCGAGAAGCTGCGGCAAAGCATGGGCACTGACATCTTCACCTGGCACGGTTTCACGGAAGTGCATGTCGACGGTGCATGGCGCAAGGCGACACCGACCTTCAACGACACGCTCTGCGCCAAGGTCGGCGTGGCGCCGCTCGATTTCGACGGCCACACCGACGCGCTGCTGCATCCCTTCGACGGCGAAGGCCGCGCCTACATGCAATATGTCAACGACCGCGGCACCTATCACGACGTGCCGGCGAAGTTCTTGATGCGCGAGATGGCGCGGGACTACGCCAACATGCAGGGCGAGGATTTGTCGGGGCGCGACATGGAGCGCGAGGCGGCGGAAACCGGTCGCTCTTTCCCGCCGGCGTGATCAGGTCAAACGACCGAACCGACAGCGAGCGTGCGGGGATCTTGCTGGGCAGCATCCGGATTTCTCCTCTCCAGCTCCTCGATCATGCCGCGCGCGATTTCCCGCTCGCCCATGATGACGACGTCGGCCCCAAGCCCCTTGAGATGATCGACCTCGGCATCCGCATGCGCTCGCGCGATGATGCGGATGTCCGGATTGGCCGCGCGCGCCTGCTGCACGATCTGTCCCGCCTCGAACGCTTCGGGGATCGCGATCACCAGATGCCGCGCCCGCGCCGGGTTGGCGGCCTCGAGGATGTCGGGCTGCGCCGCATTGCCCATGATGGCCTCGATGCCGCCCTGCTTCAGATTCGCCAGCGCGCTCTCGCCGACCTCGGCGACGAGGAACGGCAATTGCCGCTGCTTCAACGCGTCGCCGACGAGCGCGCCGACGCGGCCATAGCCGATCACGATCGTATGGTCGGTCAGATCGGTGGTGCGGATCGGCTCGGGCCCGGCGGCCGGGGCTTGCGGCGAATCCCGCCTGTGATCGAGCCGCGGCGCGAGCCAGGTCGCGGCCGCGAACATCAGCGGATTGAGCATGATGGAGAGGATCGCGCCGGCCATGATCAGGTCGCGCCCATCGCTGGGGAGGATCTGCGAGGCGACGCCGAGCTCGGCCAGGATGAAGGAGAACTCGCCGATCTGCGACAGGCTCGCCGAGATCGTCAGCGCGGTCGCGACGGGATGCCGGAACAGCACCACGATCAGGAACGCGGCGACCGATTTGCCGAGCATGATGATGGCGAGCGTCGCCAGCAGCGGCCAGGGCTCGCGGACCACGCTCATCGGATCGAACATCATGCCGACCGAGACGAAGAACAGGACGGCGAAGGCATCGCGCAGCGGCAGCGATTCCTGCGCGGCGCGCGCGCTGAGCGGCGATTCCCGCAGCATCATGCCGGCGAAGAACGCGCCGAGCGCCAGCGAGACGTCGAACAGCTTGGTCGCCCCGAACGCGACGCACAGCGCGATCGCGAGCACGGCGAGGCGGAACAATTCGCGCGAGCCGGTATGGGCGATATAATGCAGGATCCACGGGATCACCCGGCGCCCCACCACAAGCATCAAGCCGATGAACACGACGATCTTGACGAGGGTCAGCATCACGATTCCGGCAAGCCCGAAGCCGGCCTGCGCCGCGAGCGGCGCGAACGCCGGCTGGCTGCCGTTGCCGCCCTGAAGGCTCGCGATCGCGGGGAACAGCACCAGCACGAGCACCATCGCGAGGTCCTCGACGATCAGCCAGCCGACGGCGATGCGTCCGCGATCGGTCTCCATCAGGCGCCGCTCCTGCAGCGCGCGGAGCAGCACGACGGTGCTCGCGACCGACAGCGCCAATCCGAACACCAGGCCCGCGGCGATGCCCCAGCCCATCAGCCATGCAAGGCCGAGCCCCATCAATGTCGCAGCCGCAATCTGCACGACGGCGCCGGGCACGGCGATCTTTCGCACCGAAAGCAGGTCCTGCAGCGAGAAGTGCAGGCCGACGCCGAACATCAGCAGGATGATACCGAGCTCGGCGAGTTCGTTGGCAAGCGCTTGGTCGGCGACAAAGCCTGGCGTGAACGGACCGACCGCGACGCCAGCCAGGAGGTAACCGACGAGCGGCGGGATGCGGAACCGCTGTACGATAGTTCCGAAGACGAAGGCTAGTCCGAGTCCAACGACGATGGTGGCGATGAGAGGCGTGTCATGTGGCATTTTTGCCTTTTGACACAGCGAGCACGGGTGCGCACCGCGACCTGTGCGCGCGGATCGCAGGCTCACAGCAATTGCGAGCGCACGGATTCCGCGCCGTCGCGCAGCAGCGGCAGGAAACGCTCGATCAATTCCTGTGTCGGCACGCGGTCGACATGGGCGCCCATGTTGACGGCGGCCACGATCACATTGTCGTAACGACGCACCGGGACCGAGATCGAGCGGAAATGCGGCTCGGCCTCGCGGTCGACCAGCGAGTAGTCCTGCGCGCGATCGGCCTGGATGCGCGCGAGCAACGCCTTGGGTTCGGTCACGGTCTGCGGCGTCAGGGCTTCGCGCTTCATTGTTTCCAGGCGCGCGGCGAGATCGGCATCGTCGAGCTGGCCGAGCATGGCGCGGCCGACCGAGGTGCAGAAGGCGGGCAGCCGGTAGCCGATTTCGAGACCGCCGGAGAACATCCGCGCCGGACTGCTGCGGGCAACGAACACGACATCGTCACCGTCCAGCACCGCGAGCGAAGAGATTTCATTCGCCGCGATCGCGACACGATCGAGCACCGGTTGCAGGACCGTGACGAGCTGGTTGGAGCGCAGATAGGACGCCGCGAGCGTCAGCACATGCGGCGTCAGCGAGAACAGTTTTCCGTCACCGGAGACGAAGCCGCCGCGCTGAAGCGTGAACAGCATGCGCCGCGCGGTGGCGCGCGGCAGATCGGCGGCGCGGGCGAGATCGCTCAGCGTCATCGGGCCCGTCGTCGCTCCGAAGCATTGGAGCAGACGCAAGCCACGATCGAGGCTCTCGACGAAATCCGTCGCGCGCTCGTCGGTCTCGCTTCGCTTCAGCTTGGGCATGGGCCTTTCGGACGCTCCTGCAAAATAGTGCTTGCCGCCGTTCCGAGGCATGTCATAATTCGCCCATTCGTTCAATAGGCGAACATTCGCCACTCCACAGAGGATGCACTCACCATGATGAGCCAGGAGCAGAACGACCTGATCACCCGCACCGGGCCGAAGGACCCCTGCGGCAAGCTGATGCGCAGCTACTGGCAGCCGGCGGCGCTGGTTGACGAGTTGGAGGGCGACCGTCCGATCCGTCCCGTCAAATTGCTCGGCGAAAACCTGGTGCTGTTTCGCGACGAGACCGGGCGCTACGGCCTGATCGACCGCCTCTGTGCACATCGCGGCGCCGACCTCGCCTTCGGACGGCTCGAACATGGCGGATTGCGCTGTGCCTTCCATGGCTGGCTGTTCGACGCGACCGGCCAGTGCATCGAGACTCCGGCCGAGCCGAAGGATTCAAAGCTCTGCCAGAACATCCGCCAGCGCTCATACCCGGTGGTGGAGAAGAGCGGCATCCTCTGGGCTTATCTTGGCGAGGGCGAACCGCCGGCCTTCCCGGAGATCGACTGCTTCGTCGCGCCCGGCACGCACACCTTTGCGTTCAAGGGCCACATGGCCTGCAACTGGCTGCAGGCGCTGGAAGTCGGCATCGACCCCGCGCACGCCTCGTACCTGCACCGTTTCTTCGAGGACGAAGACACCTCCACGGCCTATGGCAAGCAGTTCCGCGGCGCCTCCGCAGGCTCCGACCTGCCGATGACCAAGATCCTGCGCGAATACGACCGCCCGATCATCAATGTCGAGCACACCGAATATGGCCTCAGGCTGATCGCGCTGCGCGAAATCGACGAGGAGCGCACCCATGTGCGCGTCACCAACCAGCTCTTTCCGCACGCTTTCGTCATCCCCATGAGCACGGAGATGACGATCACGCAGTGGCACGTGCCGGTCGACGACGAGAACTGCTACTGGTACGCGATCTTCACCAGCTACGCCGCGCCGGTCGATAAAAAGAAGATGCGCGATCAGCGGCTCGAACTCTACGAGTTGCCCGACTACAAGTCGCGCAAGAACAGCGGCAACGATTACGGCTTCGATCCGCACGAACAGCAGACCGCGACCTATACCGGCATGGGCAACGACATCAACGTCCACGACCAGTGGGCGGTGGAATCGATGGGCGCGATCCAGGATCGCACCAAGGAGCATCTTGGCTCGAGCGACAAGGCGATCGTGCAATATCGCCGCCTGCTGCGGCAGGAAATCGAGAAGGTCGGCGGCGGCGAGAGGCCGATCCTGTTTCTCGACGAGGCCAATGCACGCAGCATCCAGGGACCGGCGACCATGGACGGCATCGGGCCGACCCGGGGCTGGGAGACCTACTGGATGGAAGTCGACGTCAAGCGCCGCCGCGGCGCGCCTTGGACGGCACCCGTGCCGAAGGAGATCGCCGACAACGTGCACCGGCTGACGGCGGCGGAGTGACGATGCCATTGGCTGTTGGCGATTCGCGACGGTGGCTCGACATTTGTCGCTGTCATGCTCCGCGAAAGCGGGGCATCCAGTACGCCGCGACCTCTCTTGGATCCACGACCGTCTCTGGAATACTGGATCGCCCGCCTTCGCCGGCGATGACAGCGTGGACTGAGGAGCAACCAAAGTGAGTTTCGTCGCGCGTCACGCGCTGTGGTCGGATGAGCAGAAGGACGCCGCAGCGCGCATGCGCCGCATCGTCGAGGAGAGGAATCTCGAAGTCATCCGCCTCGCCTTCCCCGACCAGCACGGCATTCTGCGCGGCAAGACCATCATCGCCGCCGAAGCCATTGCCTCGCTGGAGAGTGGCTGTTCCATCACCACCACCATGCTCGCCAAGGACACATCGCACCGCACGGTGTTCCCGGTGTTCACCGCCGGCGGCGGCTTCGGCATGAAGGAGATGGAGGGCGCCGCCGACGTGCTGATGGTGCCTGATACCACCACGTTCCGCGTGCTGCCTTGGGCCCCCACGACCGGCTGGGTGTTGTGCGACCTCTATTTCCAGGACGGCCGTCCCGTGCCGTTCGCCACGCGCGGGCTCTATCGCAAGGTGCTCGACGAGCTCGGCAGCCGCGGCCACGACTTCGTCGCAGGGCTCGAGGTCGAATTCCACATCTTCAAGCTCGACGATCCGCATATGCGGCCCGAGGACGCCGGCCAGCCCGGCACGCCGCCCTCGGTGAGCCTGCTCAGCCACGGCTACCAATATCTCACCGAGCAGCGCTTCGATCAGATGGAGCCGGTCCTGGAGATCCTGCGGCGCGACATCGTCGCGCTCGGGCTGCCCTTGCGCTCGGTCGAGGTCGAGTTCGGGCCGAGCCAGTGCGAGTTCACGTTCGCGCCGAAGAAGGGCCTGGAGCCTGCCGACAACATGGTGCTGTTCCGCAGCGCTGTGAAGCAGATCGCGCGCCGCCACGGCTATCACGCCACCTTCATGTGCCGGCCGAAACTGCCGAATTTGTTTGCGAGCGGCTGGCACCTGCATCAGTCGATCGTCTCGCGCACGACGGGTGAAAACCAGTTCATGACCAAGGAAACGGCGAAGGACGGCGGCGAGCCGCTCAGCGCGTTCGGCCGCTTCTATCTGGCCGGCCTGCTCGACCACGCCCGCGCGTCCACATTGTTCACCACGCCGACCATCAACGGCTACAAGCGCTACCGCTCCTATTCGCTGGCGCCGGATCGCGCGATCTGGGGCCGCGACAATCGCGGCGTGATGATCCGCGTGCTCGGCGGCGCCAATGATGCCGCCACGCGCCTCGAGAACCGCATCGGCGAGCCCGCCGCCAATCCCTATCTCTACATGGCCTCGCAGATTCTCTCAGGTCTCGACGGCGTCGACCGCAAGCTCGATCCCGGCCCGTCGGCCGACACCCCCTACGAGACCAAGGCGCCGCTGCTGCCGAAGTCGCTGCGCGATGCGGTGAGCGCGCTGAAGGACGACCCGTTCTTCCGCGAGAAGCTGGGGGCGGAGTTCGTCGATTATTACACGCATATCAAGAACGCCGAGATCGACCGTTTCCTGGCAGAGGTGACCGACTGGGAGCACCGGGAATATTTCGAGGTGTTTTGAGGGCAGCTCTCTCCCCGACGTCGTCCCCGCGAACGCGGGGACCCATAACCCCAGGGAGACGTTTGGCGAAGGCTCGTCGTTCGGGATCGATACTGTGCGCGTTCGATCGATTCCGCGGTATGGGTCCCTGCGTTCACAGGGACGTCACCGTTTGCGAAGCACGAGCCTCCCGTCGCTCAAATCCCCAGATATTTATGCTGCAGATCCGGCTCGGCCATCAGCTGGTCGGACGTGCCGCTCCACACCGTCTTGCCGCGCTCGATGATGTAGTGGCGGTCGCAGATGCGGGCGAGATGGTCGACGTTCTTGTCGACGACCAGGATCGACTGGCCGCGGCTCTTGAGCAGCGACAGGCAGCTCCAGATCTCTTCGCGGATCAGCGGGGCGAGGCCTTCGGTCGCTTCGTCCAGGATCAGCAGCTTCGGATTGGTCATCAGCGCGCGGCCGATCGCAAGCATCTGCTGCTCGCCGCCGGAAAGCTGGTTACCCATGTTGGAGGCGCGCTCGGCGAGCCGCGGGAACATCACGTAGATCGCCGCGAGCGTCCAGGGATTGGTGCTGCCGAAGCGATCGGCGGCGGCCGCGACCAGGTTTTCGCGCACGGTGAGATTCGGGAAGATCTGTCGCCCCTCGGGGACAAGGCCGACGCCGAGCTTGGCAATTCGGTAGGACGGCTGCGGCCGCACTTCGGTGCCGGCAAAACGGATGCTGCCCGCGCGCGCCGGTGTCAGGCCCATGATGGAGCGGATGGTGGTGGTCTTGCCCATGCCGTTGCGGCCCATCAGCGAAACCATCTCGCCCGATTTGATCGACAGCGACAGGCCGAACAGGACCTGGCTGAGGCCGTAACAGGTCTCGATGCCGTCGACGTCGAGCAGCGCGTCAGCCATCATCTTTTCAGCCATGGTGCGTCACCACGTGCTGGTCGCCGAGATAGGCGCGCTTGACCTCGTCGTTGGCGCGGATCGCGGCCGGATCGCCCGAGGCGATGACGCGGCCATAGACCAGCACCGTGATGCGGTCGGCCAGCGCGAACACCGCGGGCATGTCGTGCTCGACGAGGACGATCGAGACCTCCTTGCGCAGCTCCTGCAGCAGCTTGACCATGCTCTGGGATTCGGTGACGCCGAGGCCCGCCATCGGCTCGTCGAGCAGCAGCAATTTCGGCTTGCTCGCGAGCGCGACCGCAAGCTCGATCTGGCGACGCTCGCCATGGCTGAGCCTGGACACCAGGATATCGGCACGATGCAGCAGCCCGACGCGGTCGAGCGCCGCATGGGCGGCATCGCGCAGGCCCTTTTCCTTGCGGGCGTTGGCGAAGAAGCGGAACGAGTGGCCCGCATGCGCCTGGGCTGCCAGCGCGACATTGTCGGCGGCGGTGAAATCGAGCAGCAACGAAGTGATCTGGAACGAGCGGGCAAGGCCGAGCGCGCAGCGGCGATAGGCCGGCAGATAGGTGATGTCGCGGCCGCCGAGCGAGACGCTGCCGGAATGCGGTTCGAGGTGTCCGGTGAGCTGGCTGATCAGCGTGGTCTTGCCGGCTCCGTTCGGGCCGATGATGGCGTGCAGCTCGCCGGCCGCGACGTCGAGCGAAACGTGGTCCGTCGCGATGATGCCGCCGAAGCGACGCACCAGTCTGTCGACCCGGAGCAGAGGTTCAGCCACGATTGAACCTCCCGAGCAGGCCCATGATGCCGCCGCGGCCGAACAGCACGATCAGCAGCAGCATCGGCCCCATGATCAGCGCCCAATATTCGGTGAGCTGCGACAGGAACTCTTCCAGCAGCAGATACACCACGGCGCCCATGACGGGGCCGAACAGCGTGCCCATGCCGCCCAGGATCACCATCACCATGAGATCGCCGGACCGGGTCCAGTACATCACGGCCGGGCTGATGAAATCGGTGTTGTTGGCGAGCAGCGCGCCGGCGAGGCCGCACATCATGCCGGAGATGACGAAGCAGACGAGCTGATAGCGTTTGGCTGGGAAGCCGATCGCCTGCATGCGCTGCTCGTTGGAGCGCAATCCCTGCACGACGAGACCGAAACGCGAATTGGCGATGCGCCAGATCAGGAAGATGACCCCGAACAGGCAGGCGAGGCAGAGGTAATAGAACTGCGTGCGATTGCCGAGATTGACCAGGCCGGAGAAGTCGCTGCGCTTGTAGACGGTGAGGCCGTCGTCGCCGCCGTAGCGGGCCAGGCCCGAGGCGACGTAATAGGCCATCTGCGCGAAGGCGAGCGTGATCATGATGAAATAGACGCCGCGGGTGCGCAAGCTCAGCGCGCCGATCACCAGCGCATAGAGCGCGGAGGCCGCGAGCGCGACCGGGAACTGGATGAAGCCGGAGCCGACGCCTTCCTGCGCGAGCATGCCGACGGCATAGCCGCCGATGCCGAGATAGGCGGCGTGGCCGAAGCTCATCATGCCGCCATAGCCCATGATGAGGTTGAGGCTCGCGGCCGCCAGCGCCAGGATGACGATGCGGGTGAACAGCGTCAGGATGAAGACGTTGCCGGATGCTTGCGAATAGAGCGGCAGCAGCACGAGGCCGGCCAGCATCAGGGCCGTGACGGCCTTGCTCACGGTGAAAGCCTTCATCGACGGTTGGCCGGAAACAGCCCCTCCGGCCGCACCACCAGCACGATCGCCATCACCAGATAGATCAACATGGAGGACAGCGCCGGCGCGGCAGTGGACGCAGCGGCGCCGCTCAGCACCTGCCGTAGCAAATTGGGCAGGAAGGCGCGGCCGAGTGTGTCGATCATGCCGACGAAGATCGCGGCGAGGAACGCACCGCGGATCGAGCCGATGCCGCCGATCACGATGATGACGAAGGCGAGGATCAGGATGTTCTCGCCCATGCCGATCTGCACGGTGAGGATCGGCGCCTGCATCAGGCCGGCGAGGCCGGCGAGCGCGGCCCCGAGGCCGAACACCAGCGTGTAGAGCAGCTTGATGTTGATGCCGAGCGCACCGATCATCTCGCGGTTGGAGGCGCCGGCCCGGATCAGCATGCCGATGCGGGTGCGCATCACGCCGAGATAGAGCAGGAGCGCGACCAGCAGCGCCACCGCGATGATGGCGAGGCGATAGGCGGGATAGTGAATGCCGGGCAGGATCGGCACCGGCACCGTGAGCCAGGCGGGCAGCGGCAGCGCGAGACCGGCCGGGCCCCAGATCAGCCGCACCGCCTCGTTGAAGAACAGGATCAGGCCGAAGGTCGCGAGCACGTGGTCGAGATGGTCGCGGCCATAGAGATGCCGCAGCGCACTCATCTCCAGCACGATGCCCAGCAGAAGCGTGGCGCCGAGCGCCAGCAGCGCACCGAGCAGGAAGCTGCCGGTCCAGGCCGCGAAGGTCGCGGCGAAATAAGCGCCCATCATGTAGAGCGAGCCGTGCGCGAGGTTGACGAGATCCATGATCCCGAACACCAGCGTCAGGCCGGCGGCGAGCAGGAACAGCAGCAGGCCAAACTGCAATCCGTTCAGGAACTGTTCGACGACGAGCAGCATCAGAACTCTTTCAGGCGCACGCGGTACAGCGCCGACCTTCGAACACGGTCGTCATCAGTGAAAGAGCTCCCCCGCCTCGACAAGGCGAAAAAATGGGTAATGGCAGTATCGTTCCGAGGCAAGAGCGATTCCGCGCCAGACATGCACTTTGTTGCATCCGGCGCGCGTGGTCGAACGCGCCCTGCTCGTGTCCCTGCAAGAAGGCTGCCGAGCGGCGTGGGGCAACCTGCCGCACCCAAACGATCACCCTCCCCGCAGCAAAGCCGCGGGGAGGGTGCGAATTCGTCGGAATGAGGAGGATGTCTAGTGCGACCTGATCTCCCGGGAACGATCATCCCGTTCGGGAAGCACGCTCTCTGCCGTCGAGGCCTCGAGTGCCGCCATCCGGAACAGATAGGCGAGCGTCGCCAATCCGGAGTCTTCCGCCATTTGCGCCAGCTCGAGCGCCATGTCGGACATGTAGCCGAGATTCTCGTCCTTGGTCTGCGCCATGCTCTGGCTGTCCCGCATCATGTTCGTCATCTCAGGCGCTCTTTCGTTGCGCGGCAGCGAGGCCGCAGAGGTTGGCACGGGCAACGGCGTCCAGACGCGGGCCGTCCTGTCGCACGATCGACGCCACGCCGATGCGATCATGCAGGGCGTCGACCGTCTCGCGGCGAATGTCGATGGTCGCCGCCATGGTCCAGGCGTTCTCCACCAGACCCGGCAGGCCGAGCGGAGTCACGACGAAGCCGGCCTCGTGGAAGCGCGGCAGCCACCAGGTCTCCATGATCGCGCTGACCTGCGCGATGCCCTGATTGAGGCAGAACTCCTGCACCGCCGCCATCAGTTGCAGGTTGAGCGGGCCGTCGCGGCGGTCGCGAACGACGAAGTAGCGCGACCACTCCCAGACCAGCGGATCGGCCGGGCAGCCGCGCACCGCGGCCAGATGCGGAAAGACCTCGCTCATCATCGAGGGCTTGGTGGTCGGGTAGAGCCGGTGACCGCCAATGACGCGGCGCCCCTCCAGCGCAAGCAGATAGACAGTATCCTCGTTGTCGTAGGAATCGATCTCGCGACCATCCGGCTTGCGCAGCGTGTCCCAATGCCGCTCCTCGACGAAGATGTCGTGGCGCAGCCGGAAATGCTGCTCGAGTACGTCTTCGTAAAGGTGGCGATTGACCGCAGAAATCGCATGAATCATGAAAACCCCCATTCAGCCTCAATGGGGGTCAGCCTCTGTGAAAAGAGACAGGCTCGATACTGGGAAATTTCCCAGTATGTCGCTCAGGGATTGATGATCTTGTTGCGAATCGCCAGCGCGACCGCATGCGTGCGGTTGACGGCGCCCAGCTTGCGCGCAGCGGTTGCAAGGTGTTCTTCGGCGGTGCGCTGCGTGATGTGCAGGATCTCGCCGATTTCCCAGGCCGACTTGCCCTGCGAGGCCCACGCGATCACCTCGCGTTCGCGCGGGGTGAGACGCGCCGGGGGATACGGCACCGGCTGGAGCAGGCGGCGGATGTGGTCGAAGCCATACATCGCCATCAGGTGCAGCGCCGGCTTGCTGCGGGCGTTGAGATCGAGATGAACGCCGCCGAGCGACACCGCGGCCTCGTAGCCGGTGAGCCCGTGGATCGGCACGATGAAACCGCGCGACATGCGAAAATCGCCGGCGCGGTTCATCACCTCGGCCGCATCCGGCTCGAGGTCGGCGTCATACGGCGCTTCCGCCCATTCGAACGGGTTGACCGATTGGCGGCACAAGCGGACCACCGGATCGACGCGGTCGTAATTGTTCCGGGTGTAGAGACTGAACCATTCCGCCGGCCAGCGCTTGGCCAGCACCATCTGCGCGAAGCGTTGATCGGGATTCGGCAATCCCGTCACGATGATGGTTTCGAAGCCGAAGCGGCCGAACGCCGTTTCGAGCGCATTCATGGCGTCCGGGACCTTGCGATAGGTTCCGAGGCCCTCGATGAAGTCGAGCGCCTCCCGGCCATAGTCTACGGCGGACATCGGTGCGTTTCCTGACCCACGCCTTCCCGTATAGCACGTATTCGAGGGCTGCCTCAATTCGCTGCCCCCGTAGTTTTGCGGCCCCTGCTCGATCCGAGAATTTAATCTACTTGTGGAGGAAGTGATGCCAAGTTACACCTGTGACGTCTAAAGCGGGAAAACCACGATGGAACACGAGGACATCGCCCTCAACAGCGTGCTCGGCCTTGAACTGAACCGCGTGTTTTTCGCCGTCCACGAAACGGCGAACAAGCAGAAGATCATCGAGTTCGCGCGCGAGGTGCTGCAAAGCGAGCACGCGGAGCGGCCCGGCAGCGTGTTGCCGGAAGGACCGGCGAGCTAGAGCGCAGTCGCAGCAAATGCGACGCCGATGAAACGGATCGCGCGCCGATGCCCCGTCGTTCAAACGGGCTGATTTTAGTCGAAACAATCCGACTCCCGTCCACATCGTCCCCCACTTGCAGCTGGATGACATCGCGGCTCTCGTGAGATGATCGCCGCCACGATCCTCATTCGGATGCCCGGGACATGATGACGCTGCGCCAGGTTGAAGTGATCCGTGCCGTGATGGTGACGGGCACCATCGGCGGCGCGGCGAAGCTGCTCAACGTGTCGGCGCCGGGGATCAGCCGCCTGGTCAAATACACCGAGCGCTCGCTCGGCATCCGTTTCTTCCAGCGCCAGAACGGCCGCTACTTCCCGACGCCGGAAGCCGAGAGCATTTTCGAGCAGATCAACGGCGTCTACAAGAAGGTGGACGATCTCTCCGAGATCATCTCCAAGATCGGCCGGGGCGGATTGTCGGAGCTGCGCATCGGCTCGGTGCCGAGCATCTCGCAGGTGATGGTGCCGCGCGCGATCGAGCGCGTCCGGCGCCGCTATCCCGATCTCGGCATCGACATCAACATCCTCAAGCTCGAGGAAGCCATCGACTACCTGATGCTCGGCCGCGGCGAGTGCGTCGCGATGAGCTACCGCCTGGAGCATTCCGGCCTCGACTTCATGCCGCTCGCATCGGGCGAGCTCTATTGCATCGTGCCGCCGGGCCACGAGCTTGCCGGTCGCAAGCAGGTCTCGGCCGCCGAGATCACCCGCTATCCGCTGATCGGCATCGATCCCAACGACCCCTACGGACGGATCATGGCCGATATCTTCGCGCGCAACCGGCTCGACTACGACATCACCATCCGCGCGCGCTTCGGCACCACCGTCTGCGCATTGGTGAAGGCCGGGCTCGGCATCGCCTTCATCGACCAGTTCACGGTGGCCCATGGCGGCTATCCCGGCATCGAGCTGCTCAGGATCACCGAGCCGACCCGGTTCGACACCTACATCGCGGTCAAGCGCGGCGCGCCGCTGTCGCTGCATGCCGAGCATTTCATCGAATCCCTGCGTACCGAGATGCGCGCGATCGAGCCGTCCCGCGGCAACGGCAGGGCCGCGCCGGCGCGCGGGCGAAAGAAAATAACATGACGTTAGGTTTGTTGGATAAATGGGTAATTGTGTTAGGCGGGGGACAGGCTATCGTCGCACCGGAAAACGCATTGAAAGCGCCCTTGAAAGCCCACGTCGAAGCCCCCTTCGAAGCCCCCTTCGAAGCCCACTTCGAAGCCCACTTGGAATTGCGCGGATTTCCCCGCTAATGGCCGGGACCGAAGGCTCCCAGCGAGACGATAGAAAGCCATGTCCAAGCGCGGATACGCCGCCAGCAAGAAGCTCCTCACCGGCCTGATCGGCGCGCCGATCGCGCATTCCGCGTCCCCCGCAATGCACGAGCGCGCCGCCGAGGCGCTCGGCCTGCGCTGTCACTACCAGCTCATCGAAGTCGCCGGCGCCGATGCGGCCGGGCTCGCCATGATGCTCGAAGGCGTGCGCCGCCTGGGCTTCGCCGGCGTCAATGTCACGTTCCCCTACAAGGAAGCGGTGGTGCCGCTACTCGACGCGCTGGCGCCGGGCGCGGCCGCGATGGGCGCCGTCAACACCGTCGTCGTCAAGGACGGACGGCTGACCGGCCACAACACCGACACGACAGGCTTTGCGCGCGCGGTGGCGCCGCTGCTGGCGCCCTCCGGCAACGCCGTCGCCGTGATCGGCGCGGGCGGCGTCGGCAAGGCGATCGCCTTCGCGCTGGCGAGCCTCGACGTGGCCGACATTCGCATTTTCGACAGCGAGCCCGCGCGCGCCGAGACGCTGGCCTCCCTGCTTGCCCCGCGGGGCGGCGCGAGGGTGGCTGCAGGCGTCGAGGACGCACTGCATGGCGCAACCGGTCTCGTCAACGGCACGCCGGTCGGCATGTTGCCGAACCGGGACATGCCCGTTGCGGCCACGCTGCTGCACGACAAATTGTGGGTGGCGGACGCGGTATATTCGCCGCTGATCACCCCGCTGCTCGCCGCGGCGCAGGAGCGCGGCGCGCGGATCATGACCGGACGTGAGCTCGCGATCTACCAGGCCGCCGACGCCTTCGAGCTGTTCACCGGTCTTGCCCCCTCGACCGAGATCATGGGAGAGGCTTTCGACGAGGTGATGGCGGCGCGAAGTTCGACCTATCACCCGGCGTAATCCAAGCGGCCGGACACAAGGCCGCGGACAATACCGGGACATCGAGGGAGGAATGGGATGAGATCCGCGCATGGAGCAGGCAGCATGAACAAGCGCTCGATCGCAACCGTTTCCCTTTCAGGTGCTCTCGACGAAAAGCTCCGCGCCATCGCATCCGCCGGCTTCGACGCGGTCGAGATTTTCGAGAACGACCTGTTGTCGTTTGGATCAGGTCCG
Source organism: Bradyrhizobium betae (assembly GCF_008932115.1). Classification (NCBI taxonomy): domain Bacteria; kingdom Pseudomonadati; phylum Pseudomonadota; class Alphaproteobacteria; order Hyphomicrobiales; family Nitrobacteraceae; genus Bradyrhizobium; species Bradyrhizobium betae. The sequence continues at coordinate 2,725,634 of NZ_CP044543.1, forward strand.
CGCGAAGTGGCGCAGCTCTGCAAGGATCTCGATCTCGAGATCTGTGCGTTCCAGCCGTTCCGCGATTTCGAGGGCATGCCGGAGCCGCAGCGCTCGCGCAACTTCGCCCGCGCCGAGCGGAAGTTCGACCTGATGCAGGAACTCGGCACCGACCTGCTGCTGATCTGCTCCAACGTTTCCCCTAGCTCGCTCGGCGGCATCGACCGCGCCGCGGACGATTTCCGCGAGCTTGGCGAGCGCGCGGCCAAACGCAATCTGCGGGTCGGCTACGAGGCGCTGGCCTGGGGCCGCCATGTCAACGACTACCGCGACGCCTGGGAGATCGTGCGCCGCGCCGATCATCCCTCGATCGGAATCATCCTCGACAGTTTTCACGCACTGGCCCCGGGGTTTCCGGTCCGCGCAATGGCCTCGATCCCCGGCGACAAGATCTTTCTGGTGCAGCTAGCCGACGCACCGAAGCTCGAACTCGACATCCTGTCGTGGAGCCGGCACTTCCGCTCCTTCCCCGGCCAGGGCGACCTGCCGGTTGGTGAGTTCATGGCGGCGATCGCGGCGACCGGCTATGCCGGGCCGCTGTCGCTGGAGATCTTCAACGACCAGTTCCGCGCCGGCTCGGCTGCACAGACCGCCATCGACGGCCTGCGCTCGCTGATCCTGCTGGAGGACCAGCTCGCACCGGATTGGCCCAAGCTCGTCAGTGAGCCACTGGCGCCGAAAGCCAGGAGCCGCGGCACCGGCTTCATCGAGTTCGCCGTCAACGAGACCAAGGCCGGCGAGCTCGCGCAACTGTTCGCTCAGCTCGGCTTCCGCAAGACCGGCAAGCACCGCAGCAAGGCCGTGGAGCGCTGGTCGCAAGGCAAGGTCGAACTGGTAATCAATTGCGAGACCGACGGCTTTGCGCATTCGCACTACGTCACCCACGGCCCCGGTGTCTGCGCCATCGCGCTCGATGTCGACAATGCCGGCCTCGCCATGCGGCGCGCCGAGACGCTGAAGGCGCGCACCTTCTACCAGCCGGTCGGGCCCGGCGAACTCGAGATCCCCGCGATCCACGGTGTCGGCGGCAGCCTGCTGTATTTCCTCGATCAGGCCGGCAAGAACTGGGACACGGATTTCGAACCCGTGGCCAGCGATGCCGGCACGGACGCGCTGCTGGCGGTGGACCACATCGCGCAGTCGATGCCCTATGACGAGATGCTGTCCTGGCTGCTGTTCTACACCGGCATCCTCGACCTCAAGCGTCTGCCGCAGATGGAGATCGCCGACCCCAGAGGCCTCGTGCAGAGCCAGGCCGTCGTCAATGCCGACCAGAGCCTGCGTTTCGTGCTGAACGGCTCCTCCGCCAACCGCACCCTGCCGGCCCGCTTCATCTCGGAGTTCTTCGGCTCAGGCGTGCAGCACGTCGCATTCTCCTGCAACGACATCTTCGCGACGGTCGCGGAGATGCGCGAGCGCGGCGCGGACTTCCTGGATATTCCTGACAATTACTACGACGACATCGAAGCCAAATACGACCTCTCGCCCGGCCTGATGGCGCAGCTGCGCGCCAACCACATCCTCTACGACCGCGAGGGCGACGGCGAGTTCTTCCAGGTCTACACGCACATCTTCGACGAGCGGTTCTTCTTCGAAGTCGTCGAGCGGAGGGACTATCAGGGGTTCGGCACGGCCAATGCCGGGATCAGGCTCGCGGCGCAGGCGCGAGAGGTAAGGCCTGTGAGCATGCCGCGGGTGTGATGCCCCTCTCCCCTTGTGGGAGAGGGTGGCTCGCCGCTCAGCGGCGAGACGGGTGAGGGGTATCTCTCCACGAGCACATCTCTCGCAGTTGAATACGTGGAGAGACACCCCTCATCCGGCGCTTCGCGCCACCTTCTCCCACAAGGGGAGAAGGGACTACGTCGCTTGTAGCTAAATCACCTCACTTCATCGCGCATTTGTCGTGGAAACGATCCTGGTCGTTCTCGACGATCGTCGCGACCGTCTTCAGCGAGAGCTGGCCTTCGCCGTCCTTGACCACGTCCTGGAGATAGAAGCTCTGCACCGGGATGTGGTTCTTGCCGTATTTGAAGGGGCCGCGCAGCGACTTGAAGTTGGCCTTCTCCATCTCGGCCTTCATCGCGTCCTTCTTGCTGGTGTCGCCCTTCACCGCGACGACGGCGCTGTTGATGAGCTGGGCCGCGTCATAGGCTTGCGCGCCGTAATAGGTCGGGCGCAGGCCGGTGTACTTCTTGCGGTAGTCGGCGACGAAGCGCTTGTTCTGCTCGTTGGGCAGGTCGTTGACCCATTCCTGCGCACCGGGAACACCGAGCGCATTTTCCTTCTGCAGCGGCAGCGACAGCTCGTCGACGGTGAACGCAGTGTAGAGCGGCATCGTGCTCTTCAGGCCGGCCTGCGCATATTGATTGAGGAACTGCACGCCGGCCGCACCGGGATAGAACACGAAGATCGATTCCGCGCCCGAGGCACGCGCCTTGGAGAGCTCGGCGGAGAAATCGAGCTGGCTCGGCCAGACCGTGTACTCCTCGCCCTTGACCTCGCCCTTGAAGGTGCTCTTCACGCCCGCGAGCATGTCCTTGCCCGCCGCGTAGTTCGGGCCGATCAGGAACACGCTCTTGACGCCCTTCTGGTTCATGTAGAGGCCCATGGCGGCCGGCGTCTGGTCGTTCTGCCAGGAGGTCGAGAACACGTAAGGGCTGCACAGCTCGCCCGCGAGCTGCGACGGGCCGGCATTGGCCGAGATCAGGAAGGTCTGCGAGTCCACCGCGGTCTTGAGCGAGGCCAGCAGCACGTTCGACCAGATGTAGCCGACGATGAAATCGACCTTGTCGGACTGCACCAGCTTCTCGGTCTTCTGCTTGCCGACGTCGGGCTTCTGCCCGTCGTCCTCGTAGATCACCTCGACCGGCTTGCCGTCCATCTTGCGGCCGATGTGGTCGAGCGCCAGTTCGAAGGAGTTGCGCATGTCGTTGCCGATCACGGCGGTCGGGCCGCTGAAGGTCGAAACGAAGCCGATCTTGATGGTGTCGCCGGCGAATGCCGGGCTTGCCAGCGTGAGCGCAGCCGCACCCGCCAGCCAGAATGCCGTCCTCATAACCACTCCCCTCCATATTATTGATCCCGGCAGCAGGGTGATCGCCGCCCCGGGTCGTCTCTATTGAACGCAAAATCTGTCGCGCCGCCAATGGCTCAGCGCCCGCCCCTGCACCATATTTCGCTCCAATCGGGGATGGCAAGAAATATAATTCTACTTACTTCGACCAAAGCTGCGGCGCTTTTTCACAGACGTCGATACACCCGCCCTATTCCCCGATTGATGACCGCTATTGGACTGTAGCGCCCAATCAGCACTTAAATGAAGGAAGCAGAGACAGCGAGATTCGAGGACGCATCATGACCACGACACCGCATCGCGTCGTCATCGTCGGCGCCGGCTTCGGCGGCCTCGAGGCGACCTACCGGCTTGCGGGCGCGCCGGTCGAGATCACCCTGATCGACCGCCGCAACCATCATCTGTTCCAGCCGCTGCTCTACCAGGTCGCGACCGCGTCGCTCGCGACCAGCGAGATCGCCTGGCCGGTCCGCCACCTGATGCGCGACCGCCGCGAGGTGACGACGCTGTTTGCGACCGTGAGCGGCGTCGATGCCGACAGGCGCTGCGTACTGATCGACGACGGCAGCGAGGTCCCCTACGACACGCTGGTGCTCGCCACCGGCGCACGCCATGCCTATTTCGGCCATGACGAATGGGAGCAGTTCGCGCCCGGCCTGAAGACGCTGGAGGATGCGACCACGCTGCGCCGTCATATCCTGGTGGCATTCGAGCGCGCCGAGCGCGAGACCGATCCGGCCAGGCGCGCGGCGCGGCTGACCTTCGTCATCGTCGGCGCCGGTCCCACCGGCGTCGAGCTCGCCGGCACCATCGCCGAGATGGCGCATCACACCCTGCCCGCCGATTTTCGCAACATCGACACCACCAAGGCGCGCGTGGTGCTGATCGAGGCCGGGCCGCGCGTGCTGGCCGGATTTCCCGACGATCTCTCGGCCTATGCGCAGGCGTCGCTGGAAAGGATCGGCGTCGAGGTCGAGCTGGGACAGGCAGTCACCGAAATCAATCGTGAAGGCGTGGTGTTCGGCGGCCAGCTGCTCGCGGCCAAGACACGAATCTGGGCCGCCGGCGTGCGCGCCTCGCCCGCCGCGGAATGGCTCGGCGCACCAAGCGATCGCGCCGGGCGGGTTCAGGTCGAGGCCGACCTGACCATCCCCGGCCATCCCGAGATCTTTGCGATCGGCGACACCGTCCTGATCAACGCCTGGGACGGCAAGCCGGTGCCCGGCATCGCGCCGGCGGCGAAGCAGCAGGGCAAGCATGTCGCCGCAACCATCAAGGCGCGACTGCGCGGCGCGGCGACAGGCCCGTTCCGCTACAAGCATGCCGGCAGCCTCGCGCAGATCGGCAAGCGGCTCGCGGTGATCGACTTCGGCAATGTCAAACTGCGCGGCACCATCGCGTGGTGGATCTGGGGCATCGCCCACATCTACTTCCTGATCGGGCTCCGCCACCGCCTCAGCGTCGCGCTCAGCTGGCTCTGGATCTACGCGCGAGATCAGCGGGCGGCGCGGTTGATCACGCAGGGAAGCAGCAAGGTGGTGTAGTTCTTTCTTCCTTCTCCCCTTGTGGGAGAAGGTGGCGCGAAGCGCCGGATGAGGGGTTCTCTCCACTCGCGAAACTATTCGTGAGGAGAGAGACCCCTCACCCGGCTTCGCTTTGCGAAGCCACCCTCTCCCACAAGGGGCGAGGGTGCAGCGGCGCGCGCCGCAATCACTTCACCAATTCGCACCCACCCTCGGCCAGCGGCCTGAACGCCTGCTCCGCCGGAATGGTCGAAACCAGCCTATAATAGTCGTACGGATATTTCGACTCCTCCGGCTTCTTCACCTCGAACAGATACATGGGATGCACGACGCGGCCGTCCTGGCGGATCGCGGTGTCGCCGAACAGTTTGTCCTTGCCTTTGAATGTCTTCATCTGCGGCACGGCGTCCTTGGCGTTGTCGCTGCCGGTGGCCGCGACCGCATTGAGATAAGCGAGCGTGGAGGCATAGACGCCAGCCTGGTTGCCGCTCGGCATCTTGCCGTTCATGCCGGGCCGCGCGGCGAACCGCTTGGCAAACGCGCGGGTGTCATCGTTCATGTCCCAATAGAAGGCCTCCATCAGCTGGAGGCCCTGCGCGACCTTGATGCCCATGCCGTGGACGTCGTTGATGAAGAGCAGGAACGCGACGAGCTTCTGCCCGTTCTGCTGCACCCCGAACTCGGCCGCCTGCTTCACCGCGTTGATGGTGTCGCCGCCGGCATTGGCAAGGCCGATCACCTGCGCCTTCGAGCTCTGTGCCTGCAACAGGAAGGACGCGAAATCGGAGGTGCCGAGCGGATGCTTCGAGGAGCCGAGCACCTTGCCGCCGTGACCCTCGATGTATTTCTGCGCTTCGGCCTCGATGCCCTTGCCCAGCGCGTAGTCGACCGTGAGGAAGTACCAGTCCTTGCCGCCGCGCGACATCATCGCGGCCGCCGTGGTGTTGCCGGTGGCCCAGGTGTCGTTGACCCATTGGATGGTGTTGGGCGAGCAGGCCTTGCCGGTGAGATCCGAGCTTGCGGTCGACGACGCCAGGAAGGTCATGCGGCTGTCGCGCAGCAGCGTGTTGATGGAGAGGCCGACGGCCGAATTCGGCACGTCGACGATGGCATCGACGCCTTCGACATCGAGCCATTTGCGCGCGATGGCGTTGCCGACATCGGCCTTGTTCTGGTGGTCGGCATAGACGATCTCAACCTTGATGCCTTTGCCGCCGCCGTTGAAATCCTCCGCCGCCATGCGCGCGGCCTCGACCGAGCCCATGCCGTTGGTATCCTGGAAGATGCCGGAGATGTCGTTGAGCACGCCGACACGCACCACGTTGTCGGAGATTTCGGCGCTCGCCGCGCCGCTCATCAGGCTCGCAGCCAGCGCGAGCGTCCATTTCAGATTCTTCATTATTCCCTCCCCGATTGATTGTTTTCGCCGCCGGTCGTCAGGCGGGCGTGATCGTCACCGGCAGGCTGTCGAGCCCGCGCAGCGTGTTGTTGAAGCGGCGCTTTGGCTCGCCCGTGATCTCGATGCTGGCGACACGGCGGGCCAAGGCCGACAACATGGTCTCGCCTTCGAGCCGCGCCACCAGCTGGCCGACGCACATGTGAATGCCGGAGCCGTAGCCGACGTGGCCGGAGGTGCGGCGGGTGATGTCGTAGCTGTCGGGCTTGTCCCAGCGGCGGGGATCGCGGTTGGCCGCAGCGAGGAACATCAGCACTTTCTCGCCTTCGCCGATGGTCGCGCCTGAGAGTTCGACCTCACGCGTGGTGGTGCGGAAGAAGGTCTGCACCGGGCTTTCGAACCGCACCGCCTCCTCGAAGGCGTTGCGCGCAAGCGTGAGGTCGCCGCGCAGCCGCTGCCATTGCTCCGGGAAGCGCGCGAGGCAATAGACGGCAGCGCCGATGCCGTTGACGGTGGTGTCGAGTCCGGCCGACAACAGCGAGCGCACCAGCAACGGCGCCTCGGTCGCCGTGATCGCGCCCTCGTCGACGTGGGCATGGATGCAGGCACCGATGCCGCCGGGCGTGAGGTTGTCACGCTGGCATTGATCGGTGACGTAAGCCTGGTGCGGCGCCGAGCGCGCGATGGCGTCCTGGCGCAGTTGGTTCGGCGGACCGAAGGCGTTGAACACCACGCTCGCATAGGGGATGAGATGCTCGCGTCCCTCGGGCTTCAGACCGAGCGCATCCGGGAAGATCGAGAGCGGATAGGCTTCGGCAAGATCCGTGATGGCATCGAAGCTGCTCTTGTCGAGCAGCGCGTCGACCCGCTGCTCTGCGACGGCGGCAAAGCGGTCGCGCATTCCTTTCATCACGGTCGGCGACAGCACCTTGGACAACACCGCACGGGTGCGGGTGTGCTCGGGCGGATCGGCCTCCAGGATCAGGCTCGGCGGACGCCACGGCGTCTCCTTCTTGAAGTCGGACAGGCCGACGCCGCGGCTGGAGCAGAACGTCGCGGGATCGTTCAGGACCGCATGGACCTCGGCATAGCGCGCCACGCCATAGAGCTTCCACTTGTCGAGATAGACGACCGGGCCCGTCTCGCGCAGCAGTTCGTGCGCAGGGTAGGGATCGGCAAAAAACTTCATGTCGAACGGATCGACGTCGACATGCGGGACCCTTGACGGCGCGGAGCCGGGTGCGCTCATGAAAATCCTCCCTCATTTTGATCTTGTGAAAGGGACGCGCTTGCCTTTAGGTCTGCGGGCATCCCGCGAGTCGAAACCCCGATATGCCGCCATCCTCGACCAGAGCCCGCCAGAAGCCTGCGCCCATGGAGGCGGGACCGACGCTCGATCTCGACCGTTACGTTCCGGCGTTCATCACCTTCATCGCCAACAAGCTCTCGAACAGCGCGACGGCGTTCTATCAGAAGCAGTTCGGCGTCAACGTCACGGAATGGCGAATCATGTCGCTGCTGGCGATCGAGCCAGGCATTCCCGCCTCGCGCATCTGCCACGTGATCGGTTTCGACAAGGGCCCGGTGAGCCGCACGCTCGCGGGCCTGGAGAAGCGCGGGCTGGTGTCGATCCGTACCGACCCGAACGACGGCCGCACCCATTCGATCTCGCTGACGGCAAAGGGCCGCGCCACCCATGACAAGGTGATCGTCGCGGCATTCGAGCGCGAGAGGCGGTTGCTGTCGTGTCTGAGTAAGGAGGAGCGCGAGGTGCTGATCGACCTGCTGCGCAGGCTGCACGAGAATCTCGGCGCGGTGACCGGCGGCAGCGACGCCTGACGGATCCCGCGCCGCGCGCGATCCCCCGTCACACCCAGGCATACGCCGGCGTTCGCCCGCGGCACCCCTTCTGCCGAGCATCGTTTCCTCCAAGACAGGCGCAGCGGTTTCCCCGCCGTCATCCTTGTATGGAACGGTTCGCACAAATTAGTTGCTTCGGCAACAAAAGAATCCTGCAGGATATTGCGACAGGATGACTGGCGTATTTGAGCGCTTCGCTCTCGTGTCCCGGACGCAGCGCATCACTGCGTGCTGCGCTGCGTCCGGGGCACAGGAGCAACGAATGCGGTCATTTTGCAGTTAGAGCCCGATCCACTCCGCCGACGCATCGTCGTTCAGCCGCGCCACGGCGTCCGCGCGCCGTGTCAGCACCGCGCGCTGGTTGATGTAGCCTTTGTCGGTGATCTCGCCGCCGTCGACGGATGGCGGCTCGACGAGCAGCAGCGCCCGCGTCGCATGGCCGGAGGAGTTGGCGCCCTGCCGCTTCAGTTTGGCGAGGCCCTGCGCGATCGCGGTCCTGACCCTGTCACGACCAAGCACGTCGCTCACGCTCGCCGTCTCGGGCAAGCCGGCATGCGCACGACAGGCGACAACATTCGGGAACACCAGGAAGCGCACCTCGTCGCCGCCATGGCCCGCGACGACGATGTCCTGCGCGAGCGGTGCCAGCGCGGCAATGCCAGCGACGCGCAGCGTGCCGACATTGACCCAGGTGCCGGAGTTGAGCTTGAAGTCTTCCGCGATCCGGCCATCGAAGAACAGGCCGCGCTCGGGCCGTTCTGCATCGGCCAACTTCACGGCATCGCCGATGAGATAGAAGCCTTCGTCATCGAAGGCCTGCTTCGTCAGTTCGGGCGCCTTCCAATAGCCCGGCGTGACGTTGGGGCCTCGCACGCGCACCTCCAGCTTGTCGCCGGACGCAACGAGCTTCAGCTCGGTACCGGGAATCGGCACGCCGATATTGCCGGAGCGGTCGGCGAGGAAATGGCAATCGGTCGCCAGCGGCGAGGTCTCGGTCGAGCCCCAGGCCGAGACCATCGGCAGCGGGCGGCCGACGGTCTCGATGGAGAGCTGTTCGAGCGCATCCCAGAGATTCTGCGGCAGCGCCGCCCCGGCATAGAAGGCGAATTTCACCTCACTGAAGAAGCGGCGGCGCAGCTTCTCGTCGCCGCGCAGCGCCGCGATCAGCATGTCGAAGCCGCGCGGCACGTTGAAATAGACCGTCGGCATCACGCTGCTGAGATTGGCAAGCGACGTCGTGAACAGGCCGGGCGCGGGCTTGCCGCCGTCGATATAGAGCGAGCCGCCATTGCGCAGCACCAGGTTGAAATTGTGGTTGGCGCCAAAGGTGTGGCTCCAGGGCAGCCAGTCGAGGATGACGAGATCGCTGCCAGCCTGTTCCAGAAAAGTCCAGGTCTGCGCCTTGGCCTGCTGGCTCGAGGTCAGCATGCGCTGGGTGTTAATCACGGCCTTGGGCGTGCCGGTCGAGCCCGAGGTGAACAGGAACTTTGCGATCGTATCCGGCGTCACCGCGGCGAACGCCTTGGCGACGTCGTCCGCTTCAGGCGTTGCCGCGATGTCACGGAAGGCGAGCGCATCGGCATCGCCAGATCTGCCGCTGATGATCTGTGCTTCGTGCAGCGGCTTGATCGCTGCCAGCGCCGCGGCAAACGGCGTGGTCGCGGAGACATAGATCGCACCCGGCTGAAGCAGCGCGATCATGCTCTTGAGCTTGTCGAAATCTCTGGACATCAACGAATAGGCAGGCGAGATCGCGGCCGAGGGAACGCCGACATGCTGGGCGGCGAGCGCGAGCAGCGCATGGTCGATGCTGTTGTCGGAGAGAATGACGACGGGGCGCTCGGCGCTGAGCTTCTGCGCCAGCATCCAGGACGCCGCCGCGCGGACCCGCCGCAGGGCACCTGCGTAGGTCATGGTGGCCCAGGGCGTATCGGCGCTGTCACGCTCGGCGAGGAAGATCGTGTCGGGCGTTTGCCGCGCAAAATGCTCCAGCCAGTCGCCGATGCAGCGCGCGCTCTCGCGAAGAGGCTCAGGCGAACGCAACACGATGCTGCCGTCGGTGCGATGCTCGGCAACGGTCCTGGGCGTTGCGAACAGGCTCGCAGCGTCACCGCGTGTGGCGGTTGTCATGGCTTCCTCCTCGCCCGTAGCGGTGATGGGCTGCGGCCTCGTTCCGGGCTGCTTTGACCATAATGTTGGGCATGGTAATTGTTGTCGTCAACAACAATCTTTCGCCGGGCCGGGTGGCGCGCTAGGGTGACACATGGCAGGAGACGCGATGTGACAGCCACCGCAGCCCGGATTTCCCCACGCGGACGCGCGAGCAGCGGCGCCCCGCAGCGGATCGACGCGGACCAGATCGGCCTCGACGCGCTGGTCGGGCACGCCGGCTACGCGGTGCGGCGCTTCCAGATCTGGATTTTCCAGGACTTCATCAAGACGCTTGGCGAGGTCGATATCCGGCCGACACAATATTCGGTGCTGACGGTGATCGGCGCCAATCCGGGGCTCTCGCAGATGGCGGTGGCCAAGCGCCTCGGCATCGAGCGCGCCCGGCTGGTGCACCTGCTCGACAGCCTCGAGCAGCGCAGGCTCGTAAGGCGGGTCAAGTCGAAGACGGACCGGCGCTCCCACGCGTTGCATCTCACCGCGCCGGGAGAGACTGCGTTGGCGAAGTTCAAGCGCCTCGCTGCCGAGCACGAGCGGCATGTCGAGGCGAAGATCGGCAAGGCGAACCGGGAGCGGCTGCTCCAGATCCTCGCCGGCTTCACCTGATCCCGACTGCTCATGATTTGTGCAAATGCCCGGAACGGGGCGCTGGCACGGCGGCTCAATCATTCATCGAAATATCACCCAAGGCACTGATCTGACGATAGTATCCGCAGGAGCCATCCTGCCCGGATTCTGTACACAATGGCACATCGCTTGCTTCAATCCGGGTGAGACCTGTTGCCGGAGTTTGTCACCATGGGGGCTGAGCAGCCTGAAACGATCGCCGCGATTGTGGCCGCGCATCGCGCGGGCACGATCACGCCGGCGCAGACGATCGCACGGACCTATCAGCGCATCCGCGACCACAACGATCCCGCCTTGTTCATCAGCCTGCGCGACGAGAAAGACGCGATCGCGGAGGCCGAGAAGCTTGCCGCGAGGGATGTCGCCGGCCTGCCGCTCCACGGCGTCCCGGTCGCGGTGAAGGACAATATCGACGCGCTCGGATTTCCGACCACGGCCGCCTGCCCGGCCTTCGCCTACACGCCGACGCACGATTCGACCGCAGTGGAACGGCTCCGCGCGGCCGGAGCGATCATCATCGGCAAGACCAACCTCGACCAGTTCGCGACCGGCCTCGTCGGCGTGCGCTCGCCCTACGGCATTCCCAGAAATTCGATCCGCGGGGATCTCATTCCCGGCGGCTCGAGCTCGGGATCAGCCACCGCCGTCGGCGCGGGCCTGGTGCCGCTGTCGCTCGGCACCGACACCGCCGGCAGCGGCCGCGTGCCGGCGATGCTCAACAACATCGTCGGGCTGAAACCGAGCCTCGGCATGATCTCGACCGCGGGTCTCGTGCCGGCGTGCCGCACGCTCGACTGTATTTCGGTGTTCGCGCTGACCGTGGACGATGCCGCGCTGGCGCTGTCGGTGATTTCCGGGCCCGACCAGGCCGATCCGTTCTCGCGCGACCGGCCGCTTGGCGCGCTCACGCCGTTTCCGTCCAACATGCGCCTCGGCGTGCCGCGCAACGGGCAACTGATCTTCTTCGGCGACAAGAAGGCGGAGGCCGCTTACGCGGATGCATTGAAACGCTGGACGGCGCTCGGCGCAACGCTGGTGGAGTTCGACCTCGAGCCGTTCTACGAGACGGCGCGGCTGCTCTATGAAGGTCCCTGGGTCGCCGAGCGCTATCTCGTGATCAAGAACCTGCTGGCGTCGGCGCCCGATACGATTCATCCCGTCACGCGCGAGATCACCGCGGCCGGGGCACGGCTCACGGCGGCGGACACCTTCTCCGCGCTCTATCGCTTGCAGGGCCTGCGCAAGATCGCCGAGCGGACCTTTGCCAATATCGATGCGCTGGTGCTGCCGACGGCGCCGACGGCGTATACGACCGCCCAGGTGCTGGCCAATCCGATCGAGCTCAACAGCCGGCTCGGCACCTACACCAATTTCGTCAATCTGCTCGACCTCTGCGGTCTCGCGGTGCCGGCATCGATGCGCGCCGAGGGCATTCCCTTCGGCATCACGCTGCTGGCGCCGGCGGGGCGTGATGCGCTGCTCGCGAGCATCGGGCGCGTCTTCCATGCGGATACGAAATTGCCCCTCGGAGCAAAGGGCGTGGCGCAAGCACCGCTCGCGCCGCTTCCAGCAAATGGCGGCGACGAGATTCCGATCGCCGTGGTCGGCGCGCATCTGTCCGGCATGGCGCTGAACGGTGAATTGAAGGCGCTGAACGCAAAGCTGGTCGAGGCGACCAGCACCGCGCCGGACTACAAGCTCTATGCGCTGAAGACCACGCCGCCGAAGCCGGGCCTGCTGCGCGTCGAGGCCGGCAAGGGGGCGTCGATCGAACTGGAGATCTGGTCGCTGTCGTCGTCCGCCTTCGGCAAGTTCGTCAATGCGATTCCGGCGCCGATGGCGATCGGGACAGTTCGCTTGGCGGACGGTCGCAGCGTGAAGGGGTTTCTCGTTGAGCCGGAGGTGCTGGGCGAAGCGCGGGATATCACGGCGTTTGGGGGATGGCGCAAGTTCATGGCGGAAGCCGCGACGGGGTAGGTGCCGTAGGGTGGGCAAAGCGAAGCGTGCCCACCATCATCGCCAGCTTGGATAGATGGTTGGCACGGCGCTTTGCGCCTTTGCCCACCCTACAGCACAGAGTGCGCGGCCTACACCGACACCGCGTAAATCTCATACTCCCCGCGCACCAATTCGATATGCGCGCGCATGGCGGCGGCGGCGCCCTGCTTGTCGCCGCGCATGATGGCGACGACGACGCGATCGTGCTCGGCTTGCGACTTGGCGAGACGGCCGAGGTTGCGGAACTGGGCGCGGCGGAACGGCTGCACGCGCACGCGGGTGGCGAGCGTGATCTCGGCGATGTAGCCGTTCTGCGAGCCCGCATAGATCGCGTTGTGGAAGCGTTCGTTGACCTCGTGGAAGCGATCGGGATTGCCGGCATAGCTCAGCACCCGCAGCTCTTCGTGCACGGCCTCCAGACCATGACGCTCGACGGCCAACATCCGCTCGGCGGCAAGGCCGGCGCACATCGCCTCGAGTTCCGCCATCGCCTCGAACATGCTCGTCAGCCGTTCGAGCGAGGGCTGCGCCACCACCGCGCCGCGATGCGGCCGTGCCTCGACCAGGCCACTCGCGACGAGCTGGCGCAGCGCCTCGCGCACCGGGGTCCGCGAGACGCTGAAGCGACGCGCGATGTCGGTCTCGTCCAGCGGCGAGCCTGGGGCCAGGGCTCCCCGCACGATCTCGTCGGCGAGCTGCAGACGCAGTTCCTCGGCGCGCGTGACCTTCTGCAGCGACGGCAGCGCCCGGTCGACGCGCGGCACCACCGGTTCAGCCGGCAGTGTTCCCTGCGGAAGATCGTCAAGCGTCATAAGGTCAGGTCTCTTTCGACTCGTCGATGATGCTGACATGGGCAGCGACGACGCGCCAGCCCTCCGGGAAGCGAATCCAGGTCTGCATCTGCCGGCCGACCTTGCCGGGAGCCGTGTCGCGATAGAACAGGGTGGAGGCGACCGCCGTGTCGCGGCCATAGCTGGTGATCACGGTCTTGGCGGTGCGGCGGTTCAGGCCGACCGGCGAGCGGCCGGCGCGGAAGCCGGAGATCGCCGCGTAGCCATAGAGGTTCTCGCCGATGCCGTAGCGCAGCGTGCGAGGATCGTTGCGGAACAGCTCGCCAAGCACGGCGACGTCGTTGCTGATCAGCGCCTGCTCATAACGATCGAACGCGGCTTTGACTTCCGCGATCACGTCGGGGAGATCGATCTCCATTCTAGATTCCTCTCAAAGTCCCCTTGGCGCGGGCGCGGCGACGACGCCCATCTTCTCCAATGCGTACGCGACGCGCAGCGCGATGTCCTCGCGCCAGGGCGCGGCGATGATCTGCACGCCGATCGGCAGCGGCTCGAGCGGCACGGGAACCGCGACCACGGGCAGGCCGACGAACGAGATCGGCTGGGTGTGAATGCCGATATTTGCGCGCACCGGCAGCTCGACGCCGTCGAGATTGAAATTCACCTGGCCGAGTTTCGGCGCGGTGCAGGGCGTCGCCGGCGCGATCAGCACGTCGACCGATCTGAACAACTCGGCAAGCTGGGCGCGATACCAGCGGCGGAATTTTTGCGCGCGATCGACCAGCGGCGCCGGCACCATGGCGCCCGCGATCAGCCGGTCGCGCACGGCGGGATCGAAATCGTTCGGACGCTTGCGGAGGCGATCGAGATGCAGCGAGGCGCCTTCGGTGGTCGAGATGACGTAAGCCGCCGCGCGGGCCCGCGCGGCCTCGGGGACTTCCACCAGGCGCGTCGCGCCGAGCGCCTTGGCGACCCGGCTGACGGCTTCGACAGCTTCGGGAAAGACGTTGTTCTGGAAGTAGCCGCCGGCGATGGCGATGCGAAGGTCTGACACCGGATTGGCGAGCAGCGGCGTGGTCGGCTCCAGACCGCGGGTGGTGCAGGCGGCATCGTCGGCATCCGGCCCCTGCATCGCGTCGTAAGCGAGCGCGAGATCGGTGACGGAGCGTGCGAACGGGCCGAGATGATCGAAGCTCGCGACGAACGGAAAGGACCGCGCGCGAGACAGCCGGCCATAGGTCGGCTTCAGGCCGAAGATGCCGCAGAACGACGACGGCACGCGGATCGACCCATTGGTGTCGGAGCCGAGCGCAATCGGCACCAGCGCGCCGCCGACGGCGCTGCCCGAACCACCGGACGAGCCGCCGCTCATCCGCGTCGTGTCGTGCGGATTGCGCGAGGGACCGTCGTGGATGTTCTCGCCGGTGAAGTCGTAGGCGTATTCGCCCATGTTGAGTGCGCCGACGAGCACGGCGCCGGCGGCTTCCATGCGCTCGATCAGCGTGGCGTCGCGCTCGGCCGGCGCGCGATCGCGATTGATCTTCGAGCCGGCGCGGGTGGGAAGACCCGCGACGTCGAACAGGTTCTTCACCGCGAAGGGCACGCCGGCGAGCGGACCGACGTCCTTGCCCGCGGCGATGTCGGCATCGACCGCGCGGGCTTTGGCACGGGCACGCTCGGCGGTGACGTCCGTGAAGGCGTTGAGGGCGCCGTCGTGCTGCTTGATGCGCGCGAGCGCAGCCTCGGTCGCATCGAGCGCGGACAGTTTCCCGCCGGCCACCGCCTTGGCGATGTCGGCAGCGCTCAAATCTGGCTTGGCTGTCATGGCGGCGTCAGACGGCGAAGATCGGCGCCGGCTCGGTCTCGTCCGGCAGCGCGAATTCATCGACCAGGCGGGCGAGCCGCAGCGAGACCTCGAGATTGGCGCGCACCGCCGGCCTCCAGGCGTCTTCGACCGGCAGCGCCAGCGCTTTGGAAACGGCGTCGATATAATCGTCCAGCGGCTCGGCCATCACTCTCTCAAAACTCTCGCGTGCTCATCCGTGAGCCGGCAGCGGCGGGTGCGGGATCGCCGTCAGCAGCTCCTTGGTGTAGTCGTCCTGCGGATCGCTCAAGACCCTCTCGGAAGAGCCTTCCTCGACGATTCGACCCGACCGCATGACAATGACACGATCGCACAACAAGCGCACTACGTTCAAATCATGCGAGACGAACAGATAACTCATACCTAGCCGGGCCTTGAGATCCTGGAGCAGGTTCAGCACCACGGCCTGGACCGACACGTCCAGCGCCGCGGTCGGCTCATCCAGGATGACCAGCTTCGGATGCAGGGCGATGGCGCGGGCGATGCCGACGCGGGCCTTCTGGCCGCCGGACAATTGGTGCGGGAAGCGATCCAGCAGATTGTGCGGCAGGCCGACCATGGTGGCCAGCTCCTCGCATCGGTCACGGAGCGCATCGCGGCCCTTGACGTCGCCGAGTTGCATGATGGGATCGGCGATGGCGCGCGCGGCGGTGAAGCGCGGGTTGAGGCTGTCGGTCGGGTCCTGGAACACCATCTGGATGCGGCTGCGCTGCGGCAACCGGGCGAAGGAGGCAGGCGCGATGGCGCCGATGTCCTCGCCGTCGAACTGGATCAGGCCGGAGGTCTGGTCGAGCAGCCGCATCACCATCATCGAGGTGGTCGATTTGCCGCAGCCGGACTCGCCGACGAGGCCCACGCTCTCGCCATGGCCGATCGAGAAGCTGATGCCATCGACGGCGCGGAACACGTCGGGCTCGACCGGCGGCTTGCGGCCGAACAGCTTTCCGAGCGTCGCGGTCGCGCCCTGGCGGGGATATTCCTTGACGAGCTTTTCGATGAGGAGGAGAGGCTTTTCGCTCGCTGCGACGGTCGGAGCAGATTCCGCGGACACTATGCTGGCGGCAGCAGCAGCTGCCCCCTCCTCCTCCGGCAGCAGATCGCGCAGGCTCACGCCGAGCCGCGGCGTCGCGCGCATCAGCTTCTTGGTGTAGGGGTGCTGCGGATTGGCGAAGATGTCGGCGGCCTTGGCGGTCTCGACGACGCGGCCCTTCTCCATCACCACGACGAGGTCGCAATAGGCGGCGACGAGGCCGAGATCATGCGTGATCAGGATGGTCGACATCGCCTTGCGCTTGGTCAAGCCGCGGGAGTCGCGGCCGCCGCGGACGGCAGCCAGGGCCTGGAAGCCTGCCGCACGAACAGCGGCAAGGTGCTCTATGACTGCGTCGCCAACGTGCTGGACAAAATGAGCGGCGGCATGGCGCGAGGGGCAGATCCTGCGGCGCGAGGTGCGTTGCAGACGGCGGCGGCGCAATTGCGGGCCGCCAGCAACAAGGCCCAGGCCCTCTCCGCCATCGCGCAATGCCGCTCCGTGTTCTCGGGCGCGATCCAGCATATGCGATCAATCGGCGGAGATGCGTCCGGGCTGAGCGCCATCGCCGGCGTGCTGAGCAAGGCGGCGGCGCTGATCCAGTCAAAAGGCTAACGGCAGCTTCGGACGACGCCGTTGATTGGAGGCAGAGCGATCAATCCGCCCAGATCAAGTCTTGAAGTTCGACCAGATCGCCGGCCTTCTCCTGCCAGCCCTTGATGCAGATGTGGCTGTTGAGATCGCTGGCGCGGTGCAGGAGCATCAGCGCCATCAGGCGGCGCTTGAGTGCGAAGTCCGGCTTCGCATAGCCAAAACCTTCGAGCAGGCTGCGCACCCTTCCCGGCCGGCCTGCCGCCATGAAGGCGCTGGGGCCGAGCAGGTCGTAGTCGCGCCATCCCGCCAGCACGTCGCCGAAGTCGAACAGGCCTTTGAGCGACCATTGATCGTCGTGGCAGGCGAGCAGGAAATTCTCCGGAATGTATTCGCCGATCAGGATCACCGGCGGTGCGTCCATGGGGATCAGCTCGGCTGCGTCGCGCAGGAGATCGTCGAGACCGGAGAGGAATTTCGGCGCAAGGCCGAGACGCGTGTGCCGCGCCTTGCAGCCCTGCATCTGCGCACGCATAAAGTCGCCCCAGCGCGGCTCGATCTGCGCGAGCGGGCCGAGCGGCGCGGCTTGAACGGCGGCGATAGTCTCGCCGATCTGGCGCAGCAGGCGCTCCTTCTGGCCTTCGGGCAATTGCGGCCAGGCCTCGGAGCCGAGCGTGCCGGCAAGGCGGGTGATGACGAGGTAGGGCCAGCCGTCACGCATCCCTTCCGCGACGATCTCGGGAATCGGCAGATGGAGACGGCCTTTGAGCTGCGTCAGCGAACCGCGCTCGGAGACGAATTGCGCGCGGAGCAGCGGCGGGAAGATTTTCAGGATCAGGCCCTCGCCGAGCCCGACGACGAGATTGGTGCCGGTCGCGAACACATGCGGCGCGGTGGTATCGAGACCGTGGCTGCGGGCGATGTCGAGCGCGATGGGGAGCCATTGCGGCGGATCGGAGCGAAAGGCGCGAAAGCTTTCGGCGTCGGTGAACTGGGGTAGTGGCTTCGACATCGCGACCTTCGTAGCATTTCAAGAAGCAGTTCCCCCCCGCGGCCATCCTTCGAGACGCCCGCTTCGCGGGCTCCTCAGGATGAGGGCGGAGTATGCGGCGGCGGCGGGCACCGATGATGCTTAGCCTCATCCTGAGGAGACCGCGATAGCGGTCGTCTCGAAGGACGAGGCGCGTGCGCAGCTACCGGTCCGGACTGGCACGCTCGAACTGGCGCAGGATCTTGTTGCCGCGCTCGACCGCGCCATCGAGCGCGCGTTGCGCGCTCTTCTGGCCGGCAAAGGCCTGCTCCAGCTCGTCCTCGATCGCGCCGCGGATCAGCACGAAGGAGCCGAGCCGGATGCCCTTCGAATTCTCGGTCGGCGGATGCAGCGTGATCTCCTCGAACGAGATCGCCGTGCCCGGATTGCGCTCGTAGAAGCCCTGCGCGCGCGTCAGCTCGAAGGCGGCGCGGGTCACAGGCAGGTAGCCGGTGTTCTGGTGCCAGGCCGCCTGCACGCCGGGCTGCGACAGATAGGCGAAGAACCGCGCCACGCCCTTGTATTCCTCGCGCGGCCGGTCGCGCAGCACCCAGAGCGTGGCGCCGCCGATGATCGAGTTCTGCGGCGCGTCCTTCACGTCCGGCCAATACGGCATCATGCCGTAGCCGGTCTCGAACTTCGAGTTCGCCTTGATGTCGGCGCGCGTCGCCGAGGAGCCGATGAAGATGCCGCATTCGCCGTTCTGGAAGCGCGGCTCGGCCGACTGCCCGCGGCCGCTATAGTCGAACAGTTTCGTCTTCTGCCATTCGGCGAGCTGGGCGACGTGCTTGACGATAACAGGATTGTTGATGGTCAGCTCCGCATCGAGCCCGGCAAAACCGTTGGCGCGGGTCGCCAGCGGCAAATTGTGGAAGGCGGAGAAATTCTCGATGTGGATCCAAGATGGCCACGACGTGGTGAAGCCGCACACCGCGCCGCGATCGCGCAGGCGTTTAGCGGCAAGCCCGAGCTCGGGCCAGGTCTTCGGCGGCGTCTCCGGATCGAGGCCCGCGTCGCGGAACATGGCCTTGTTGTAGTACAGGATCGGCGTCGACGAATTGAACGGGAACGACAGGAGATTGCCGGCCGCGTCGGTGTAGTAGCCGGAGACCGCGGGGAGATAATCGGCCAGCGAGAACGGCTCGTTCATGTCGCGCATCAACGTGAACACCGGATAGATCGCGCCCTTGGCCGCGGTCATGGTCGCGGTGGCGACCTCGTTGACCTGGACGATCGCCGGCTGGCTGCGCGAGCGGAAGGCGAAGATCGCAGCCGTCACCGTCTCGGTGTAATTGCCCTTGAAGGTGGGCACGATGCGATAGTCCGTCTGCGAGGCGTTGAAGTCGGCGGCGAGCTTTTCCAGTTGCCGGCCGAGCTCGCCCGACATGGCATGCCACCACGCGATGTCGGTGGCGGCATGAACCTGCGAGGTGAGCGTGAGGGCCGCGGAAGCGGCAACGATCTGCAAGAGGCGCCATGCTGACATCACGACCGATGATCCTGTCTCGCGAACAAAAGGCGACCTTTGCCCGGCATCTGCATAGAGCGCCGCCCCTGCGGATTCAATCAGGAATGAAACTCGGTCGCGTCGCACAATCGGACGACGCCTCGCGGGGCCGCGGCAGGATAGCCTTCCCTTAACCTTCTGCTAGATTGCGTTGAACCTTTTGGTCCCGCCATGGACTCCACCACTAAGGGGTTGAGTGTGCCAGTGTTGAACCGTGCCGAACTCTCGCGGACCGGGGTGGTCGTCGTCGCGCTTCTGCTCGCCAAACCTGCGATGGCCATCGGCGCGACGGGCGCCGTTGCGTGCGACCTCGGCTCTGCCGGCAGCAAGGTGGAGTGAGGCCGCTTGGCAGCGCCCGGACACAGCGAGCACGCAGACCGACCGCCGGGCCCGATCGGGCGCCTGCGCGCGCGTCTGGTCGGCGTGCTACGCGCGGTGCCGATCCGCTGGCGCATCCTGTCGATCGCGGCGCTGAACTCCGCCGTGGTGGTGGTGCTGGTGGCGCTGATCTGGAACGGCTCGCAGGTGCTGGGCTCGGCCTGGGACGACGTGCGCCAGGTGCGCGAGTCCGACCGGATCCTGGCGCTGCTCGAAAGCGAGACCGGGCGGCTGCAGAACCTGATCCACCGCTACATCAACCAGCCGAGCCCGGACCTGTTCGCCGAGATCCTGCTGCTGCGCGAGGCCGTGCTGGGCACGCTGACCGACCGCGCCGCCAAGGACCCGATGTTGGCCGGCTCGGTCGAGGAGCTGGAGCGCACCACCGACCGCTTCCTCAACGGCTTTGGCGAGCTGCGCGCCGTGCAGGCCACCATCGCCACGACCTATGAGGACCAGGTGCAGGGCCCGGCCAGGGACATGGCCGGCCTCTATTCCATTATCGAGGGCGCCACCGGCCATCGCGACGCGCTGATCTGGCCGTCGCTCGGCAAGTCGCGCGAGGCCTTCACCGCGATGCTGGTCGCGGCCAATTCCTATTATCTGTCGCAGTCGACAGGCGCCGCCGACGACGCGCGCCGCAACACCGAGACGATCGAGAAGACCATTCCGGTGATGATCGACCTCGCCGACAACGACCTGCAGCGCATGGCACTGCAAAAGCTCGGGGCCCGCACCATGGCCATGCGCGAGGGCTTTGCAAGGCTCTCCGAACAGCTGACGAACCGCACCGAGCTCTTGCGCAACACCATCGACGCCAGCCAGGCCGAGGCGATCGGCGCGATCGACGATCTCTCGACCAAGATGCGCCAGCGCGAGCAGAAGGCGCAGGAGACCTTCGACCGCACGCTGGCGGACATTTCCCGCCGCGTCCTTTCCATCGCGGTGATCTTCCTCGGCATCATCCTCACCGCCGGCGTGCTGATCGCGCTGTCGATCCGGCTGCCGCTGCAGCAGATCATGACCGCGATGCGCGCGATCGCGCTGGGCGACCTCGACCGCCAGGTGCAGGGCACCAAGGCCCGCGACGAGGTTGGCGCCATGGCGCGCGCGGTGGAGGTGTTCCGCGAGAACGCGATCGCCAAGCGCCAGACCGAAGACGAGCTGCGCGCATCCAAGGAGAAGGCCGAGAGCGCGCTGCTCGAACTCAATACCGCGCAGCAGAATTTGATCGACGCCGAACGGCTCGCGGCCCTCGGCGGCCTCGTCGCCGGCGTCGCCCACGAGGTCAACAACCCGATCGGCATCAGCCTGACCGTGGCCTCCAGCCTTGCCCGGCGCAGCGAGATCTTCGAGGCCCAGCTCAAGGGCGACGGGGGCCTGCGCCGCTCGCAGCTGGAAGAATTCGTGCAGTCCTCGCGCGATGCCTCGCAGCAGCTGGTCGCCAACCTCACCCGCGCCGGCGAGCTGATCCAGTCGTTCAAGCAGGTCGCGGTCGACCGCTCGCACGCCGAGCGGCGCCAGTTCTCGCTCAGCGAAGCCACCGACCAGATCATCGCCAGCCTGAAGCCGGTGCTGAAGCGCTCGCCGATCACGCTCCAGGTCGACGTGCTCGAGGGACTGCTGCTCGACGGCTATCCCGGCTCCTACGGCCAGATCCTGACCAATCTGTTCCTCAACGCCGCCAACCACGCCTTCGCCGACGGGCGCGCCGGCACCATCACGATCTCGGCCAAGCCGCGCGGGAGCGACGACATCGAGATCATCTTCGCCGATGACGGGGCCGGCATGACCCCCGACGTGCAGCGCCAGGCCTTTGACCCGTTCTTTACCACGCGGCGCAACGAAGGTGGCACGGGACTCGGGCTCCATATCGTCTATAACCTCGTCACCCAGCAGCTCGGCGGGCGCATGATGCTGGAATCCAAGCTGGGACAAGGCACCACTTTTCGCATTATCATGCCCCGGGTCGCCAAGGGCGGCGCGCAAAGCACAGAGACTGACGGGACTGCTCAATGGCCGAACAGGACGATGTCCTCCACCTGATCGACGACACCGGTACCGCGCCGGAGGACCAGAACGCCCGGAAGTGGAAGATCGCCGTCATCGACGACGATCCGGCCGTGCATGACGGCACGCGTTTTGCGCTCTCGGACTATTCCCTCAACGGCCAGGGCCTGGAGATCCTCTCGGCGCATTCCGCGGCCGAAGGCCGCAAGCTGATGGCCGCGCACAGCGACATCGCCGCCGTGCTGCTCGACGTCATCATGGAGACCGATGTCGCGGGCCTCGAGCTGGTCGAATTCATCCGCAACGAGCTTCAGAACGAGACCGTGCGCATCATCCTGCGCACCGGACAGCCGGGCCAGGCGCCCGAGCGTCGCGTGATCGTTCAGTACGACATCAACGACTACAAGGCCAAGACCGAGCTCACCGCCGACAAGCTGTTCACCTCGCTGACCGCGGCGCTGCGCTCCTATCAGCAGCTCGAGCGCATGTTGCAGACGCGGCGCGGGCTCGAGATCATCATCGACGCCGCCTCGACGCTGTACGACTTCAAGTCGATGCAGCGGCTCGCCGAGGGCGTGCTGACCCAGCTCGCCTCGCTGCTCAATGTCGATTGCGCCGGCATACTGGTTTTGCGCGACAATGGCGGCGTCGACCCCGAGCTCTCGGTGCTCGCCGGCAGCGGCTGCTACAGCCGCTTCATCGGCACGACGTCCTCGCGCGCGCTCGACCCCGATCTGCGCGACATGGTCGAGGCAGCTTTCTCGCGCCGCAAGAACGAATTCGCCGACCATCGCAGCGTGATTTACTTGCGCACCGGAAGCGGCCGCGAGGTCGTGGTGCTGCTGCAGGCCGAGCGCGAGCTGTCGGAGACCGACCGCTCGCTGGTTGAGATCTTCTCCAGCCGGCTCTCGATCGCGTTCGACAACGTCATCCTCTACCAGCAGCTCCAGGACGCCAACACGCAGCTGGAAGACCGCGTCGCCCAGCGCACTCGCGCGCTGATGCAGGCCAACCGCCGGCTCTCGGCGCAATGGCTGCGGCTGCAGCGCGCCAACGGCTTCAAGAACGAGATCCTCGGCACCGTCGCGCACGACCTGAAGAATCCGCTCGGCGTCATTCTCGGCCGCACCGAGATGCTGAAGGAGCTGATCTCGACCGGCGCCTCGGCAAGCGGCGTGGTCGCCCAGGTCGACCACATCCGCGACGCCACCAAGCGCCTGACCACGATGGTCGACCATTTGATCTCGGACGCGATGGCCGACGCCTTCGACATCACCATCCGCCGCGAGCCGGTCGATGTCGCAGCCCTGGTCAAGGAGGTCGCGGAGGCCAACCAGCCGCTGGCGGTCAACAAGCAGCAGGCGATCAACGTCACCGCGCCGCCGAACATCGTCACCATGTGCGACACCGATCGCATCCGCGAGGCGATCGACAACCTCATCAGCAACGCCATCAAATACTCGCCGATCGGCGGCAAGATCACCGTCGCGGTCACCCACGAGGGCAGCGAGACCATCGTCCGCGTCAGCGACGAGGGCGCCGGCCTGTCACCGGAGGATCTCGGCCGCCTGTTCGGCCGGTTCCAGCGGCTGTCGGCCAAGCCGACCGCCGGCGAGAGCTCGACGGGGCTTGGGCTTTCCATCGTCAAGCGTATTATCGACATGCATGGCGGCGAGGTGACGGCCGAGAGCCAAGGCCCCGGCAAGGGCGCGACCTTCACCATCACCCTGCCCGCGACCGAGATGCCGTGATCCAGAGACCATGACCCAAAGCCAGCACATCATGATCGTCGACGACGAGGCCCCGGCCCGGGAGATGGTCGGCGATTACCTCAAGATGCACGGCTTCACCGTGACGCTGTGCGACGGCGGCAAGTCGTTGCGCACCGCGATCGACGGCGGCATGCCCGACCTCGTCGTGCTCGATCTCAACATGCCCGAGGAAGACGGCCTCTCGATCATCCGCGACCTCAAGAGCCGCATCAACGTGCCGGTCATCATGCTCACGGCGACGGCGAGCCCGATCGACCGCGTCGTCGGCCTCGAGCTCGGCGCGGACGACTACGTCGCCAAGCCCTGCGAGCTGCGCGAGCTGATGGCGCGTATCCGCTCGGTGCTGCGGCGGAGCACGCCGACAAAGGCCGCCGCGGCCGAGGCCGCGCCCGCCAAATCCGACAAGGACCAGCTGGTGCGCTTCGGCACCAAATGGCTCGATCTCGAAGCCCAGGCCTTGCGCGACGACGAGGGCAACGAGCATCCGCTGACCGCATCCGAGTTCGGGCTCTTGAAAGTGTTCGCGGCCAATCCGAAGCGCGTGCTGTCGCGCGAGCGCCTGCTGGAGCTGGCCAATGCGCGCGATGCCGAAGCCTTCGACCGCGCCGTGGACCTGCGCATCATGCGCATCCGCCGCAAGATCGAGCCCGACCCGACCAAGCCCGCCGTGATCCGCACCATCCGCGGCGGCGGCTATCTGTTCTCGCCGGCGGGCGAGAAGGCGTAAGCGGGCGGCACCTACCGCTGTCATCCCGGGGCGCGCACAGCGCGAGCCCGGGATCCATAACCACAGGGAGTGGTGATGGCGCCAAGCTGGTAACTCCGAGTCTTCGTCAAACTGCTCCCTGGGGCTATGGGTCCCGGGTTCGCTTCGCGCCCCGGGACGACGGCGGTGGGCGTGGCGCGACGAACGCAATCCCCCTAAATTCGTTCCCGGCGGTTCAGAGCGCCGCCAAACGCCCCTCCCCGTATTTTCCGTACATTGAAATTACACGCTTTTTTGCCCTGAATGTTTCGTCGCCCCCACTCCGACGAAACAATTTTGCGGCGCACGAAACCATTTTCCCCTTTTCGTGCAGACGTCCCGAAACGTTGGCTCATTAACACTTTGGTCCAAGGAAACGCCGCTCGGTTGCGGCGCTACGGGGAGCCAAGTCTATGCCGAACGTCATCGCCATCAACGCCCAGGCCAGTCAGAGCATCATTGCCGCTCAGGCGACTTCGGACGACATGCTTCTCGAGAGCATTGCCGACGGCAATCGGACGTCGATGCACATCCTTTATTGCCGTCACAACGTGCGCGTTTATCGCTTCATCCTGCGCATCGTGCGTGACGCCACCACCGCCGAAGACCTCGTGAGCCAGGTGTTTCTCGACGTTTGGCGGACCGCCGGCCAGTTCCAGGGCCGCTCGCAGGTCTCGACCTGGTTGCTGTCGATCGCCCGTTTCAAGGCGCTGACCGCGATGCGCCAGCGCCGCTTCGAGGACATCGACCAGGAAGACGTCCGCGAGATTCCGGACGGAGCCGATACGCCCGAGACCTCGCTCGACCGCAGCGACACCAGCGCCATCCTGCGCGCCTGTGTTCAGAAGCTGTCACCCGCGCATCGCGAGATCATCACGCTGGTCTACTATCATGAGAAGTCGGTGGAGGAGGTCGGACAGATCATCGGCATCCCCCAGAGCACGGTGAAGACCCGGATGTTCTACGCCCGCAAGCAGCTGGCCGATTTGCTTAAGGGCGCTGGCGTCGATCGCTTCGCTGCTTAAATCAAATGATTTCAATGGGATAGGATCGCGCACGCGACCCTGTCCCGGGACACGGAAGTGTTACCGCCGACGAAACAATTGAAACAAAGCACAACATCAGGCGGAAAAACTTCCCTCCTATAAAGCTCACATACGGTTTTCGTTAAACCTCCCAAGACCTCCAGCGACCCGGACGATGCCCCCGTCCGGGTCGTTTTGTATTTGGGCTTGCGGTGACCACCCCGGGCTCCCGTCACGAATGTGTGACGCCGCGTAACGGCGGCCCCGCCACTCCCGAACCTCCCTCGTGACCCCCATCACGAGTGTCCCATGCTCGAACTTCTCTTCGCACTCCTCGCCGGCATCCTCACCATCGCCGCGCCCTGCACGCTGCCGATGCTGCCGATCCTGCTCGGCGCTTCGATCGGGCGCGCAGGGCATTTGCGGCCGGCGATGATCGCGCTCGGCTTCGTCGTCTCGTTCTCCGCGACCGCGCTGCTGCTCGGTGCGATCACGCAGGCATTCGATTTCGATCCGAACGTGCTGCGCGAGGCGGCGTCGATCCTGCTGCTCGGCTTCGGGCTGCTGATGCTGTGGCCGGCGCCGTTCGAGTGGCTGTCGATCCGGCTCAATGGCTGGCTCGATCTCGGCAACTCCAGCGCCACACAGCGCGAGGGCGCGCTCGGCGGGCTGGTGCTTGGCACCACGCTCGGCCTGGTCTGGACGCCTTGCGCCGGCCCCGTACTCGGCTCGATCCTGACGCTGGTCGCGACCACGAAGAACGCGAGCTGGGCCGGCACGCTGCTGATCGCCTACGCCGTCGGCGCCGCGATCCCGATGCTGGCGATCGCCTATGGCGGACAGGCCGCGACCACGCGCGTGCGCAGCCTCGCGCGGATCTCGCCGCGGCTGCAGCAGGGTTTTGGCGTCGTCGTGATCGCTTTCGCAGTCGCCGCCTATTTCCAATACGACACGCTGATCGTGGCGTGGCTCACCGGCTTCTATCCCACCGGCCAGATCGGCCTGTGATCGCTTCCCATCTCAACGGAGGACGCTTCCATGACCCTGAAACTGCTCGCCGTGTCTGCCTCGCTGATCGGCTTCGCCCTGACCGGCGCCGCCGTCCCCGGCATCTGTGACGAGGCCGCGCCGGCAACGCCGATCACCGTCGCGGCCGCCAGCCAGGGGAGCGCGCCCGACTTCACCGGCATCACCAACTGGTTCAACTCGAAACCGCTTGGTATCGCCGACCTGCGCGGCAAGGTCGTGCTGGTCGACTTCTGGACCTATGGCTGCGTCAACTGCGTCAACACGTTGCCGCACGTCACCGACCTCTACGCGAAATACAAGGACAAGGGCCTCGTCGTGATTGGCGTGCACACGCCGGAATTTCCGTTCGAGCGCTCGGCCTCCAACGTGCAGGCGGCGCTGAAGCGCCACGGCATCACCTATCCGGTGGCGCAGGACAATGAGTCCAAAACCTGGAACGCCTACAGCAACCAGTATTGGCCGGCGCAATACATCATCGACCAGACCGGCAAGATCGTATTCCAGCACGCGGGCGAAGGTCGCTACGACGAGATCGACCGCACAGTGGCAAAGCTGCTGAATGCAAACAGCTGACGTCGTGCGGTTAGACAAAGAGTCCTATAGCATAAGAGCCCGGCATGGGCCATCATGCGCAGGCCGGGCGCGATGACATAGCCAAGCAGCCAGATCGGCGCCCCCACAGCCACAACCTGCCCGGTTGTGACGGGAGCGCCGATGCTATCGAACCTCGATCCGATCGTGCTTGCACGCGCGCAGTTCGCATTCACGATGTCGTTCCACATCGTGTTTCCCGCGTTCTCGATCGGGCTTGCAAGTTATCTTGCGGTGCTTGAAGCCCTCTGGCTGTGGACAGGCCGCGAGGTCTTCCTCAACCTGTTCCACTATTGGCTGAAAATCTTCGCGATCGCGTTCGGCATGGGCGTGGTGTCGGGCATCGTGATGTCCTACCAGTTCGGAACCAACTGGTCGGTGTTCGCCGACAAGACGGGACCGGTCATCGGCCCGTTAATGGCTTACGAGGTGCTGACCGCATTCTTCCTCGAGGCGGGCTTTCTCGGCGTCATGCTGTTCGGTCTCGAACGCGTCGGCCCACGGCTGCACTTTTTCGCAACGTTGATGGTCGCGATCGGCACGCTGATCTCGGCGTTCTGGATTCTCTCCGCCAATTCGTGGATGCAGACCCCGACAGGCTACGCCGTCAATGCCGATGGCCAGTTCGTGGTCGCCGACTGGTTCAAGGTGATCTTCAATCCGTCTTTCCCCTACCGGCTCGTGCATATGGTGCTGGCCGCCTACCTGACGACATCGCTCGTGGTCGGCGCGGTCGGCGCCTATCACCTGCTGCGCGACCCGCATCTGCCCGGTCCCCGGGTGATGTTCTCGATGGCGATGTGGATGGCGGCGCTGGTCGCGCCGATCCAGATCCTGGCCGGCGACCAGCACGGGCTCAACACGCTCGCGCATCAACCGGCAAAGGTCATGGCGATGGAAGGGCACTACCAGAGCCACAAGGACGGTGCGCCGCTGATTCTGTTCGGCCTGCCGGATCAGGCCGCCGGCCGGGTCGACTACGCGATCCA
The DNA here is from genome assembly GCF_008932115.1 of Bradyrhizobium betae. NCBI lineage: Bacteria > Pseudomonadati > Pseudomonadota > Alphaproteobacteria > Hyphomicrobiales > Nitrobacteraceae > Bradyrhizobium > Bradyrhizobium betae. The sequence continues at coordinate 2,753,671 of NZ_CP044543.1, forward strand.
GATTCCGAAACTGTCCTCTCTGATCCTGAAGCATTCGCTCGATGCGCCGCTCGCGGGCCTCGACACCGTGCCGCGCGAAAACTGGCCGCCGGTCCCGATCACCTTCTGGTCGTTCCGCATCATGATTGCGCTGGGCTTCCTGATCTTCGGGCTCGGGCTGTTCAGCCTGTGGACGCGCTGGCGCGGCACCCTGTTCGATTCCCGGCCGCTGCACATCTTCGCGCTGACGATGGGGCCGGCGGGTTTCATCGCAGTGCTCGCGGGCTGGATCACGACAGAGACCGGCCGGCAGCCTTTCACGGTCTACGGCCTGTTGCGAACCGCGGACGCCGCCTCCCCGCTGGCCGCGCCCGCGGTGGGTTCGTCATTGCTGGCCTTCGTCATCGTCTATTTCATCGTGTTTGCGGCGGGGGCCATTTACATTCTGCGCCTGATGGCGGCTTCGCCCCATCACGGCGAGCAGGGCCCAAGCGGCGCCATGCCGGCGCGCGCCGCCGGCATCACACCGGCCTCAGGCGCGGCGGGACAGGGGGCGCCGTCATGACCGCCGCCGTCGACCTTGCCACCGTCTGGGCCTTCATCATCGCCTTCGCGGTGTTCGTCTATGTCGTGATGGACGGCTTCGATCTCGGCCTCGGCATGCTGTTTCCGTTGTTTCCCGCCAAGGCCGACCGGGACGTCATGATGAACAGCGTGGCGCCGGTCTGGGATGGCAACGAGACCTGGCTGGTGCTGGGCGGCGGCGGCCTGATGGCAGCCTTTCCGCTCGCCTATGCGGTGCTGATGCCGGCGCTCTATACACCTGTCATCGCGATGCTGATCGGGCTGGTCTTCCGCGGTGTTGCCTTCGAATTCCGCTGGCGCACCACCGCGGCCCGAAACCGCTGGGACGTTGCCTTTGCCGCAGGTTCGTTGCTGGCGACGCTGGCGCAGGGCGTCGCCCTCGGCGCCATCCTGCAGGGCGTGCAGGTCGAGGGGAGGCATTATGCCGGCGGCTGGTGGGACTGGCTGACGCCGTTCAGCCTGCTGACGGGAGTTGCCCTGGTGATCGGCTATTCCCTGCTGGGCGCCACCTGGCTCATCCTGAAGACCGAGGGCGCGCTACGCGAGAAGGCCTACCGGCTGAGCTGGGGTCTGCTGTTTGCGATGCTTGCGGCGATCGCGGCGGTCAGCATCGCCACGCCATTTCTCAGCATTCAATACGCGCAGCGCTGGTTCGCCTGGCCGAATGTCGCCCTGGCCGCGCCGGTGCCGATCGCGGTCGCCGCCGTCACCGCACTCCTGATGCGCAGCCTCGGGCAAAAGCAGGACTCCCGGCCGTTCTTTCTCGTGCTGGCGTTGTTCGCGCTGTCCTATGCCGGGCTGGGCATCAGCATGTATCCCTTCATCGTGCCGCAGAGCATCACGATCTGGCAGGCGGCCGCGCCGCAGAACAGCCAGATCTTCATGCTCGTCGGCGTGGCCGGGCTGGTGCCGCTCATTCTCGGCTACACCGGCTGGGCCTATTGGGTGTTCCGCGGCAAGGTCCGGGCCGGGAGCGGTTATCACTGATGCCGCGCGAAGCTGAGGCAAGGCAGCTGGGGCGACGGCTGATATGGTTCGCCGTGCTCTGGCTCGGGGGCGTCGGCGCCGTCACCGTGATTTCGTTCGCTCTCAGACTGTGGCTTGCGCCGAAGTGATCGGCCCTGTCGCCAGCCGGATCGTTTCCGGCACGGCGACGAGAGCGCAACGACGAAAGCGACCAGGTCGTGATGCCGCTGTTGTTGCTTGACTCCGCGGACCCGTCCGTGGAGCTTCGCGGCCTCGAAATCAGCCGCCCGCAATGGACGACACGACCAACAGCACCGACATTCGCCTTCGTGAAGGCGCCTCGATCGCGCAGCGGCTGGTCATGTCCGGCTTTGCGGCGGCCGTCGCGCTGTGCTTCACGCCGGGCCTGTTCACGCACGACACCCTGGAAATCATCATCTCCGTGGTCGCCCTCCTGGTGGGGACGGGGTTCGTCATTGGCATCATGATGGCGCCGGCGGTGGTGTGGATCATCACACCAAACGAAATCCTGATCGGGCAACAAAGTCCGTTCGGGAAGCTCCGCACGCGGATCGTCGCGAAGGACGACATCAGCGGATTGCAGGTTCCTGGAAGCAAGCGGGTGAAGGCCCGCTTTCAGCTCGTCTTCACGCTTGTCTCGGGGGAGCGCCTGACGTCGCCGCCGATCTCCGACGTCACCCATGTTCGTGACACCGTGTCCCGGATCGCCGCGCAGTTCGACGTCCCCAATGTCGAGGACCCCGTCAATCCGCTCGATGCCAGCAATGCCGAGATGCATCTCGGCGAGCCGCTCGAAGCATTTTCCGCGCGGGACATCCGGATCGTCGCGCTGATCGCCGTCGCGCTGTGCGCCGTGCCCTACGCCTACAAGCTCTGGCGCGGATGGCCGCCCAGCCATGTCGACATCCTGCTGCTGCCGCTCGGCGCGCTCGCCGCGTTCGCGGTTTACAGATACGCAAACCTCGTCACCGGAGCGTTCTGGATCATCCGCGAGGGCGATATCCGCGTCGAACGCCTGTGGGGCGACGGCACGCCGCGCGCAGATCATATCGAGGGGAACCAGGTGAAGACGATCTCAGTCGACCGCCGCGGCCGGTCCGAGGACGAGCACTGCATCGTCACGATCCGGTTGCGCTCGGGCAAGCGGTTTCGCAGCCCCCGGATCGGGTCGAGGATCGAGGCCCGCGCGGTGGGCACCGAAATCGTGCGGCGGCTGGGGATCGCGCGCGAGAGCAACAGGATTTAGTCCCGACTGCCTCCACGCCGTCATGGCCGGGCTCGTCCCGGCCATGACGGATGCAGATTCGACAGGCCATCCCCGGAGGAATGTCGCCGACACTGCTTTTCGCGCCATCCCCTGCTTGTGGCATTGCGAAGGGCTCGTCAAAAAACCAAAGTATTCTCGTGACATAACAGCCGGGTGTGCCATCAACTTGCCATGAAGATGGCCCTGAGATTTGATGGTTCCAGATGATTTTGGCCTTGGCCGCGGGGAGAGCCTGAAATGACGGATTTTCGTCGCCTGACCGGGATGTTTGTGGCTGCGATCGGCCTGATCCTGTCCGCGCCCCATGCTTACGCCCAGCAGCCCGATCGCGGCGACGAGCCGGGCCTGGTCGCCGACGACGCCTATGAGCTCGATCCGGAATGGCAGAAGCAGGTCGTCTACTTCCGCACCACCGAAGCACCTGGCACGCTCATCATCTCGACCGCCGAACGGCATCTCTATCTGGTCCAGCCCGGTGGCCGCGCGATCCGCTATGGCATCGGCGTCGGCCGCGATGGTTTTCAATGGCAGGGGCTGGTGAACATCACCAACAAGAAGGAATGGCCGGACTGGACGCCGCCGCCGGAGATGATCCAGCGCCAGCCCTATCTGCCGCGCTTCATGGCCGGCGGCCCCGGCAATCCGCTCGGCGCCCGCGCCATGTATCTGGGCACCACGGTCTACCGCATCCACGGCACCAATCGGCCCGACACGATCGGCACCAAGGTGTCCTCGGGCTGCTTCCGGCTGGTCAACCGCGACGTCGCCGATCTCTACGATCGCGTCCCTGTCGGCACCAAGGTGGTGATCCGTCAGAAGCCCGAACTCTGATCTCCTCGCTTTAGCGAATATTCCTTTTCCCGATTTTTCGAGAGAGCAACATGATGCGCACATTTCGAGGCGGCCTGCTGATCGGGCTCGCGGTCGCCGTGCTGGTCGCCGTCCTGGCCATCATCTATGAATTCTACGACACCCGTACCCTGAAGCGCACCGTTCGCCGTGGCGAAGTGCTGTGCGGCGTCAACAAGGGCCTGCCGGGCTTCTCGATTCCCGACGACAAGGGCAACTGGACCGGCTTCGACGTCGATTTCTGCCGCGCCGTGGCCTCCGCGATCTTCAACGATCCGGGCAAGGCGAAGTTCGTTCCGCTCGACGCCGGCGAGCGTTTCAAGGAATTGCAGAGCCGGAAGGTGGACATCCTCTCGCGCAACTCGACCTGGAGCATGGCGCGTGAGCTCGACTACGACCTCTATTTCCCGGCGGTCGCCTATTACGACGGCGCAGGCTTCATGCTGCCGCGCGCGCGCAACAAGGAAACCTCGCTGGACCTGACCGACAGCAAGGTCTGCGTGCAAGCCGGGACCACCACGGCGCTCAACGTCGCCGACTACTTCCGTGCCAACAACATGAAGTACGAAGAGGTGAAGTTCGACAAGCTGGACGACGTGGTGAAAGCCTACGACACCGGCAAGTGCGACACGCTCTCCGCCGACGTCTCCCAGCTCTATGCGCTGCGGCTGAACTTGTCGAAGCCCGGCGACCACATGATCCTGCCGGACATGATCTCCAAGGAGCCGCTCGCCCCGGTCGTGCGCCAGCGCGACGACGACTGGATGATGATCGTGAAGTGGACGCTCTACGCGATGATCAACGCCGAAGAGCTCGGCGTCACATCGGAGAACATCGACGAGGCCCTGAAGTCGAAGAAGCCGGAGGTGATGCGGCTGGTCGGCACCGAGGGCAATTACGGCGAGCAGCTCGGCCTCACCAAGGACTGGGTCGTCCGCATCATCCGTCACGTCGGAAACTACGGCGAGATGTACGAGCGCAACATCGGCGAGAAGTCCAAGCTGAAGATCCCGCGCGGGATGAACCAGCTGTGGAACGCAGGCGGCGTGCAGTACGCGCCGCCGATGCGGTAAGTCCTTCGCTCGACGAAAGCTGCATTCTCAAACGTCATGCCCGGGCTTGTCCCGGGCATCCACGTTTTTGAGACCGCTAAGAACGTGGATGGCCGGGACAAGCCCGGCCATGACGAGCTTGGGGCTGGCACCCTCCACACTCTCAACTGTCATCGCCCGGCTTGACCGGGCGATCCAGTATTCCGAGACGTCAATCGTATGCGGAGAAGCTGCGGCGTACTGGATCGCCCGCCTTCGCGGGCGATGACACCGCGTGTGAGACGAAGGTGCGCCTCAATATCCCCGCGTCCGCGCCAGCTGCTCGGTGTGGTAGTTCGCGTCCCCGAACAATTCCTCGCAGACCCGCGCGCGCTTCATGAAGAAGCCGATGTCGAACTGGTCGGTCATGCCCATGCCGCCATGCATCTGCACGCCTTCCTGCACCGCGCGCGTGGCGGTGGTGCCGGCGCGGGCCTTGGCGACCGCGACGCTTGATGCGGCCTTGGCGACGTCGGCATCCAGCGCCTGCAGCGCCTTCATCGTGGCGGCGCGGGTGATCTCGATGTCGACATAGAGCTCGGCGGCGCGGTGCTGCAGCGCCTGGAATTCGCCGATCAGCTTGCCGAACTGCTTTCTGTTCTTGAGGTACTCGACCGTGCGGTTGAACACTTCCTCGCTGAGGCCGACCATCTCGGCGGCGACCGCGCCGCGGCCGATGTCGAGCACGCCGTCGAGCAGGGCAGCGCCCTGGTCGACTTCGCCGAGCACGCTGTCGGCGGTAACCTCGACATTGGCAAGCTCGATCCGCGCCGCATTGTGCGCGTCGACCATGATCGTGCGCTCGATCGAAACGCCCTTCGCCCTGGGATTGACCAGGAACAGCGTCAGGCCGTCGCGTTCGCCGGCTGAGCCCGCAGTGCGCGCGGCGACGATGAAGAGATCGGCGACGTGGCCGTCGACGACCAGCGCCTTGGCGCCGCTCAGCTTGAAGCCGTTGCCGGCGCGCACGGCCTGAAGGCTGGTCTGGAGCGGACGATGCTTTGCGCCCTCGTCGATCGCAAGCGTCGCGAGCAGCGAGCCGTTGGAGATCTTCGGCAGATATTCCGACTTCTGCGCGGCATTGCCGCCACGGTTCAGCGCCGAGGCCGCAACCACGCTGGTGGCGAGGAAGGGCGACGGCATCAAGGTGCGGCCGATCTCCTCCATCACGACACCCGCCTCCATGAAGCCGAGGCCGCTGCCGCCGAACTCCTCCGGCACCAAGAGGCCGGCAAAGCCCATCTCGGCGAAGGCGTGCCAGAGCTCCTTGGAGAAGCCGGTGGGGTCCTTGGCATCGCGCAAGGAGCGCAAATGCGACACCGGTGCCTTGTCGCTGATCAGCCCGCGCGCGGAGTCGCGGAGCATCGATTGTTCTTCGGTGAGGACGAGGGCCATGTGCGTGTTTCCGATTCGAAATCTATTTGTCGTCGTCATTCCGGGATGCGCCGCAAGGCGCAGGCCCGGAATCCATCGGGCGGCAGAGTTGGTGGATGAATGGATTCCGGGCTCGCGACTTCGTCGCGCCCCGGAATGTCGGAAAGGCTTACGCCCCCGGCAGATCCAGGATGCGCTTGGCGACGATGCCGAGCATCACCTCCGTGGTGCCGCCCTCGATCGAGTTGGCCTTGGTGCGCAGCCAGGCGCGCGGGCGGGCGCCCTGCTTCGAGCGCTCGCTCTCCCATTCCAGCGCATCGACACCGCCGGCGGACATCAGGATTTCGTAGCGGCGCTTGTTGAGCTCGGTGCCGTAATATTTCATCGCCGAGGAGAATGCCGGATGCGCCTGGCCTGCCTTGGCGAGATCGACGGCGCGCTCGGCGCAGGCGGCAAGGGCGGCTTCATCGACGTCGAAGCTGGCGATCCTGCCGCGCAGCATCGCATCGTCGAGCTTGCCTTGCGCATCGGAGCCGACGGAGTCGGCCGCGATCTGGCCGAGCGGGCGACCGACGCCGCGCTCACCCATCCCGGAGATCATCGCGCGTTCGTGCTGCAGCAGATATTTCGCGACGTCCCAGCCGCGGTTGACAGTGCCGACCACATGCGATTTCGGCACGCGGACGCCGTCGAAGAAGGTTTCGCAGAACGGGGAATAGCCCGAGATCAGCAGGATCGGCTTGGTCGTCACGCCCTTGGAGGTCATGTCGAACAGGATGAAGCTGATGCCGTCGTGCTTCTTCGCGCTCGCGTCGGTGCGGACGAGGCAGAAGATCCAGTCGGCGTAATTGGCGTAGGAGGTCCAGATCTTCTGGCCGGTGATGACGAAATCGTCGCCGTCACTCTCGGCGCGGGTCTGCAGCGAGGCGAGATCGGAGCCGGCGTTCGGCTCGGAATAGCCCTGGCACCAGCGGATCAGGCCCGCGGCGATTTTCGGCAGATGCTCCTTCTTCTGCGCCTCGTTGCCGTATTTCAGCAGCGCCGGCCCGAGCATCCAGATGCCGAAGCTCGACAGCGGCGGACGCGCGCCGATCCGCCCCATCTCGGTGCGCAGCACCTTGTGCTCGGCGGCGCTGAGGCCGCCGCCGCCATATTCCCTCGGCCAGTCCGGCACGGTCCAGCCCTTGTCGCGCATGCGCTCGAACCAGATGCGCTGCGGCTCCGAGGCGAATTTCGTGTTGCGTCCGCCCCAGAATACATCGGCGTCGGATGTTGCGGGCTTGCGCATCTCCGGCGGGCAATTGGCTTCCAGCCAGGCCCGCGTCTCGTTGCGGAATTTTTCGAGATCGGCGCTCTCAGTCTCGCTCATGGTCGTTTCCATCATCACAACTTGTTGGGTGCGACTCTGAGCCATCGCCCCGTGGAATTCAACCACTTCCGCAGGCCGCATTCGGCTATAGTCGCAGCGACGGCGAGCTTGAAAACAAAGAGGAAACGACAATGCGCCTGAAACTTCTTTCGCCTGGCGAAATGAACGAGAGCCAGCGGCAGACCTATGACGAGTCGATTGCCGGCAAGCGCGGCAAGCCGCCGGCGCCGATGATGGCCTGGCTCAACAGCCCCGACATGGCCCGTCACGCCACGCGGCTCGGCGAGGTGCTGCGCTACGACACGATCTTCCCGGCCAAGCTTTCGGAGATCGCGATCCTGGTAACCGCGCGGCACTGGACGGCGCATTACGAATGGTACGCGCATAAACGCCTCGCGCTGGCCGGCGGCATGGATCCTGACATCATCGACGCCATCCGCGACCGCCGCACGCCCGTGTTCGACGATCCCAAGGGCCGGATGATCTACGATCTCGCAAAATCGCTGCACGAGGGCCATGGCGTCGAGAAGGGGCTCTATGACGAGGCGGTGAAGCTGCTGAGCGAACGCGGCGTGGTCGAGGTGATCGGACTGTGCGGCTATTACACGATGGTGTCGATGACGCTGAACGCCTTCGCGTTCGAGCTGCCGGAGGGCGAGACGGCGGAGCTGTCCTAGTCGCTCATTCGGAAACGATGGGTTTCGGGACAGGCTGGTAGCGTCGTCCCGAAGCCGGGCCTATGTGGAGTTTATCAACGGAGCACCACCATGTCGCAGAGCCCAGCCGTCGCCGCCGGCACCAGGATCGGCCACGTCCACCTCAAGGTCGCCGATCTCGATCGCGCGCTCGGCTTCTATTGCGGCGTGCTCGGCTTCGAGCTGATGCAACGGATGGGCTCCGGCGCGGCCTTCATCGCGGCCGGCGGTTATCACCACCACATCGGGCTCAACACCTGGGAGAGCAAGGGCGGCTCGCCGCCTCCACCCGGCACGACCGGGCTGTTCCACACCGCGATCCTCTATCCGACGCGGCCGGCGCTGGCGGATGCGCTGCATCGGGTGCTGTCGGCGGGCATCGCGCTTGACGGCGCCAGCGACCATGGCGTGTCCGAGGCGTTGTATTTGCGCGATCCCGACGAGAATGGCGTGGAGCTGTATTGGGACAAGCCCAGGGAGCAGTGGCCGTTCGGGGCGGATGGCAAGCTCGCAATGTTTACGAAGAGGCTGGATGTCGAGGCGTTGCTGAAGCAGCGGGAGGCGTGATGCCGCAGGGGCACGATCTCGTAGGGTGGGCAAAGCGGAGCGTGCCCACCAATCCTCTCAGCACGAACGGAGAATAAGATGGTGGGCACGGCGCTATGCGCCTTTGCCCACCCTACGAGAGCTTCGCTCTGCCGCGCACCATGATCAAGGCCGCCGCGACCACCTCCAGCGCAACACACAGATAGAACGGCAGCGCATAGCCGCCCGAAAAATCCCGCAAGGCCCCGACCACGCCGGGGCCGAAGGCGTAGGTCACCTGGTTGATCGCGGTATTCAGGCTGATCAGCACGCCGAACGAGGAACTGTCGAATTCCCGCTGCACGATCAGCGAGGGCAGCGTGATGAGGTTGCCGACCGAGAAGCCGAACACCGCGCAGGCCGCGATCAGCACATAGTCATTGTGCAGGTTGATGACGACGAGAAGCGCCGCCGCCTGGCTCAGGAACGACAGCGCCGACGCCAGCCGCTGGTTGAGGCGGTCGATCACCATCGAGAACAGCACGCGGCCGACCACCGCCATCGCGGTCAGCACGGCGACCGCGATGGCCGCGCGCTCGCGGCCGATCACCGGATCGAGGAACGAGATCAGGTGCACGATGAATCCGACCTGCGCGAACAACACCAAGGCAAAGGCGATGGTTACCGTGAGGAAGCCGACATCGCGCAGCGCCCAGGCGCGGATCTGCGCCGACGATTGCGGCTTTGGTCTCGCCGTCGCAGGCCAGCCGTGAAGATCGGGCGGGCGACCGACGAGAAAAAGGATCACCGGCAGCAGCAGCACCAGCATGGCGCCTGATGCGGCGTACATTGCACCGGCGAAGCCGATGTGGCCGATCAGCGTCACCAGCAACGGCACGCCGACGATGCCGCCGAAGCTGGCGCCATTCAGCGCCAGGCTGATCGCCATGCCGCGCTTGTGGTCGAACCACAGGCTGATCGTGTTGGTGATCATGGCGAGACTGGTGCCGGCCCAGCCGAAGGCGAGCACGGCGTCGGCCAGATAGAGCTGCCAGGGCTCGCGCACGGCGCCGATCGCAACGCTAGCTGCCGCCATCGCCAGCGTGCCGGCAATCAGGCACAGCCGCGGGCCATATTTCCGGACGGCTTCGCCGACGAAGACGACGAGCAACGCGCCGAACAGATAGAAGAACGTGGTGCCGGAGGAGATCAGCGAGGTCGGCCAGCCCCGGGCGCGCTGCAGCTCGGCGACATAGACGCTCTGGCCGTAGAAACCGAGCCCCCAGCCGAAGGTCGCGAGCAGAAAGCAGACCGCAACGATGCGCCAGCCTTCGTAGCGGAGGGAGGATTCGTCGATCGTGGGCTGTTGAGGATTGTCGAGCATTGCCGCTTACTCCGTCATGCCCGGGCATAGCCGTCTGAAGGACGGCGTCGCTTCCGCTCGCCTATGCCCGGGCATCCACGTTGTTCGATCCGCGCCCAAGACGTGGATGGCCGGGACAAGCCCGGCCATGACGACATCTAATTAACTCTCCTCAGAAAATCACTTCGACAGCGATCGAAGTATCAACGTTGCTGACAGCCTCCCGCCAAATCAGATTGCGTCCGGGAACTCGCCCATCGCGGCCTCAAGCCGAGCCCGGCGACGGCGCGCATACGAGACGAGCGAGAGCACGACGAGGCCCAGCACCACGGGCGGGAACACCACCATGTTCACCGCCGACCAGCCGTAGTTAGCGAGCAGCTGCCCGGAGGAGAACGAGCCGATCGCCATCATGCCGAACACGAGGAAATCGTTGAAGGCCTGCACCTTGTTGCGCTCCTGCGGGCGGTGCGTCTCCAGCACCAGCGCGGAGGCGCCGATGAACGAGAAATTCCAGCCGACGCCAAGCACGATCAGCGTGGCCCAGAAATGCATCGCGGTGATGCCGGAGAGGCCGATCGTGGCGGCGCCCGCCTCGAGCAGCAGGCCGGCGGCGACGATGCTGGGTGCGCCGAAGCGCGCGATCAGCGCGCCGGTGAAGAAGCTCGGGCCGTACATCGCGACGATGTGCCACTGAATGCCGAAATTGGAATCGGACACGCTGAGGCCACACAGCTTCATTGCGAGCGGCGCCGAGGTCATCACCAGATTCATCATGGGATAGGAGACGATGCCGCACAGCGCCGCCGCGATGAAGCGCGGCTGGGTCACGATGGTGAGCAGCGGACGTCCGCCATGCAGGTCGGCCGGTGCCGGCTTCGGCATGTCGACGCCGGCGACGATGCCCATCGCGATCAGCGCGACCGCGGCCTGCACCAGGAAGCTGAAGGCGAACAGATAAGGCTGCCAGACATCCATGGTCCATTGCACCAGCTGCGGCCCGAGCACGCCGGCGAACACGCCGCCGGCCATCACCCAGGAGACGGCCTTCGGCCGGTACGCCGCGCTGGCGCCGTCGGCCGCCGCGAAGCGATAGGACTGCGCCACCGCGCCGTAGAGGCCGCCGAGAAAGGTCGCCACACAGAACAGCGCGAAGGAGCCGTGCAGGATCGCGAACGAGCCCAGCAGGCCGGTCAACGTCCCCAAGCCGGTGCCGATGACGAACGCGGCGCGGCGGCCGAAACGACGCGAGATCGCGCCGGTCGGCAGCGTGCCGGCGGCGAGGCCCACCACATACATCGAGATCGGCACCGTCGCGAACGACATGTCGGGCGCGAGCGTGGCGCCGACGATCGCGCCGGTGGCGAAGATCACCGCCGAGTTGGCGCCCGTCAGCGCCTGCGCCGCGGCGAGGCGCACGACATTGGCACGCACGCGCGCGTCGGCGTCGATCTCGTTGGCTGAAGTCACGTCTAGCATCGGCATTTCCGCCCGAAGGTCTTTAAAGGGGTTTTGTTGATTCCCGGCACTATGGAGCGGTGCGGGAGCGCGGACAACCGGCGCAAACGGGCGCGGGCCATGCCCCTGACGCAATCGGCGGCATGATAGCCGGCCGCGCTCTTGACGGCTTGCGCTCGATCAAATCCTATCCGCCGCATTCTCCAGGAGTTTCGTTCATGTCCGTCGACGACAGGCCCACGCTCAGCGCTCCCGACGACGATCCCTGGCTGTGGCTGGAGGAGATCGAAGGCGAGCGCGCACTCGCATTCGTCGAACGGCAGAACCGGCTGACGCTCGACGCGTTTGGTGGAAAGGCCTTCGCGCGCGACCGCGACATCCTCGCGGCGATCTACGACCGGCCGGACAACATTCCCTATGTCAGCCGGCGCGGCACCGATCTGCACAACCTCTGGAAGGACGCCACCCATCCACGCGGCCTGTGGCGGCGCACCACGCTGGCGGAGTTTCGCAAGCCCGAGCCGGCGTGGGAGACCATGCTGGATATCGATCAGCTCGCCGCGCAGGAAGGCGCGGACTGGCTGCTGAGCTCCATCACCACGATGCCGGGACACTCGCGGGCCATCCTCGGTCTGTCGCGCGGCGGCAGCGATGCCGTGACGTTGCGGGAGTTCGACCTCGACACCAAGAGCTTCGTTGCGGAAGGTTTTGCGCTGCCGGAGGCCAAGGGCGGCGCCGACTGGCTCGATGCCGACACGCTGCTGCTGTCCAGCGCCCATGGCGAGGGCATGGCGACAAGCTCCGGATATTCGCGAACCGTTCGGCTGTGGCGGCGCGGCCAGCCGCTTGAACAGGCGCAGGTGATCCTCGAGACCACCGCAGATCACATGGCGCTTTCCGGAATGACCGACGACACCGGAGCGGCGCCACGGGTGTGGATCATCGACCAGATCGACTTCTTCAACCACGCCATCCGGCTGCGCGATGCGGCCGGCACCACGACGAAGCTCGATCTGCCGACCGGCGTCTGGATGCAGGCGCATGGCGACTGGTTCGCGATGAAGCTGCGCGCGGACTGGCTGGTCGACGGCCGATCCTATGCCACCGACACCGTGCTCGGCATGTCGCTCTCGGCGTTCCTCGCTGGCAGCCGCGATTTCGTGGTGCTGTTCGAGCCTGAACCGCGGCGCGCCCTGCAGGGCCTGTTCTGGGCGGGCGGCAGACTGGTGCTGTCGATCCTCGACGAGCTCAAGCCGCAATTCGAGATCTGCACGCCATCCGCTCACGGCTGGAGTCGCGAGTCGCTTCCCGGCCTCCCGCAGATCGGCGTTGTCGACATCTGGCCGCTCGACCGCCATCCGTCCGAAAGCAACGGCGATTTGCTCGCCAATGTGCAGGACCCGCTGACGCCGCCGTCGCTACTGTTGATCGAGCCCGGTATCGCCAGCCCGGCCGTGCTGAAGCAGGCGCCGAAGACATTCACGGCGGATGGTCTCGTGGTGACGCAGCACGAGGCGATCTCGATCGACGGCGAGCGCATTCCTTATGTGCAGACGGGTCCCGCGCGGGAGACCGGCGATGCGCCGGTGTACATGAGCGCCTATGGCGGCTTCGCCCATTCGGTGAAGCCGTACTACAACCCGTCGCTCGGCAAGCTGTGGCTGGAGCGCGGCGGCACCATTGTGCAGGCGAATTTGCGCGGCGGCGGCGAGTTCGGCACGCGCTGGCACGATGCCGGCCGCCTCGCCGGCAAGAAATTGTCGCACGACGATTTCGCCGCCGTGGCCGCCGATCTCGTGCGCCGCGGTGTGACCAGGCCAAAGCGCATCGCAGCGCAAGGCGGGTCGAACGGCGGCATCCTCATCACCAACATGCTGGTGCGATACCCCGAGCGCTTCGGTGCGCTGTTCTGCACCATCCCGCTGATCGACATGCGCCGCTACACCAAGCTGCTCGCGGGCGCGAGCTGGATCGCGGAATATGGCGATCCCGACAAGCCGGATGAATGGGAATGGCTGAAGACTTACTCGGCCTATCACAACGTCAGAGCCGGCCAGCCCTATCCGCCGATCCTGATCGCCACCACGCGCCGCGACGACCGCGTCCATCCCGGCCACGCGCGCAAGATGGCGGCAAAGCTCCAGTCGATGGGCTACGAGGCCTGGTTCTACGAACCGGAAGCGGGCGGCCACGGCTACGGCAAGGACAACAAGGAGCGCGCGGGGTTTGAGGTGATCGGTTTCCGGTTTCTGAAGGACAAGATCGGGTGGAAGGACGGCGAGGGCTAGAGCGGTTCACAGATTTATTGAATCGGAAGAGATTCCGGATCAGGGGCGAATATGATTCAAGATGCTGGCTGGGCTGGAGGCCAGCATCCGATGGTCCGACCAATTTCCAACGATTTGCGTGAGCGCGCAGTCTCCGCTGTGACCAAAGGTGAGAGCTGCCGATCTGTGGCGGAACGGTTTGGAGTTGCGGTCTCTTCAGTTGTGAAGTGGTCACAGCGTTATCGAACGACCGGCTCGGTAGCGCCTGGCAAGATGGGCGGTCACCGCAAGCCCGTGCTTGATTCGCACCGCGCCTTCATCGTCGAGCGGATCACTCAGACGCCGCACCTGACGCTGCATGGTCTGAAGGCGGAGCTGGCATCCCGCGGGGTCAAGGTCTCGCACAACGCAGTCTGGCTGTTCCTGCGCCGAGAAGGGCTGCGGTTCAAAAAAAACACTGTTCGCCCTCGAACAGGCGCGCGCCGACGTCTCTCATAGACGCCAGCGTTGGCGATCCTGGCAGGCCGGACTTGATGCTGGCCGGCTGGTCTTCATCGACGAGACCTGGATCAAGACCAACATGGCCCCCTTGCGGGGCTGGGGGCCCAAAGGGGCCCGCCTGCGCGGCTTCGCCCCGCACGGGCACTGGCGTACCCTCACATTCCTCGGCGCGCTCCGCCATGACCAACTCACGGCACCCTGCGTCTTCGACGGGCCGATCAACGGCGAATGCTTCTGCGCTTATGTGAAGCATGTCCTCCTGCCAACGCTGCGCGAAGGCGACATCGTCATTCTCGACAATCTCGGAAGCCACAAGTCGAAAGTTGTCAGACAGATGATCAAGGCCGCTGGCGCCAGGCTCTGGTACCTGCCGCCATACTCGCCCGACCTCAACCCGATCGAACAGGCCTTCTCCAAGATCAAACACTGGATGCGACAGGCTCAGAAGCGCACCATCGAGGATACTTGGCGCCACATCGGTCACCTCGTCCAGGACATCCAACCACGTGAATGCGCCAACTACTTTGCTAACGCCGGTTACGCTTCAATAAAAACGTGAAACGCTCTAGCGCTTGAGGCACCCAAGCTTCCACAACGTCATGGCCGGGCTCGTCCCGGCCATCCGCGTTTTGCCGCGAGGTTCGAAGAACGTGGATGCCCGGGACAAGCCCGGGCATGACGACTTCCCGAATTATCCTCGCGAAAACACCAGCGTCAGATTGTTCGCAGGCATGTCGATCGTATCGACCAGACCCAGGCGCGCGCCGCGCGCGAGCATCTCGACGTCGCTGATATCGCGCACGCCCCAGTCGGGATTGCCTTCGCGCAAGGAGGTGTCGAACACGGCGTTGCTGAGCGCAGTGTGCTTGCCGTCGCGCTTGAACGGGCCGTAGAGCAACAGCTTGCCGTCGGCGCGCAGATAGCGGCCCGCGCCGGCGAACAGGCCTTCGGCCACGCTCCATGGCGCGATGTGGATGACGTTGGCGCAGAACAAAGCGGCAAGGCTGGTCGGCACCTGGCCGTTTTTCAGCTCGGGACACCAGTCGGGATCGGTGAGGTCGATCCGCAAGGGACTGCGGATGTTCTGCAGGCCCGAATGAACGCGCCAGGCTTCGATGCTCTTGAGGTGGCGTTGGTTGAGGTCGCTCGGCCACCAGATCAGGCCGGGGGTGTGCTGCGCGAAATGGACCACGTGCTGTCCGGTTCCGCTGCCGAGCTCGACCACGTTGCCAGTCAGACCGGCGAGATGTTTTTCCAGCGCCGCCCAGAGCGATTCGTGATTGCGATGAAACGCCGGCGCATCGAGCCGCCCATCCGACTCGACCCGTCCGCCGTCCCTGCCAAATTCGACGACATATTCAGCCAATTGTGGTCCCCTTGAAAACGAGAACGAGATAAAAACAGCATGAGCGCCCAAACGCCCTGAAAACAGCCGGCCCGCGCCCCTGGGCCTGAATCCGCCGAACAAATAATCTCTTTAGTTGCAATGCGGAAGATATTAACTCCATTTTGCCGCCTGCATAGTCTTGATTGTCAGGCGGTGCCCTTTGTGCTTTGGAGCACTATATTTCCATAAACGAGATCATCGACATAACGCCTCGGAATGACGCCTTGACCGCCTTTCCCCGGACGCCCGTCCTTTACGTCCTGCTGGCCATCGCCGCCGGCCTTGCCGGAAGCTCAGCGCGGGCGCAATCCGCCGTGACTGACGGCCAGAAGCTCGCCTTCGACCGCGGCAAGGGCAATTGCCTGACCTGCCATGTCATCAAGGGCGGCGACCTGCCGGGTACGATCGGTCCGGAGCTGAAGGACATCAAATCAAAATACCCTGATCGCAACGAGTTGATCGCGATCGTCTTCGACGAGACCAAACGCAATCCGCAGACCATGATGCCGCCGTTCGGCCGGAACAGGATTTTGACCGAACAGGAGATCAGCGCGATCGTTGATTTCCTGCAGACCCTGTGACTTCAGGCACGCCAGGAGATCTCTGATGACCTTACGCCCCCTCGCAACGCGACGCCTGATCCTTCAGGGCGCGGCCTCGGTCGCGCTGCTTGGCCTGGGCAACCTGCCGTTCGCGCCCGCGCATGCCGCGGCCAACGACAAATATCCGGAGGAAGCGTTCAAGCAGAAGGGAGAGGCAGACGCGATCAAGGCGCTCTATGGCAGGACCGCCGAGCCCTCCGACAAGGTCAAGCTGGATGCGCCCGAGATTGCCGAGAATGGCGGCGTCGTGCCGATCTCGGTGACGACGACGCTCGACAAGGTGACCTCGATCTCGTTCTTCGTGGCCGAAAACCCGAGCGCGCTCGCAGCGTCCTACAGGATTCCGGACGGCACGATCCCTGGTGTCGCCAACCGCCTGAAGATGGCCAAGACCACCAACCTGACCGCGATCGTGGAAGCCGACGGCAAGCTTTACAGCGCGACCAAGGAGGTGAAAGTCACAGTCGGCGGCTGCGGCGGCTAGGAGGATCGGTCCGATGGCATCAAGCATTCGCGTGCGCGCAACATCCAACGGCGACATCACCGAGGTGCAGGCGCTGATCCAGCATCCCATGGACACCGGCTTCGTCAAGGACGCCAAGGGCGAGCTGATCCCGGCGCACTTCATCCAGGAGCTGAAGTTCGAATGTAACGGCAAGGACGTCTTCGTCGCCGATTGGGGCACCGCCGTCTCCAAGGACCCCTACGTCAAGTTCAGCTTCAGGGGCGCCAGGAAGGGCGACGACCTCAAGATATCCTGGACCGACAACAAGGGCGGATCGGATACGATCACCGCGAAGATCGCGTGATGAGGACCCGCCTCGCCCTCGTGCTCGGCTCGGTGAGCGCCGCGCTGATCGCGCTCACCCTCGCCTCGCCGCGCGTGATCGCGGCCGACAAGGTCGATCCCGCGGCCGACGCCAAGGCGTTCCAGAACTTCTTCTTCCAGAAATTCCCCGATGTGAAGCGCGAGGACTTCGTCAACGGTCCGTATTCGATGAACGCAGACATGAAGCGGCAGTGGCAGGAGAAGGAAGAGTTCCCGCCCTACGAGTTCGCGCTCGACGCCGGCAAGGAGATGTTCGCGACGCCGTTCAAGAACGGCAAGAGCTACGCCGACTGCTTCCCGAACGGCGGCATCGGCATTCGCCAGAACTATCCCTATTTCGACGAGAAGGAAGGCAAGGTCGTCACGCTGGAGCTCGCGCTCAACCGCTGCCGCGAGGCCAATGGCGAGGCGCCCTATTCCTACGTCAAGGACGAGATGGCCTCGCTGACCGCCTATATGGCGTTCACCTCGCGCGGCAAGCCGATGGACATCAGGATTCCCGACGACCCGCGCGCGCTCGCGGCGTTCGAGAACGGCAAGCGCTATTTCTACACGCGGCGCGGCCAGATGAATTTCTCCTGCGCGAGCTGCCACGTGCAGAGCCCGGGCGAGCGCATCCGCGCCGAGATCCTGGCGCCGGCCCTCGGCATTGTGAACGCGATGCCGATCTACCGCTCCGAATGGAGCGGCATGGGCACGACCAGCCGCCGCTTCGTCACCTGCAACAGCCAGACCCGCGCGGTTCCGCTGGAGCCGCAGGCGGACGAATATCGCGACGTCGAATACTTCCTCTCCTACGTCGCCAACGGCCTGCCGATCTCGGGGCCGGGAGCGCGGCCATGAAGCTGTTACTTCCCCTAGCCATGTTGCTCGCCCTGAGCCTCGCGCCTGCGGCGCGCGCGGCAAACGAGGCGGATTACAAGGCGGCCTATGCCGCCGCCGAAGCCGCCTCCAGGGAGGCAGCCGGCATTCGCAACCAGTGGACCGTGACCGTATCGACGCTGGCGGCGGCGAAGCGCGCCGCGGACGGCGGCGATTTCGACCGCGCGACGACCGCTGCGAAGGAAGCCGAGGCGCTGGCGAAGGCGTCGATCTTCCAGGCCATGTCTGAAAAAGAAGCGTGGAAGGCGATGGAAATCCGCTAAGCTGAGATGTTGTGGAACCGTCGAACTGCCGAGAATAGGCGCGGAGAATCTGGGATGGCGATCCGCCGCCGCGATTTCCTTAAGAATGCAGGCATTGTCGCAGCATCGCTGAGCTTGCCGCGACCGGCGCGTAGCGCCGAGGCTGCGAGCATTTACGACCTCGAACGGTTCGGCAATGCGCGCATCCTGCACATCACCGACACCCATGCGCAGCTCAACCCGGTCTATGTCCGCGAGCCCAGCGTCAATATCGGCATCGGCGAGATGGCGGGGCGGCCTCCGCATCTGGTCGGCCGCGCCTTCCTGGAGCGCTTCGGGGTCCGCGCCGACAGCGCCGATGCCTATGCCTTCAGCTGCCTGGAGTTCGAGAAGTCAGCGGCGCGCTTCGGCAAGCTCGGCGGCTTCGCCCATCTGAAGACGCTGATCGATCGGTTGCGGGGCGACGCTGGCGACGGGCGTTCGCTGCTGGTCGACGGCGGCGACCTCTGGCAGGGCACCGCGCTTGCCAACGTCATGCAGGGGCGCGACATGGTCGAGGTCGCCAATCTGCTCGGCATCGAGGCGATGACCGGGCACTGGGAATTCACCTATGGCGAGCAGGTGCTGCGCGACAATCTCGAGCGCTTCAAGGGCGAGTTTCTGGCGCAGAACGTCTTCCTCACCGAGGAAGCTGCGTTCAACGACGCCCGCGCCTTCGACAACGCCACGGGGCGCGTGTTCAAGCCCTCCCTGATCAAGGAACTCGCCGGCCATCGCGTCGCGATCGTCGGCCAGGCCTTTCCTTACGTGCCGATCGCGCATCCCAAACGGTTCACGCCGGACTGGACCTTTGGCATCCGCGAGGAGGAGTTGCAGAAGCACGTCGATGCCTTGCGCGGCACCGACAAGGTCGATGCCGTTATCCTGCTGTCGCACAATGGCATGGACGTCGACCTCAAGCTCGCAAGCCGCGTCACCGGCATCGACGTCATCCTCGGCGGCCATACCCATGACGCGATCCCGCAGCCGATCGCGGTGAAGAACGCGGGCGGTACGACGCTCGTGACCAATGCCGGCTCCAACGGGAAGTTCCTGGGCGTGCTCGATCTGGCGCTCGACAAGGGCAAGGTCAGCGACGTCAGATATCGTCTGCTGCCGGTCTATTCCGAGCTGCTGAAGCCCGACCCTGCCATGGCCGAACTGATCGGCCGGGTCCGCGCGCCGCATGTGACCGACTGGTCGGACAAGATCGCAACGCCTGACCGCCTGCTCTATCGCCGCGACAATTTCGCCGGGCCCGTCGACGAGCTGATCTGCGCCGCGCTGCGCACCGAGCTCGACGCCGAGATCGCGCTGTCGCCGGGCTTCCGCTGGGGCGTCACCGCGCTGCCGGGCCAGCCGCTGACGATGGAGGATTTGCTCGCGGAGACCGCGATCACCTATCCCGAGACCTATGTGCAGGAGATGACCGGCGCAGAGATTAAGGACGTGCTGGAAGACATTTGCGACAATCTCTTCAATGCCGATCCCTATTACCAGCAGGGCGGCGACATGGTGCGCGCCGGCGGGCTCGGCTACACCTGCACGCCCAATGCCGCGATCGGCAGCCGCATCTCCGATGTGAGGCTCCATGGCGGCAAGGCGCTGAGCGCAAGCCATCGCTACAAGGTCGCGGGCTGGGCCTCGATCAACGGCCGGCAGGGCGCGCCGGTATGGGACGTGGTGGCCAAATATCTGCGCTCGGGCCGGATGTTTCAGGAGCGGCTCGGCTCAGGCGTCACGCTGAAGGGCGTCGACGGCAATCCGGGCATCGCGGGATAGGGCGGCCGGAGGCTTTTGTGGCACAGCGCAACACCACGCGCAGTGTCATTCCCAGCGAAAGCGGGGAATCCAGTACGCCGCAGCCTCTCCGTCCCCTTCGGCGTCTCTGGAATACTGGATTGCCCGCCCCAGTGCGCGATTGCGCACAAGGCGGGCAATGACAGCGGAAGGTGGAGTGAGTACCCAATCCCACCACGCGCAATAAAAATCTTCTAAATTTTCTCGTCTACACAGTGAATTGCTTCTCTTTATAATGGCCGGCGTAGTAGAATCTTCAAAAATCAATTCCACGCCGGGCCTTGCCATGATCTTCCGCCAGCTCTTCGACAGCGTTTCGGGCACCTACAGTTACGTCCTCGCCAGCCGCCCCGGCGGCGAGGCGCTGATTCTCGATCCGGTGCTGGAGAAGGTCGACCGCTATTGCCAGCTGCTGCGCGAGCTCGACCTCAAGCTGGTCAAGGCGGTCGATACGCACCTGCACGCCGACCACGTCACCGGCCTCGGCGAGCTGCGCGACCGCACCCATTGCATGACCGTGATGGGCGACCAGACCAAGGCCGACGTGGTGGCGATGCGGGTTGCCGACGGCGACAAAGTGACCATCGAGGGCCTGTCGCTCGACGTGATGTACACGCCGGGCCACACCGACGATTCCTATTCCTATTTGATGGGCGACCGCGTCTTCACCGGCGACACGCTGCTGATCCGCGGTACCGGCCGCACCGATTTCCAGAACGGCTCCTCGCGCGCGCAATACGATTCGATCTTCAACCGCCTGCTCAAGCTGCCGGACGAGACCATGGTGTTCCCGGCACATGACTACAAGGGCGACACCGTCTCCACCATCGGCGAGGAGCGGCGCTACAATCCGCGCCTCCAAGTGCGCTCGGTCGACGAATATATCGAGCTGATGGCCAATTTGAAGCTGCCCAATCCGAAGATGATGGATGTGGCGGTGCCCGCCAACATGCATGTCGGCCTGCATCAGGAGGAGCTGGAGAAGGAGGGCCGCGCGCTGAGCGCGGTCGAGGCGATCCGCGTCCTCGGCCGGCCCGATATCCTGCTGGTCGATCTGCGCGAGAGCAACGAGCGGATGAAGCACGGCATGCTCGAGGGCGCGCTGCACACGCCCTATCCGAGCGTCGAGGAGAGCCTCAAGCCCGGCGGCATGCTGCGCGAGGTCGCCGCCGCCACCGGCCGCCGCGTGGTGTTCTTCTGCGCGTTCGGCGAACGCTCGGCGATGGCGGTGGCCGCAGCGAAGCAAGCCGGATTGTCCAACACGGCGCACATCGCCGGCGGCATCGACGCCTGGAAGAAGGCGGGCGGACCGATCCTGCACGGCTGACCTCATTGCCGCCCTTGAGATAAGTCAGGCTCCCTCCATATTTTCAGGATAGGGTCGGATGACACATCATCATCCGGGAACAGCCATGGCCAGGACCGCCAAGCCGAGCGAGCCGCCGAAGATCGCGGACGACAAGGCGAAAAAGCCTCCGCCGCCGCGCGCGACCGACGACGACGATTACGAGGACGGCGACATCGCAACGCCGAAGCGCGATCGATATGGTGAGGATGACGAGCCGTTGTGAGGGGCCTTACCCTCCGATCTCGTTCCTGCGTTCTCAGGGATGATAGATGGGCCGCGCTACCTGCCATGCGCGTGCGTTCATGGACAAATAACCGCTGTCCCCGATAGTTTGCGCTCCCATCGGGAGTGAAACGGAACAATGGTCGACGTTCTCGCCGCACCGCAGCAAGGCAAGGCGGACAGCGCGCTGCGCACGCTGACCGGGATCTCGATCGCGCATTGGGTCAGCCATTTTCATCTGCTGGTCCTGCCGATGCTGTTCCCGTTCCTGAAGAGCCAGCTCGGCGTCGGCTATGTCGAGCTCGGGTTCGCGCTCACGGTCTCCGCGGTGGTGTCGGGGCTGACGCAGGCGCCGACCGGCTATCTCGTCGACCATTTTGGCGCGCGCAGGATCCTGCTGGGCGGACTGACGCTCGGAGGGCTTGCGCTGATCCTGCTCGGGCTGCATCTGAGCTACGCCTCGCTGATCGCCTGCGCCGTGCTGCTTGGCCTTGCCAACAGCGTCTATCACCCCGCCGATTACGCCATCCTCGCCGAGCACATGGATGAGGCGCGGATGGGCCGCGCGTTCTCGATCCACACCTTTGCCGGCTATCTTGGCGGCGCGGTTGCGCCGGCGATCGTTGCCGCACTCGTCACTGTGTCCGGCGGCACCGGTGCGCTGTTCGCGGCGGGTGCGATCGGCGTGCTGGTGGCGCTGCTGCTCGTCACGATGAGCATTCCCGATGCCGGCGCGCACAAGACAAAGCCCGGCAGCGAAACCGCGCCGAAGCAGGCCGTGATCACGCCGGCGCTGATCACGCTCACCGTGCTGTTCACGCTGCTCAGCCTGTCGGTTGCCGGCATCAACAATTTCGGCGTGGTGGCGCTGATGAGCGGTTATGGCGCGTCCTACTCCGCCGCGAATGTGGCTCTGACCGCGTTTCTCGCGTCGAGCGCCGTCGGCGTGCTCGCGGGCGGCTTCCTCGCCGACCATACCGAGCGCCACGGCTATGTCGCCGCCGCCTGCTTTGCCGCCAATGCGGGAATCGTGCTGCTGATCGCGCTGGTGACGCTGCCCGGCTGGACCCTGACCCTCGCGATGATGGCCGCTGGATTTCTCTCCGGCGTGATCGCGCCGTCCCGGGACATGCTGGTGCGCAACGCCGCACCTGCCGGTGCTGCCGGCCGCGCCTTCGGCATCGTCTCCACCGGTTTCAATCTCGGCGGCATCGTCAGCCCGCTGCTGTTCGGCTGGATCATGGACCAGAGCGCGCCGCACTGGGTGTTCGGCGCGTCGGTGATCTTCATGCTGGCGACGGTGGTGCTGTCGCCGTTCACGGAGCGGAAGCCGGCGAAGGCTTGAGCCGTCGGTATCGCTACGAATTCAACTGTCGTCCCTGCGAACGCAGGGATCCATAACCACAGGGAGAAGATACGGCGCGAGACTGGTCACTCCGAGTCTTCGCCAAGCTACTCCATGTGGTTATGGGTCCCGGATCTGCGCTGCGCTTGTCCGGGACGACGGCTGAGAGAAACGCGTACAACAACAAGACAAAACGGGAAGAAACACCATGAGCACCCCTGATCTCGTGATCCGCGGCGGCACCGTTGCGGATGGAAGCGGCGGCGAGCTGTTCGAGGCTGATGTCGCCATCACCGGCGGCAGGATCAGCGAGGTCGGCAAGGTCTCGGCCAAGGGCAAAGAAGAAATCGACGCCCTCGGCAAGCTGGTGACGCCGGGCTTCGTCGACGTGCACACCCATTACGACGGCCAGGTGACCTGGAGCCATGACATCACGCCCTCCTCGCAGAACGGCGTCACCACGGCGATCATGGGCAATTGCGGCGTCGGCTTTGCGCCCTGCAAGCCCGCCGACCACACCCGCCTGATCCAGCTCATGGAAGGCGTCGAGGACATTCCCGAGCCGGTGCTGAGCGCCGGCATTCCCTGGGCGTGGGAAAGCTTCCCCGACTACATGGACTGGCTCGCCAAGCGCGATTTCGACATCGACGTCGGCGCGCAGCTGCCGCACGCGGCGCTGCGCGTCTATGTGATGGGCGAGCGCGGCGCGCGGCGCGATCCCTCGACCGCCGAGGACAACGCGGCGATGGCCAAACTCGCGGGCGAGGCGGTGCGCTCCGGCGCGCTCGGCTTCTCGACCTCGCGCACGCTCAACCACCGTACCTCGACCGGCGACTTCACGCCGACCTTGAAGGCCGGCGAGGACGAGCTCACGGCGATTGCGGGCGCGATGCACAGCCAGGGCCGCAGCGTGCTGCAATTCGTGCTCGATCTCTCCACCATCCACGAAGATTTGCCGATGATGCTGCGAGTGGCGGACGCCACCAAATGCCCGATCTCGTTCTCGATCACGCAGAACGACAAGGCGCCGAACCGCTGGCGCCAGACGCTGGACGAGATCAACGCCGCAGCCAAGCGCGGCCTCTCCATCACCGCGCAGATCGCGGCGCGCCCGGTCGGTCTGCTGCTCGGCCTCGAGCTGTCGCGCAACCCGTTCCAGACCCATCCGAGCTACAAGGCGATCGCGCATCTGCCGCTGCAGGAGCGGCTGGCGCGCCTGCATCAACCCGATGTTCGCAAGGCCATTCTCAGCGAGACGGCGACCGCGACCGACGATCCGCTGTTCTTCCGGCCCAATTACGACAAGATGTTCCTGCTCGGCGATCCCCCCGATTACGAGCAGCCGCCGGAGAACGCGCTGGGCCCGCAGGCGCGCAAGCAGGGACGTCAGCCGGAGGAGCTCGCTTACGACGCCATGCTGTCGGACGAGGGCAAGGGCATGCTCTACGTGCCGTTCCTCAACTATGCCGACGGCAATCTCGATGCGACGCGCGAGATGCTGATCGATCCGCAATCGGTGCCGGGCCTGTCCGACGGCGGCGCGCATTGCGGCATCATCTGCGATGCCAGCTTCCCGACCTATCTGCTGACGCATTGGACCCGTGACCGCAAGCGCGGCGAGAAGCTCACCATCCCGTTCGTGGTTGCCGCGCAGTCGCGCAAGACCGCGCTGTCCGTGGGATTGACCGATCGCGGACTGATCGCGCCCGGCTACAAGGCCGACGTCAACGTGATCGACTACGACCGGCTGCATCTGCATCCGCCGAAGGTGCACTACGATCTGCCGGTGGGCGGGCGGCGGCTGTTGCAGGATGTGGATGGCTATGACGCAACGATCGTGTCGGGCGTGGTGACGCGGCGGCAGGGCGAGGCAACGGGGCGCCGGCCGGGGAAGCTGATCCGGGGTGCGCAGGGGATGAATTAAGCGGGGATTGGTCTGAGGCGCGAAGGCCGCGCCTCAATCTCGCTGTCGTCCCCGCGCACGCGGGGACCCATAACCACAGGGAGAAGCGTGGTGCGGAGCTGGCAACTCCGAGTCTTCGCCAAACCACGGCCTATGGCTATGAGTCCCGGATCTGCGCTTCGCTTGTCCGGGACGACAGTTGAGGTTGAGGCCGGGAGAGGAGCGCCCCCTTACGTCGGCGACACCGCGCCCTTCAACCCGGCCGGCTGCGCCGCCGCACCGCGTGTCAGCCTCGCCTTCTCCGTATTCGGCCACAGCAGCAGCAGGCCGATCACGCCGGAGCCGACCATCACTACCGCGTTGATGGTGAAGCCGGTCATGTAGCCGTCGATCATGTTGCCGGCGCGCTGGATCACGGTGCCCATCACGGCCGGCGCGATGATGCCGGAGAGCGTGTAGAGCGCGCCGTAGATGGCGATGACCGCGCCGCGCTGCGACGTCGGCGTGAATTCGCCGAGCATCGGCGGGCAGACGACATAGATCGCGCCGCACAGGCCCGAGCCGACGACAAGCAGCGCGATCTGCAAGCCGGCACCCGCGACATGCGGCATCATGGCGAGGATCAGGCCGCCGATGATCAACGGCACCGAGCCGAGCACGCCGCGCGAGATGCGCGTGGTGTAGCCGCGCGCCATCATCACCTGCGAGATCCAGCCGGTGAGGATGACGATGGTGGCGCCGAACACCCAGGGCAGGATCGAGACGAAGCCGGCCTGGCTCTGCGAGAATCCGAGGCCCTTGACGATGAAGGGCGTGAACCAGGTGAGGCCGAGCGACAGCGCCCAATAGGCGCCGAAGGTCGCGATCACGCAACCGAGAAAGGTGCGCGAGGTGAGCAACTGCACATAGGGAATCTGCGGCTCGGTCGCGGCGAGGACCTGGGTGTCCTCGAGCGGACCTTCCTTGCCGAACGTCAGCCAGGCACAGACCCAGATCAGGCCGACCACGCCGAGCGCGCCGAAAGCGTAATGCCAGGAGTGATTGACGATGACCCAGTTCAGCGCCGGCACGGCCAGGATGACGCCGAAGGCCGAGCCCTGCGACAGGATCGCGGTCGGCAGCGTGCGCTTCTCGTCGGGGAACCATTTGTAGATCGCGTGCGCGGCGACCGAGAAGGCCGGG
Source organism: Bradyrhizobium betae (assembly GCF_008932115.1). Lineage (NCBI taxonomy): Bacteria > Pseudomonadati > Pseudomonadota > Alphaproteobacteria > Hyphomicrobiales > Nitrobacteraceae > Bradyrhizobium > Bradyrhizobium betae. The sequence goes on from NZ_CP044543.1 coordinate 2,779,762, forward strand.
CCTTCGCCCGCGCCCAGCACGATGCGGCAGATCAGCAGCGTGGTGAAGGACACGGCGCCGACCATCGGGAACTGCGCCAGCGCCCAGATCACCGCCAGCGTCAGCAGCACCCAGCGCGTCGGGACCTTGTTGACGATGAAGCCGACCACGATGGCCGAGATCGAGAACAGAAAGAAGAACGAGGAGCCGAGCAGGCCGAATTGCTCGGCGTCGAGCTTCATGTCGGTCATGATCGGCACGCCGGCGAGACCGACGACGATCTTGTCGGCGAAGTTCACGACCATGAAGAGAAAGAGGAGAAACGTGACGGTCCAGGCGCCCTTCGGCGTTGCGCTGGACATCCCTGCCGTCTTACCCGCCGCGGACGGCGTTCCCTGAGCGCTCATCATTCTCCCCGTATGTTCTTTTTGGCACTTTTATGATTTGGCCGTTGCCGAAGCTAACAACGGCTTGAACGGCAACGCAACCCCGGCATTTCCACGGCAGGTGTGCTACGCAGCATTTCCCTTAATTCCGTCCGGCGCCATTGATCGTGCTGACCATCCGAAATCTCTCGAAGACCTTCTCCTCGGCAGGCGAACCGGTTCACGTGCTGCGCGGGGTCGATCTCGATATCAGGGGGGGCGAACGCGTCGCGCTGACAGGCGAATCCGGCAGCGGCAAGAGCACGCTGCTGCACCTGATCGCCGGGCTGGACGCCGCCGATGGCGGCACGATCCGGCTGGAGAACATCGAGGTCACAGAGCTCTCCGATGCAGGCCGCGCCGGCTTGCGGCGCGACCGGATCGGCCTGGTTTTCCAGCAGTTCAACCTGATCCCGAGCCTGTCGGTCGCGGACAATCTGGCCTTTCAGGCGCGGATCGCCGGCCGGCATGATGCGGCCTGGTCCAGGGAGCTGACCGAGCGACTCGGGCTCGGAGATTTGCTCAAGCGTTATCCAGAGCAATTATCAGGCGGCCAGCAGCAACGGGTCGCGATCGGCCGGGCGCTGGCGACGAAGCCTTCGCTGCTGCTGGCGGACGAGCCCACCGGCAATCTGGACGAGGACACCGCGGAGAACGTGCTGGCGCTGACGCGCGACCTCGTTGCGCGCACCGGCTGTGGCTTCCTGATGGTGACGCACAGCCTGCATCTGGCCGGCACGCTCGACCGCCACCTCACCTTGCATGCGGGACGGATCGCATGAGGCGCGCGCTGTGGGTGCTCGCGGTGCTCCTGAGCCATTGGCGGCGGCACAAGATGCAGTTCGCCACGCTCCTGATCGGGCTGATCGCCGCGACCGCATTGTGGAGCGGCGTGCAGGCGATCAACCAGCAGGCCCGCAGCGCCTATGACCGTGCCGCCGCAACCTTCGGCGGCGTGCGCACGGCGATGCTGGTCGCGCCCGACGCGGCGACTTTTCCGCAGGAATTGTTCGTCAAGCTCCGCCGCGCGGGCTGGCCGGTCTCGCCGGTGCTGGAGGGACGGGTCCAGGTCAACGGCCGCTCGGTGCGGTTGCTCGGCATCGAGCCGGTGACGCTGCCGGCCGATGTCGGCAATGCGCCGCGCCTCGGCGCCTCGGATTTGAGCAGCTTCGTTGCCGCGCCCGGCCAGACGCTGGTGGCGAAGGAGACGCTGAGCGATCTGCAGGCGCAGGAAGGCGCGGCGCCGCCGATCAGCAACGGCGCAAAGCTGCCGCCGCTACGCGTGCTGCCGCAACTCGTGCCCGACGTGCTCGTGGTCGACATCGGCGTGGCGCAGCGGCTGCTGAACAAGCCGGACCAGCTGTCGCGGCTGCTGATCGGCAAGCCGAGGGGCAAGCCCGCGCCGCTGCAAAGCGTCGTCGGCGAGGCATTGCAGCGGGTCGAACCGAATGCGGAGACCGAGCTCGAGCGCCTCACCGACAGCTTTCACCTCAACCTCACCGCCTTCGGCCTGCTGTCATTCTTCGTCGGACTGTTCATCGTCAACTCCGCCGTCGGCCTCGCCTTCGAGCAGCGGCTGCCGATGCTGCGCACCTTGCGGGCCTGCGGCGCGTCGGCGCGACTGGTGAACACGGTGCTGGTGGTCGAGCTGGTGGCGCTGGCGCTGGTCGCCGGCCTGATCGGTCTGGTCTGCGGCTATTTCATCGCCGCGGCGCTGCTGCCGGATGTGGCGGCATCGCTGCGCGGGCTCTATGGCGCGCAGATCCCGGGGCAACTCACGCTGCAGCCCGAATGGTGGTTTGCCGGCATCGGCATCAGCGTCGCCGGCGCGATCGTCGCGGCGGCGACCAGCCTGATCAAGGCCATCCGGATGCCGGTGCTGGCGACCGCGCAGCCATACGCCTGGCAGCAGCGTCAGCGCCGCTGGCTGATCCTGCAAAGTCTGGCGGCGTGCACGGTGTTCGTCGTCGCGCTGCTGCTGCTTCACTACGGGCAATCGCTGATCGCGGGTTTTGGCGTGCTGGCGGCGCTGATGCTCGGTGCGGCGCTGATCCTGCCGGCCTTCCTCGATATCATCCTGCTCGCCGGCCAGCGCACCGCGCGCGGACCGCTCTCGCTGTGGTTCTGGGCGGACAGCCGGCAGCAACTGTCGGGACTGTCGCTCGCGCTGATGGCGCTGCTGCTCGCGCTCGCCGTCAATGTCGGCGTGTCCACCATGGTGGAAACCTTCAGCCGCACCTTCATCGGCTGGCTCAACGGGCGGCTCGCGGCCGACGTCTACATCAGCGCCTCCGACAACGCACAAGGCACGGCAATCCGCAACTGGCTGAAGCAGCGCGACGAGGTTCAAGCCATCCTGTCCGGTGGCCGCGCAGAGACGCAGGTGCGCGGCCAGCCGGTGGAATTGCTCGGCCTGCCCGACCACGCGCTCTATCGCGAACGCTGGCCGCTTCTGGAGACCGCGCCGCGCGCCTGGACCCAGTTGGTGCCGGGCAATGCCGCCTTCATCAGCGAACAGTTGAGCCGGCGGCTAGATGTGCGCGTCGGCGACGTCATCGACGTGCCGACGCCCGGCGGAAATTGGGAGCTCGACATCGCCGGCATCTATGCCGATTACGGCAATCCCAAGGGACAGCTGACCGTGAACGTCGCGGCCCTGATCCGGCATTTTCCGCAGACGCCGCAGACGCGGATCGGGCTGATTGTCGCCAGGGAGAATATCCCCGGGCTGATCACTGCCTTGCAGAAGCAGTTCGCGCTCGACGATCGCAGCGTTGCGGATCAGGCAACGGTGAAGGCGGAATCGATCCGGATCTTCAACCGCACCTTTGCGGTGACGTCGGCGCTGAACGCGTTCACGCTCGGCGTCGCCGGCATTGCGCTGCTGACCAGCCTGTTGACGCTGGCGAATTCGCGGCTGCCGCAACTCGCGCCGCTTTGGGCGATCGGCATCACGCGGCCGCGCCTCGCTGCGATCGAGCTCACCAAGACGCTGTCGGTTGCACTGTTCACGTCGCTGCTGGCCGTGCCACTCGGGCTGCTGGTGGCGTGGTGCCTGATCGCGATCGTCAATGTGAAGGCGTTCGGCTGGCGGCTGCCGTTCCATGTGTTTCCGCTGCAGCTGGTCGAGCTGGTCGCTGTCGCAGTGTTCGCATCGCTGATTGCCGCACTGCTGCCGATGATCCGGCTGGCGCGGATGCAGCCGGCGAGCCTCGTCAAGGTGTTTGCCAATGAGCGCTGAGAGGATTTCAAGGCGCGCCTTCGCCGGCGGCATCGCCGCGCTCGCCCTCGCACGACGTGCTGGCGCGCAAAGCTATGCCGGACTTGGCGAGAGCGCCGATGGCTTTGCGAAAGTGACGCCAGGAAGAGCATTTTCCTTTCCAGGCGATCACGGCCCGCATCCGGACTTTCGCATCGAGTGGTGGTATCTGACGGCGAACCTGGTCGACAGCAGCGGCGCGGCGTGCGGGCTGCAATGGACGCTGTTCCGCCAGGCGGCGCAGCCGGGGCCGCAAGGCGAGGGCTGGGCCAATCAGCAGATCTGGATGGCGCATGCCGCGGTGACGCGCGCGGACACCCACCGCTTCAACGAGGCCTTTTCGCGCGGCGGGGTCGGGCAGGCCGGCGTCACTGCAAAGCCGTTCGCGGCGTGGATCGACGATTGGGAGATGAAAAGTCTCGAGCGCACCGACGATCGCGCCTTGTCGCCACTCACACTGAAAGCCGCCGGCACCGACTTCAGCTACGCACTCACGCTGGAGGCCGATCGTCCGGTCGTCTTGCAGGGCGACCACGGCTACAGCCGCAAGTCCGAGCGCGGGCAAGCCTCCTACTATTACAGCCAGCCGTTCTACCGCGCGCGCGGCACGCTCACCATCGACGACAAGTCCGTCGATGTATCAGGACAAGCCTGGATGGATCGCGAATGGAGCAGCCAGCCGCTCGACGCCGACCAGACCGGCTGGGACTGGCTGTCGCTGCATCTGTCGTCCGGCGACAAGCTGATGCTGTACCGGCTGCGGCAGAAGGATGGCCAATATTATCCGTTCTGCAACTGGATCAGTGCCGCGGGCGACACGCAGATGATTGCGGGCGGCGACATCCAGATGACGCCAAAGGCGACCGCGGAGGTCGCGGGACGCAAGCTACCGGTGGAATGGCAAATCGCGATTCCCTCGCGCGCCTTCTCGATTTCCTGCAAGCCGCTGAACCCAACAGCCTGGATGGGGACCGGCTTCTCCTATTGGGAGGGGCCGATCAGCTTCGCCGGCACGCATGACGGCGTTGGCTATCTCGAGCTAACCGGCTATTGAAGCCCAACTCGTTTGAAGGGATTGGCCATGTATCATCTCACCGCTCTCGTCACGCTGCTGGCGATTGCATTTTATCTCTTCGTCTGCATCAACGTCTCGCGCGTGCGGGAAAAGACCGGCGTCAAGGTACCTGCGACGTCGGGCCATCCCGATTTCGAGCGCGCCTTCCGCATTCAGATGAACACGCTGGAATGGATGCCGGTCTTTCTGCCGGCGCTCTGGCTGTTCGCGATCTATATCGGCGACGCCATCGCAGCCGGAATCGGCGCGGTCTGGATCATCGGCCGCATCGTGTATTTCATCGGCTATTCGAAGGCGGCAGCCAAGCGCGGCCCAGGCTTCGCGATCCAGGGCATCGCCGCCCTTGCGCTGTGGGCGGGGGCGATTGGGGCGGTGGTGTTGCGGCTGGTGTGAGGGGCGACGCCTCGACACATTCCGCTGTCATCCCGGACAAGCGCAGCGCAGATCCGCGATCCATAGCCACAGGGAGTGATTGTGGCGCAGACTGGTTACTCCGGGTCCCCATAACCACATCGGCCTGTGGTTATGGGTCCCGGATCTGCGCTCACTTCGTTCGCTTGTCCGGGACAACAGCGAGAGTGGAGCACCAGCGTTGGCTCACTTCGTCAGCGGACAGCCGCTTTCCTTGGCGGTGAAGAAGGCCTTGTCTCCGGGGACCACCGCGAGCTGCTTGTAATAGTCCCAGGGCTTCTTCGATTCCGACGGCTTCTTGACCTCGAACAGATACATGTCGTGGACCATGCGGCCGTTCTCAAGCACCTTGCCGCCTTGCGCGAAGTCGTCGTCAACCGGCAGCTCCTTCAGCTTCTTGGCGACCGCGTCCGGGTCCTTGGTGCCGGCGGCCTTGACCGCCTTGAGATAGCTGAGCGTCGCCGAATAGGTGCCGGCCTGGATCATGTTCGGCATCCGCCCGGTGCGCTTGAGGAAGCGTTCGCCGAGATTGCGCGTGCGGTCGTTGACGTCCCAGTAATAGCCTTCCGTCAGCACCAGGCCCTGCGCGGCCTGCAAGCCGAGGCCGTTCACCTCGGCGAGCGTCATCAGCAGGCCGGCGAGCTTCTGGCCGCCGGCGACGATGCCGAACTCAGAGGCCTGTTTGATCGAGTTGGTGGTGTCGAGGCCGGCATTGGCGAGGCCCACGATCTTCGCCTTGGAGCTCTGCGCCTGCAGCAGGAAGGAGGAGAAGTCCGAGGAGTTGAGCGGCACGCGCACCGAGCCGACCACCTTGCCGCCATTGGCCGTGACGATCTCGCTGGTGTCCTTCTCCAGGGCGTAGCCGAAGGCGTAGTCCGCGGTGAGGAAGAACCAGGTGTCGCCGCCGGCCTTGGTCAGCGCACCGCCGGTGCCGACGCCGAGCGCGCGGGTGTCGTAGGCCCAGTGGAAGCCGTAGGGCTGGCAGGCATCGCCGGTGAGGCGCGAGGTCGCGGCGCCGACGACGATGTCGATCTTCTTCTTTTCCTTGGAGAGCTCGTGGATCGCGAGCGCGACCGATGAGGTCGTCAGCTCCGTGATCATGTCGACGTTCTCGACGTCGTACCAGCGCCGCGCAATGGAGGTCGCAAGATCAGGCTTGTTCTGGTGGTCGGCCGTGACCAGTTCGACCTTCTGGCCCAGCACCTCGCCGCCGAAATCCTCGATCGCCATCTTGGCGGCTTCCACCGACCATTTGCCGCCGTAATCGGCGTAGACGCCGGACTGGTCGTTGAGAATGCCGATCTTGACGCCTTGCGCCGTGGCCGGCGCCGCCAGCATCAGGGCCGAAATTGCGACAGCAGCCAAAAGTGCTGATTTCATGTGTTAGCTCCCAGCAGTTTTCTGTTTTAAAATCGGGCGGATACTAGTGAAGAACACCGGGCCTGCCCATCCATTTCATGTTGATCGTTAGTATGGGATTCTGCGCGCCCAACAATCGCTGTCGTCCCGGACAAGCGAAGCGCAGATCCGGGACCCATAGCCCCAGGGAGAAGTTTGGCGAAGACTCCGAGTCTTCGCCAAACTTCTCCCTGGGGTTATGGATCCCCGCCTACGCGGGGATGACAGCGTGAATGTTGAGACGCCAGTGGCCACCACCAGCACCTAAGAAGCCACCACCTCCGGCTTCTTCCCCTCGTTCCGCCCCTCCGCCAGGTTCCGCACCACCACATAGAAGATCGGCGTGAACAGCAGCCCGAACAGGGTGACGCCGATCATGCCGAAGAACACGGCAACGCCGACGGCCTGACGCATCTCCGAACCGGAACCGGACGAAATCACCAGCGGCAAGACGCCGAGGATGAAGGCGAAAGACGTCATCAGGATCGGCCGCAGGCGCAGGCGGCAGGCGTCGATCACGGCCTCCAGCCGCGGCTTGCCTTCATTCTCGATGTCGCGTGCGAATTCGACGATCAGGATCGCGTTCTTTGCAGCTAACCCCACCAGAACGACGAATCCGATCTGGGTGAGGATGTTGACGTCCTGCCCCATGATCCGCACACCGATGGTGGCGGCGAGCAGGCACATCGGCACGATCAGGATCACCGCAAACGGCAGCGTCCAGCTGCCATATTGCGCGGCGAGCACGAGATAGACGAACAACACGCAGATCGGGAACATGTAGAGGCCGGCATTGCCGCCGGTGATTTGCTGGTAGGACAGGTCGGTCCATTCGAAGGTGAAGCCGCTCGGCAGGGTGTCGTCCGCGAGCTTCTTGACGGTGTTGAGCGCCGTGGTCGAGCTCACGCCCGGCGCCGGCTCGCCCTGCAGTTCGGACGCCGCATAGAGATTGTAGCGCGCGACGCGGTCGGGTCCCGACATGTCCTTGAACTCGACCACGCTGCCGAGCATCACCATGTCGCCCGAGGCGTTGCGCGTACGCAGCCGCGCAAGATCGCTTGGCTCCTTTCGGAACGGGAAGTCCGCCTGCGCGGTGACGTGATAGGTTCGGCCGAACAGGTTGAAGTCGTTGACATAGGTCGATCCGAAATAGGTCTGGATCGTGTCGTTGATGTTGGCGATGGGCACGCCGAGCTTCTGCGCCTTGGTGCGGTCGATGTCGAGGAAGAGCTGCGGCGTGTTGGCCGAGAACGGCGAGAACACCGTCGGAGCGAGCAGCAAGGGCGATTTGCGCGCCGCTGCGACGAGCTCATCGGTGGCCGCGGCGAGCAGCTCCGGCCCGCGGCCCTGGCGGTCCTGGATGCGAATGGTGAAGCCGCCGCCGGTGCCGATGCCGGGCACGGCCGGCGGCGGAATCACGATGATGAAGGCGCCCTGGATCGCGGCCAGGCGCTTGCGCAGCTCGCCGGTGATGGCGTTCGCCGTCAGCCCCTTCTTCAGGCGCACCTCGGGTTCATCGAACACCGGGAACAGAGCGGCCGCATTGCCGGCCTGAGTACGCGTCGCGCCGGAGAAGCCCGCGAAAGCGGCCACACGGATGATACCCGGCGTATCCAGCGAGATCCGCTCGATCTCGCGGACAATCTCCGTGGTGCGCGCCAGCGACGCCGCGCCCGGCAATTGCACGGAGATGATGACGTAGCCGCGGTCCTGCGCCGGAATGAAGCCTTGCGACGTGGTCCCGATCAGCCAGCCGGCGCTGCCGATCAGCACGACGTAGATCAGGATCATCACCGCCGAATGGCGGATGACGAAATTGGCGACGCCGGCATAGCCATGCGCAAGCCGGTCGAACAGGCGGTTGAAGGCGCCAGTGAAGCCGTTCCAGCCGCGCGCAATCAGATTCCAGGCGGCCGGAGGCTTCTTCTCCTCATGCGGCGTGAGGATCAGCGACGCCAGCGCCGGCGACAGCGTCAGCGAGCAGAAGCAGGAGATCGCGGTCGCCACCGCGATGGTGACGGCGAATTGCTGGAAGAACTGCCCGGAAATGCCGCCGAGGAATGCCGTCGGCACGAACACCGCGCAGAGCACCAGCGCGATCGAGACCAGCGCGCCGCCGACCTCCTCCATCGTCTTGAGCGCGGCGTCACGCCGGCTCAGGCCGTGCTCGAGATGTCGTTCGACATTCTCGACCACGACGATGGCATCGTCGACCACGATGCCGACGGCGAGCACGAGGCCGAACAGCGTGAGATTGTTGATGGAGAAGCCGAGCGCCGCCATCACCGCGAAGGTGCCGACCAGCGAGACCGGGATCGCGATGATCGGAATGATCGCGGGCCGCCATCCCTGCAGGAACACCAGCACGACGACGACCACGAGCAGCATGGCCTCGTAGATCGTCTTGATCAGCTCGTGGACCGACTGCGCGATGAACTCGGTCGGATTGTAGCCGATATTGTAGTCGAGGCCTTTCGGAAAGCTCTCCTTCAGCCTGGTCATGGTGTCGGAGATGTTCTTCGCCGTCGCGAGCGCGTTCGATCCAGGCCGCTGCGTCACCAGCATGGCGACCGCCGACTTGCGCAGCAGGAAGCTGTTGGTCGAGTAGGCGAGTGCACCGAGCTCGATACGGGCGACGTCGCGGAGGCGCACGGTGCGGCCGTCGGAGCCGGCCTTGATCAGGATGTCCTCGAACTGCTTCTGGTCCTTCAGGCGCCCTGTGAATGTGAGGTTCGGCTGGAAGGCGCGATCGGCGATCGGCGGCTCGGCAATCTGGCCGCCCGCGATCTGCACGTTCTGGGCGCGGATCGCGGCCAGGACTTCGGTCGAGGTCAGGCCGAGATTGGCGATACGGTCAGGGTCGAGCCAGAGCCGCATCGAATAGTCGCGTGCGCCGAAGATCTGGATGTCGCCGACGCCGTCGATCCGCAGCAACTGGTCGCGGACCTGGAGCAGCGCGTAGTTGGAGATGTAGAGCTGGTCGAACGTGTCGTCAGGCGACAGCATGAACACGACCATCAGGATGTCGGGCGAGTTCTTGCGGGTGACGACGCCGTTGCGCTGCACCTCGTCCGGCAATTGCGGCTGCGCGATCGCGACGCGGTTCTGCACCAGCACCTGCGCCTTGTCGAGATCGGTGCCTAGCTTGAATGTGACGGTGATGGTGAGCTGACCGTTCGAGGTCGCCTGGCTGTAGAGATACAGCATGTCCTCGACGCCGTTGATCTGCTGCTCGATCGGAGCGGCGACGGTGTCGGACACGGTTTGCGCCGAAGCGCCGGGATATTGCGTGGTGACCACGACGGTCGGCGGCACCACCTGGGGATATTCGGAGACCGGCAGCGTGGTGTAGGCGAGCGCGCCGACGATCAGCAGCACGATCGACAGCACCATCGCAAGGATGGGCTGGTTGATGGAGAGACGACCCAGATTCATGACTTGTCACCAGGCTTGCCAACGGCCGGCGCTGGCGCTGTCTGCGGGGCAACCTTGACGCCGACACGGGCGCGCTGGATGCCGTTGACGATGACGCGATCGTCCGGCTTCAGCCCTTCGCGGATCACGCGCAGGCCTTCGTCCAGCGGACCGAGCACCACGGGGCGGGCCTCGACGGTATCGTCCGGCTTGACCACGAACACGATCTTGCGGGACTGGTCGGTTGCGATCGCAGCGTCCGGAATCAGCAGGGCCTCATAGGGCGCACTGCCGATCAGCCTGATACGGCCGAACTGACCGGGCAGGATCGACAGATCGGTGTTCTTGATCACGGCGCGGCTGCGCAGGGTTCCGGTGGAGACATCGAGGCGGTTGTCGAGGAAGTTGATGGAGCCTTCATGCGACGACTTAGTCTCGCCAGCCAGCGTCACCTGCACCGGGTTCGCCGTATCGCGCGAGCTCGGGCGCCTCCCTTCGAACCAGAGCTTGCTGTATTTGATGAAGGTCGCTTCATCCATGTCGAAATAGACGTAGATCGGATCAAGCGTCACGATCGAGGTCAGCAGCGTCGATGAGCCGTTGTCGCTGCCTTGCACGAGATTGCCGGGACTGACGAGATGGCGGCCGACGCGACCGGTGAGCGGCGCGGTCACATGGGTGAACTCGATGTTGAGCCTGGCGGCCTTCAGCACGCCCTCGGCCTGCGTCACCGCGGCGTGCGCGGCCTGCAAGGCCTGACGGCGCTGATCGACGACCTGCTCGGAGACCGCACTGGTCTGGACCAGGTTGAGGCCGCGGTCGAGCTCGCGCTTGGCAAGCTCGACCCTGGCGCGCGCGTCGACGAGCTGGCCGTCCGCCTGCTCCGCCACCGCCTCGAACGGGCGCGGATCGATCACGTAGAGCAGATCGCCCTGATGCACGATCGCGCCGTCCTCGAATTCGACCGAGTTGACGAAGCCGCCGACGCGGGGGCGCACCTGCACTTCTTCAACCGCTTCGAAGCGGCCGGTGAACTCATCCCAATCGGTGACGGTGCGCTTGACCGGCTGGGCCACCGTCACCGGCGCGGGCGGCGGCGCGCCCGCCTGCGAGGTCGGCTGTCCGCAACCGGTGAGCGCAAACGCCGCCGCGAGAAGGCCAGCGATTACGTAAGGCCGGAACTCAACGAAATCGTGCGTTTTGACAAATGGCTCGCTTCCGTCCGGTCCAGTCATCCCAGGTCCTCGCATAAAAGCCGCGGAAATTGCAGGGTACGCGCGTACCCGCGGGCGCCACGAGATGGGTGGCGAGGATGAACTGTTCAAGACCGATGCCAGCACAATGCTTGGGCGGATGCGCTAGCCGGATGGCGGGTTGACGGGGATGCCGTGCTCGCGCCGTACGCAAGGTATCACCCTCCCCTGGAGGGCAGGAAAGCACAGCGTCTTCGCACATGACGGGCGCGGCAGCCTCGGCTAGACTTCCCCTACAAAACAAAGACGAATTGTCCGGGGAGGACAGACGTGCACCAGGGACGTGTCGTTTACGGCGCGATCGAGGAGGTCGTGTTCGGCCACCCGGCGGCCGAGGCTATCGTCGCGCAGATGGACCGGCTGGGGACGCGCCGCGCCTTCCTGATGGTCTCCGGCACGCTGAACCGGCAGACCGATGAAGTCGAGAAAATCAAACAAGCCCTGGGCTCCCGCTGCGCCGGCCTGTTCGACGCCATGCCGGCGCACACGCCGCGCGAGGCGGTGATCGCGGCGACCAACGCGGCGCGCGAGGCGGGCGCTGATCTGATCGTGACCGTCGGCGGCGGCTCGATCACCGACGGCGCCAAGGCGGTGCAGCTTTGTCTTGCCAACGGCATTGATGATGTCGACGGCATCGATCGCATCCGCGTGCACAAGGGCGTCGCGCCCGAGATGACCGCGCCGACGGTGCGCCAGATCAGCGTGCCGACCACGATCGCCGGCGGCGAGTTCAGCTCTATCGCGGGCGTGACCGACCGCGCCACGCACGTCAAGCAGATGCTGCGGCATCCGCTCGCCGTGCCGCGCGCGACCATCCTCGATCCCGCCGTCACCGTGCACACGCCGGAATGGCTGTTCCTCTCCACCGGCATCCGCGCCGTCGATCACTGCGTCGAGGCGATCTGCTCGCGCGAAACGCACCCTTATGCGGATGCGCAAGCGGTGAAGGGCCTCGCCATGCTCGCCGACGCGCTGCCGCGGGTGAAGGCCGACCCTGCCGATCTCGACGCGCGGATGGACGCGCAGATCGGCACCTGGCTGTCGATGGGCGCGCTCGCGGCCGGCGTGCCGATGGGCGCGAGCCATGGCATCGGCTACGTGCTGGGGGCCGCCTTCGACGTGCCGCACGGCTACACCTCCTGCGTCATGCTGCCGGCGGTGATGCGCTGGAATGCGCGCGACAATGCCGAGCGCCAGATGATCGTCGCGGCCGCGATGGGCTTTCCCGGCCATAACGCCGCCGACGTGCTCGACGCCTTCATCCGCTCGCTCGGCATGCCGCGCAGTCTCGCGGACGTGCGCGTCTCGCCGGAGCATTTCGATGCCATCGCCGAACAGGCGATGCGCACGAACTGGATTCCGCGCAACCCGCGCAAGATCGATACGCCAGCGCAGGTGCGGGAAATCCTGCTTCTCGCCGCATAGCCTTAACGACGGAGGACTGATGTATCCAGGTCAGCATGCTCGCCTACGCCCGCTGCAGCCCGCCTTCATCATGGCAGCGACCGGCGAGGCCGTCACCTATCGCGAGCTGGACGCGCGCAGCAACAAGCTCGCGCATCTGTTCCGCAAGCACGGATTGAGGCGGCTCGACCACTACTCGATCTTCATGGAGAACAATTCGCGCTATCTCGAAGCCTGCGGCGCGGGCGAGCGGTCCGGGCTGTATTACACCTGCATCAACTCGTTCCTCACCGCGGGTGAGCTCGCCTATCTCCTGACCAACAGCCAGTCCAGGATCCTGATCACGTCGGTGGCGAAGCTCGACATCGCGCGCGAGGCGATCAAGGCCTGCCCCGACGTCAAGCTCTGCATCGTCGCCGACGGCTCCGGCGAGAGCGACCGCATCGTCGGTCTTGCGGACGTGACTGCCGACCTGCCGAAGACGCCGATCGCGGACGAGTGGCTGGGCACCTCCATGCTGTATTCGTCGGGCACGACAGGTCGCCCGAAGGGCATCATCCGGCCGCTTCCGGAGGAGCCCCCGAAGCACAATCTGCCGCTGTTCGATTTTCTCTCGAAGCTCTGGCACTACCGCGAGGGCATGGTCTACCTCTCACCGGCGCCGCTCTATCACTCGGCGCCGCAAGCCGCGGTGAACCTCACGATCCGCATCGGCGGCACCGTGATCATCATGGAGAACTTCGATCCTGAACGATATCTCCAGCTCGTCCAGCAATGGGGCATCACCCACACCCAGCTGGTGCCGACGATGTTCTCGCGCATGCTGAAGCTGCCGGAGGAGGTACGCAGGCGCTACGACCTCTCATCGCTGGAGATCGCGATCCATGCCGCGGCGCCCTGCCCGGCGCTTGTCAAGGACGACATCATAAAATGGTGGGGTCCGATCATCCACGAATATTACGGCGCGACCGAAGGCCTCGGCTTCACCGCCTGCAACAGCGAGGAATGGCTGAGCCATCGCGGCACCGTCGGCAAGGTGCTGCTGGGTGACTTGCACATTCTCGACGAGGACATGAAGCCCTGCCCGACCGGCACGCCCGGGCAAGTGTGGTTCAAGACGGGATCGCCGTTCGAATATTTCAACGACCCGGAGAAGACCAGGGAAGCGCGCTCGGCCGACGGCAGCATGAGCACGGTCGGCGACGTCGGCTATGTCGACGAGGATCGCTTCCTCTACCTCACCGACCGCGCGACTTTCATGATCATCTCGGGCGGCGTGAACATCTATCCGCAGGAATGCGAAAATCTGCTGATCACCCATCCGAAGGTCGCGGATGCCGCGGTGTTCGGCGTGCCCAATCCCGATCTCGGCGAAGAGGTGAAGGCGGTGGTGCAGCCGATGCCGGGCGTGGTGCCGGGCGAGGCGCTCGCCGAAGAGCTGATTGCCTTCTGCGGCGCATCGCTATCGCGGCAGAAGGTGCCGCGCTCGGTCGATTTCGAGAAGGAGCTGCCAAGGCTGCCGACGGGGAAGCTGTACAAGCGGCTGCTGCGCGACCGGTACTGGGGGAACAAGACGTCGCGGATCGTGTGAGGGTGTAGCTGCAAGCTTGCTGTCGTCCCCGGGCGCGCGCAGCGCGAGCCCGGGACCCGTAACCACAGGGAGTAGTTGTCGCGCAAGATCGCAACTCCGAGTCTTCGCCAAACTGCTTCCTGTGGTTATGGGTCCCGGATCTGCGCTGCGCTTGTCCGGGACGACAGCTGAGATTTGCGCGCTACATCTGCACCGGAATCACTCCTTCGCATCCGCACTCTCACATTGTGAGAAAAATGCCCTGCGGCCTTCCGTCATCCGAATTGTCGAGGCCCCTGCCAGCCTTGCCGGTTGCTTCGCTGCGCGCGCGTCGCTATCGTCTGACAAACAGGTCGCAAAGGCCGTTTCCAGGGAGGATGAGAATGCGGAGCGTGTGGGCGTTCGCCGCAATGGCGGCGTTATCTGTGCTGACGGTCTCGACCACCACGCTCGCCGGCGAGCCCAAGCAGGGCGGAATCCTGCGGATGTATCACCGCGACAGCCCCGGCAACGCCTCGATCCACGAAGGCGCGACCTACTCGCTCAATGTTCCCTTCATGCCCGTGTTCAACAACCTCGTCATCTACAAGCAGGACGAGGCGCAGAACAGGATGGACAACATCGTCCCGGAACTCGCTGAGAGCTGGGCCTGGGTCAACGACAACAAGACGCTGGCCTTCAAGCTGCGCCAGGGCGTGAAATGGCATGACGGCAAGCCGTTCACCGCGGCGGACGTCAAATGCACCTTCGACATGCTGATGGGCAAGGCGCCGCAGAAATTCCGGCAGAACCCGCGCAAGTCCTGGTACGATCAGGTCAACGACATCTCGACCAACGGCGATTTCGAGGTCTCCTTCAACCTGAAGCGGCCACAGCCGTCGCTGCTGGCGCTGCTCGCGTCCGGCTATACGCCGGTCTATCCGTGCCACGTCTCGCCCGGCGACATGCGCACGCATCCGATCGGCACCGGCCCGTTCAAGTTCGTCGAGTTCAAGGCCAACGAATCGATCAAGCTGACCCGCAATCCCGACTATTGGCGCAAGGGCCGGCCCTATCTCGACGGTATCGAGTTCACCATCATTCCGAACCGCTCGACCGCGATCCTGGCCTTCGTCGCCGGCAAGTTCGACATGGCTTTCCCGACAGAAGTGAGCATTCCGCTGCTGAAGGACGTGAAATCGCAGGCGCCGAACGCGGTCTGCGTGGTCGAGCCCAACAACGTCGCGACCAACATCATCGTCAATTCGTCCGCGCCGCCGTTCGACAATATCGACATCCGCCGCGCGATGGCGCTGTCGCTCGACCGCAAGGCATTCATCTCGATCATGTTCGAGGGCCAGGGCGATGTCGGCGGCACCATGGAGCCGGCACCGGCCGGCCTCTGGGCGATGCCCAAGGAGATGCTGGAGAGCATTCCGGGCTACGGCCCCGACATCAACGCCAACCGCGAGGAGGCGAAGAAGCTGATGCAGAAGGCCGGCTACGGTCCGGACAAGCATCTCGCCGTAAAAGTCTCGACCCGCAACATCCCGGTCTACCGCGACCCCGCAGTGATCCTGATCGACCAGCTCAAGAGCATCTATATCGACGGCGAGCTCGACGTGGTCGAGACCGCGAACTGGTTCCCGAAGATCGCGCGCAAGGACTACATGCTGGGGCTCAATCTGACCGGCAACGCCGTCGACGATCCCGACCAGTCCTTCTACGAAAATTATTCCTGCGGTTCCGAGCGGAACTACACCAATTACTGCAACAAGGAGATCGAAAAGCTGTTCGACGTGCAGTCGCAGGAAACCGACATCGCCAAGCGCAAGAAGCTGGTGTGGGATATCGACAAGAAGTTGCAGGAGGACGTCGCGCGTCCCATCATCTTCCACGCACGCACCGGCAGCTGCTGGCAGCCCTATGTCAAGGGCGTGACCGTCATGTCGAACAGCTCCTATAATGGCTACCGGTACGAAGACGTCTGGATGGACAAGTAGCGCGCTGACGGCAGGGCGGGAGGGCGGGAGGGCGCGGAATGTTTGCCTATCTGGTACGGCGCCTGTTCCTGATGCTCGTGACCCTGTTCGGGATCTCGGTCGTCATCTTCTTCCTGCTGCGCATCGTGCCCGGCAACATCGTCGATATCCTGTTCGCCGCGGCCGGCTATGTCGATCCCGCTGACAAGGCCAATCTGGAGAAGGAACTCGGCATCGACCGGCCGCTGATCGTGCAATATTGGCACTGGATCAGCGGTTTCCTGCGCGGCGACTTTGGTTACTCCTACGTCTCGGAGAAGCCGGCGCTTCAGGAGATTTTGCCGCGGATCCCGATCACCGCCCGGCTCGCCGGACTGGCGCTGCTGTTCTCGGCCTCGATCGGCATTCCGCTCGGCGTCATCAGCGCAGTCAGGCAGGGCACGCGGCTCGATTATGCGCTGCGCGTCGTCAGCCTCAGCGGATTGTCCCTGCCCTCGTTCTGGCTCGGCCTGCTCATCCTCACTGCGTCGGTCGCGATGTTCAACCAGATGCCGATCTTCAATCCAAATCCCGCGACTTGGCTGGAAGCTTTCGCAACCTACGCCGTGCCGGCCGCCGCCGTCGGTTTCCGCAGCGCCGCGCTCACCATGCGCATCACGCGCTCCTCCATGCTGGAGGTGCTGCGGCAGGACTACATCCGCACCGCGCGCGCCAAGGGCGCCTCCGACGCCGCGGTCAACTACAAGCATGCGCTGAAGAATGCGATCCTTCCCGTCATCACCGTGATCGGCATCGAGGCGGCATTCCTGATCGGCGGGCTCATCGTGACGGAGACCGTGTTCAACATCCCCGGCGTCGCCCGCTTCCTAGTCGAAGCGATCCGCTGGCGCGATTATCCGATCGTGCAGAACCTCGTGATGCTGATTGCGGTGGTGGTGGTGAGTGCGAACTTCATCGTCGACATGCTGTACGCGGTGTTCGATCCGCGCATCCGGTACACGGATTGATCGCATGATTTTCTCTCACACAGTATGTGCGCTCTCCTTCACCTCTCCCCGCCTGCGGGGAGAGGTCGGATTGCATCGCAGATGCAATCCGGGTGAGGGGGAGTCTCCGCGAATCTTACTGTCACCTCCCCCGTGGAGAGCCCCCCTCACCCCAGCCCTCTCCCCGCCTGCGGGGAGAGGGGGAAGATAGAGCTTGCATGGCCGCGATCGACTACGACGTTGAGCTGAGGCGCGCCGGCGCGTATGCGACCGGCGGCTGGCGGCGCGTGCTGTTTCTGGCGCAGCGACACGTGCTGGGCGCGGCCGGGCTCGTCATCATGACGTTGTTCGTGCTCACGGCGATCTTCGCGGACTTCATCGCGCGCTACGATCCGCTGACGATCGATTCGACCCGCGCGCTGATGCGCCCGAGCCTGGCGCACTGGATGGGCACGGACTCGTTCGGCCGCGACGTCTTCAGTCGCATCATCCACGGTGCGCGGATTTCGCTCGCTGTCGGCATCGGCTCGACCACGCTCGGCGGCACGATCGGCGTCATCGTCGGGCTGACATCCGGCTACCTCTCCGGTTGGGTCGACCTCGTCTTCCAGCGCGTCTCCGACGTCCTCCAGGCGCTGCCGCTGCTGGTGCTGGCCCTGATCATGACGGCGGCGCTCGGCCCGTCGCTGCCGAACGTCATCATCGCGATCGCCATTCCGCTGATCCCGACCGTGTCGCGCGTTGTCCGCGCCAACACGCTGGCGCTGCGCGAACTGCCCTTTGTCGAAGCCGCCAAGTCGATCGGCATGAGCGAGGTGCGCATCGCGCTCCGCCACGTGTTGCCGAACACGCTGGCGCCGCTGATTGTGCTCGCCACCGCGCAGCTCGGCTCGACCATCCTCACCGAAGCTTCACTCTCCTTCCTCGGCCTCGGCATTCCCGAGCCTTATCCATCCTGGGGACGCATGCTGTCGGAATCCGCCGCCGAATATGTCCGCACCGCGCCGTGGCTGGTGATCTTCCCGGGCATCGCGATCAGCCTCGCCGTGTTCGGCGCGAATCTGTTCGGCGACGCCCTGCGCGACATCCTCGATCCCCGGCAGCGCGGCTGATGACGAGCAAATCCGATCTCGTGCTCGAGGTGAAGAACCTGAAGACGGTGTTCTTCACCAATTCGGGGCTGTTCAGGGCGGTCGACGACGTCTCCTTCACCGTGAGTCGGGGCGAGACGCTGGCGATCGTCGGCGAGTCCGGCTGCGGCAAGAGCGTCACCGCGCTGTCGCTGATGCGGCTGGTGCCCGATCCGCCCGGCCGCATCGTCGGCGGCTCAATGTCGCTCGAGGGCACCGACCTGCTGGCGCTGGATGAAGCGCAAATGCGCGCCGTCCGAGGCAACCGCATCTCCATGATCTTCCAGGAGCCGATGACCTCGCTCAATCCGGTGATGCGGATCGGCGACCAGATCGCCGAGGCGGTGCGGCTGCACCGGAACATGTCGTCGAAAGAAGCCCGTGACATCGCGGTCGAGATGCTGCGGCTGGTGCGCATCCCCGAGCCGGCGCGGCGAGCACGGGAATATCCGCATCAGCTCTCCGGCGGCATGCGCCAGCGCGCGATGATCGCAATGGCCTTGGCGTGCCGGCCGGCTCTGCTGATCGCGGACGAGCCGACCACCGCGCTCGACGTCACCATCCAGGCGCAGATCCTGGCGCTGATCCTCGACCTCCAGAAGGAGCTCGGCACCGGGCTCGTGCTGATCACGCACGATCTCGGCGTGGTCGCGCAGACCGCACAGCGTGTCATCGTGATGTATGCGGGGCGGAAGGTCGAGGAAGCCAGTGTCGAGGCGCTGTTCGCTGATCCAAAGCACCCCTACACGCGCGGGCTGATGGCCTCGATCCCGGCTGTACCGGCGTCAGGTGTACCTGTGCAGGAGCGGCTCAACGAGATTCCCGGCACCGTGCCCTCGCTGGTGCGGCTACCGCCGGGCTGCGCCTTCGCGCCGCGCTGCAAGCTCGCGATCAAGCGCTGTCAGGATGAATATCCGCCGCTCGCAGATTGGGGCAGCGGTCATCTCGCCGCGTGCTGGCGCGCGGCAGACGTGGCGGAGGTGGCATGACCGAGGCCCTGCTCGAAGTCACCGACCTGACAAAGCACTATCCGGTACGTGCCGGCGTGCTGCGCCGGCAGGTCGGCACCGTGCACGCGGTCGACGGCGTCTCGTTCTCGGTTGGTGTCGGCGAGACGCTGGGCCTTGTCGGCGAATCCGGTTGCGGCAAATCGACGGTGGCGCGCAGCGTGCTGCGACTGGTCGAGCCGACCTCGGGCCAGATCCGCCTCGACGGCGAGGACATCACGCATCTGTCCAAGACCGCGCTGCGGCCGCACCGCCGTTCGATGCAGATCGTGTTCCAGGACCCGTTTGCCTCGCTCAATCCGCGCATGAGCGCAGGCGACATCGTCGGAGAGCCGCTGGCCGTGCATGGGCTTGCGACCGGCAAGGCGCTGGAGGCCCGCACCGCAGAACTGTTCGAGCAGGTCGGCTTGCGACCCGACCAGATGCGCAACTTCCCGCATCAATTCTCCGGCGGCCAGCGCCAGCGCATCTGCATTGCGCGGGCGCTGGCGCTCGGGCCGCGCCTGATCGTCTGCGACGAGCCGGTGTCAGCGCTCGACGTCTCGATCCAGGCGCAGGTGATCAATCTGCTGATCGATTTGCAACGCGCGCACGGCTTCTCCTACCTCTTCATTGCGCACGACCTTGCCGTGGTCGCCCATATCAGCCACCGCGTCGCCGTGATGTATCTCGGACGCATCGTCGAGATATCAGGCAAGGACGAGCTGTTCCGCAACCCGCGCCATCCCTACACGCAGGCGCTGCTTGCCTCGGTGCCGATTGCCAACCCGCTGGCGAAGAAGCTCGCGCCGCTGGTGGATGGCGACGTGCCGAGCCCGGTCAATCCGCCGCCGGGCTGCGCGTTCCACACCCGCTGCCGGTTTGCGATGGAGCGGTGCAGGACCGAGCGGCCGGCGCTGATGGACGCGGGCGACGGACACCAGGTGGCGTGCTTGCTCAATGAGGGGACGGGACGGGGAGCGTAACTCTCGTGTCCCCGCGAAAGCGGGGACCCAGAAACATCCTCTCATTCGGAGCCATGGGTCCCGGCTCGCGCTTCGCGCGTCCGGGACACGAGACTATACCCCGATCTCCGCCACGATCCTGCCCGTCGTCACCTGCTCGCCCTCGGCAACGCCGATTGCGGCGATCACACCGTCGATGCCGGCCTTGTGGACATGCTCCATTTTCATCGCTTCCAGCGTCAGCACCGGCTGGCCGGCGGTGACGCGGTCGCCCGGCTTGACCAGAACGGCGACGACACGGCCGTTCATCGCGGCGCGGACTTTGCCGTCGCCACCGTTGCTAGCGGCGGCCTTTGGCGCGGCGAGGGTGAGATCGGTGACCGCGAGCGGGATGCCGCGGTGCTGGAGGTAGAGCCGGTCGCCATCGCGCAGGAACTTTGCGCTGTCCATCACGCCGTCGTGGTGGAAGCGAATGGCGGCGGGATCGAGCTGGTCGATCTCGAACCTGGCCTGGTGTCCGTCGATCGCGACGGTGTAGCTGCCATCACGCTCGCGCGTAACCTCGAGCGCGTGCGCGTGGCCTGAAATCTCCACTCTCGCCGGCAACGGGAACGTCGCCGCAAGGCTCCGTCCACTGCGCCACGCCAGCGCCTGCGGGTTGGTGACGTACAGCAGAAGGCCGGCGAGCGCTGCGCCGAATGCGCCGTTTGCCGGCGGCGCCAACAGCTCGTCGCGATGCGCGGCAATGAAGGCCGTCGTCGCCTCGCCCTTGGCGAAGCCCGGGTGCCGCAGGCAGGACAGCAGGAACGCCTGATTGGTCGTCACGCCGAGAGCGACGAGCTGCTCCAGACCGACGATCAATCGCCCCCGTGCCTCCTCACGCGTCGCGCCATGGCTGATCACCTTGGCGATCATGGAATCGTAGAATGGTGCGATCTCCGTGCCCGATTGCAGCGCGTGCTCGACGCGGATGCCATCCGGCACCTGCCAGCACGCCATCCGGCCGGACTGCGGCATGAAATCCTGCGCGGCATCTTCGGAGCAGAGCCGCACCTCGATGGCGTGGCCGGAGAAGCGGATCTCCTGTTGCTTCAGCGGCAGCGGCTCACCGCGTGCGACGCGCAGCTGCAGCTCGACGAGATCGAGCCCGGTGATCGCCTCGGTCACGGGATGCTCGACCTGGAGGCGCGTGTTCATCTCCATGAAGTAGAACTCGCCGCTTGGATCGAGCAGGAACTCCAGCGTACCGGCACCCTCATAGCGCAACGCCTTCACCGCGGCGACCGCGACCTCGCCCATCTTCGCGCGCAGCTCCGGCGTGACCGCGGGCGATGGCGCCTCCTCGATCAGCTTCTGGTGCCGCCGCTGCACCGAGCAATCGCGCTCGCCGAGATGGATGGCGTTGCCGTGGCTATCACCGAACACCTGGATCTCGATGTGGCGGGGATTCTGGATCGCCCGTTCGAGGATGACAGCGGGGTCGCCGAACGCGGCCTTCGCCTCCGACCGTGCGCTACGCAGCGCATCCGGGAAGGAGGTCGCATCGGTGACGAGCCGCATGCCACGGCCACCGCCGCCGGCGACCGCCTTGATCATGACGGGGAAGCCGATCTTCCTGGCCTCCGCGAGCATGACCTCGTCGCCCTGGTCGGCGCCTTGATAGCCGGGCACGATAGGTACGCCGGCCTTCTTCATGATCTCCTTGGCGCCGGCCTTGTTGCCCATCGCCAAAATCGCCTGCGGCGACGGGCCGATGAAGACGAGGCCGGCATCCTTGCAGGCCTGTGCAAAATCCTCGTTCTCGGCGAGGAAGCCGTAGCCCGGATGCACCGCATCCGCACCGCTGGCTTTGGCGGCGGCAATGATGGCGGGGATGTTGAGATAGGATTGAGCGGGCAAGGCTTCGCCGATGCGCACGGCCTGGTCGGCCTGCCGCACATGGAGCGCATCGCGATCGGCGTCCGAATAGACCGCGACGACGCCAAGGCCGAGCCGCCGCGCGCTCCGCATCACGCGGAGCGCGATCTCGCCGCGATTGGCAATCAGAATCTTTAAGAACGGCCGGTGCTGCACTGATCCGTTCCTCATGGGCGGGCCACCGAGAACTGCATGCGTTGAGGCGTGCGTGCATCGCCCTCGCGGCAGATCGCAAGCACTTCGGACAGCACCGCGCGGGTGTCGCGCGGATCGATGACGCCGTCGTCGAGCACGCGCGCGCTGGTCGAGAACACGTCCATCTGGCCGTCGAACACGCCGATGATCTGCGCCTTCATGGCCTCCAACTGATCCTTCTCCACCGGCTTGCCGCGGCGGGCTGCGGCGGCCTCGGTCACGATCGCCATGGTCTCGGCGGCCTGCTCGCCGCCCATCACCGCGGTCCTGGCGTTCGGCCATGAGAAGCAGAAGCGCGGATGGAAGCCGCGGCCGCACATGCCGTAATTGCCGGCGCCGAACGAGGCGCCGCAATAGATCGTGATCTGCGGCACCGTCGCCGACGTCACCGCCTGGATCATCTTCGAGCCGTGCTTGATCATGCCGGCTTCTTCATAAGCCTTGCCGACCATGTAGCCGGTGGTGTTGTTGAGATAGAGGATCGGCGTGCGGGTCTGGCAGCAAGCCTGGATGAAATGCGTCGCCTTGTTGGCGCCGGCAGGATCGAGCGGGCCGTTATTGGTGATGATGCCGATCGCTTGCCCCTCGATGCGGGCATGACCGCAGACGGTGGCAGGACCGTAATTCGGTGCCATCTCGGTGAAATCGGAATCGTCGATGATACGCGCGATCACCTGCTTCATATCGACGGGGCGCTTGTGGTCCATCGGCATGATGCCGAGCAATTCGTCCTGGTCGTAGCGCGGCGGCTTAAACTGCGGATCCGCCCTGCCCGGCCGCTCCCATTCCAGCGCCGCCATGATCTCGCGCGCGATGCGCAGCGCGTCGCGGTCGTCCTCGGCGAGGTAGTCGCCGAGGCCGGACACCTGCGTGTGCATCTCGGCGCCGCCGAGCTCTTCCTCGGTCGCGATTTCACCAGTCGCGGCTTTCAGCAGCGGCGGCCCGGCAAGAAAGGCGCGGGTGCGGCCGCGGACCATGACGATATAGTCCGACAAGCCCGTCTGGTAGGCGCCGCCTGCGGTGGACGAACCGTGGGTAACTGTGACGACTGGAAGCCCCGCCGCCGAAAGCCGTGCGAGATTGCGAAAGATGTTGCCGCCCCGAACGAAATCCTCGACGCGGTAGCGCAACAAATTGGCGCCGGCGCTTTCGACCAGCTGGACGTAGGGCAGCTTGTTCTCGAGCGCGAGCTCCTGCACGCGGATCGTCTTGTCGAGGCCGTAAGGCTGCAGCGCGCCGGCATCGATGCCGGCATCGTTGGCACTGACCATGCAGCGAATGCCCGAGACGAAGCCGATGCCAGCGATGACGCCGCCGCCCGGCACGCTCTTGTTCGCATCCGGCACGTCGAACATGTAGCCGGCGAGCGTCGACAGCTCGATGAAGGGCGCGCCGGGATCGAGCACCAGCGCGACGCGCTCGCGCGGCAGCAATTGCCCGCGCTTGTGGAAACGGTCCTTGGCTGCGGCGGATGCGGCGCGCGTGCGCTCTTCCAGAGCGCGCATGCGGTCGATCAGGCCGAGCATGCCGTCGTGGTTGGCGCGGTAGGCGGCACTGCCGGGGGAAATGGTGTTTTCGAGAATGGACATCAAAACTCCTGCCCGTCATTCCGGGGCGCGCGTAGCGCGAGCCCGGAATCCATAACCACGATCGGGAGTATGGATTCCGGGCCTGGCCCTTCGGGCCATCCCGGAATGACGGAGTGTGTGACTACCTGTTCGTCCCAAAGATCTTCCGTGCCTCGGCGGGGCTCGCGATGTCGCGGCCGGCACGGCGGGCGCAGGCGGCGATGGCCTCGATCAGCTGGCCGTTCGACGTCACCTTCTTTCCGTCGGCGAGATAGAAGGCGTCCTCGAGCCCGGTGCGCAGATGGCCGCCGAGCTCGGCGCAGCGCTCGTGCAGCGGCCAGATCTCTTCGCGCCCGATCGCGGTGACCTGAAAATGCGCCTCGGGGCGCTTCAGCTTGATCAGGATCGGCAGCAGATCGGGATCGGACGGCATGCCGGACGCCACGCCCATCACGAAGTTGTATTCGAGCGGGCCCCTGTACATGCCGACCTGATGGTACATGCCGACGCAGCGAACGATGCCGACATCGAAGCATTCGAACTCCGGGACGGTGCCGACCGCGTTCATGACATCGAGATAGTCCTTCACCTTCTCGACCGCGTTGTCGAACATCATCGGCGGCCAGGCCCAGGTGTTGTCCGCCTTCACCTTCAGATAATTCAGCGAGCCGGCGTTGCAGGCGGCAATTTCAGGCTTGGTCTCGCGGATACAATCCAGCGCGCCGCTGTAGTTCGGTCCTGATACGCCCGAGGTGTGGTTGATGATCACGCCGGGGCAGGCTTCGCGGATCGCCTGCTGGATCTCCCTGCTGACACTGACCTCCCAGGACGGCAGATGCCCCTTGCCCGGCGCCTGCTGGCGCAGATGGATGTGCATGACGCTGGCGCCGGCGTCGAACGCAGCCTTTGCCTCGCGCGCCATCTGCTCGGGCGTGACGGGAACGTTGTGCTGCTTCGGGTCGGTGAGCACGCCGTTCAGCGCGCAGGTGATGACGGCCTTGTCGCTCATGCCACTAATGTCTCGCACGTTGAGAATTCAACGCTTGCGATCATGTGACGCGCGGCATGCGGCTTCTTGCGCGGAGAAGCTGGAAAAGGGCGAGTTGTAGGGTGGGTGAGCCGAAGTCGTAACCCACCGAAGTCTCTCACCGCGGAAGCAGGCGTGGTGGATTACGCCTTCGGCTAATCCACCCCACAAGACCGGCGCTAACTCGCCTCTGCCAGCCTCACCGTCTCGGTGCTGCGATAGATCGCAAGGTCGCGCGAGCCGACGAAGATCGCGCGCGGCTTGAGTCCGTAGAAGCGGCGGATCGAATGGCTGAAGTGGGTCGAGTCGGGATAGCCGATGTCCTGCGCGAGATGGGCGAGGTTGAGGTCCTGGTTGGCGAAGTGCAGCAGATGCCGCGCGCGCTTCCAGGCGCGGAAGGAACGGAAGGAGATGCCGGTCTCCTCCTTGAACAGGTGCAGGAAGCGCGAGGCGGAGAGACCCGCGTCCGCGGCACATGTATCCGCGGTCACCGGCTCGCCCGTGAAGCGGCCGATGCGGGCGACGGCGCGCATCACGCGCGGGTCGAGCACACGGCGCGGCAGCGCCTCACCAAAGCACATCTCGTCGAATTCGGCGGTGGTGATATCGCCATAGCGGCGCTGGCGCAGCAGCGCGTAGGCGGCGAGGATCTTGCGGGCGTAGAGCGCCCTGTCGGGTCCCGTCAGCCGCTGGGCCAAGGCCTCGATCACGCCATCGGGCATGCTCTCCGGCTCGAGCGTCACGCTGATTGCAGTGCGGTAGTCGCTGGCAATGGAATGCCGCTGATTCGGCAGGGTGACGAACAGCTCACCGGTAGCGGGGGCGTCGTCGATCGTCAGATGCAGGTTGCCCTTCACGGCCACATAGACGTGGCAGCAGCCGGGGGTCCGCTTGCGAGGGCGGCCGAGCAGACCGGCATAGAAGACCCGCTCGGGTGTGATCAGCATCAGATGGTCGGATTCGCGACCGATATCTTCCATTGGGATCCTCCTCGCGCGGCTCTGTGGCCGCTGCGGACGGGGGTCACCTTAGCGGAAATTTGGGCGCTGTCACGACGGGATAGCGCTGTCATGGAGCGCAAAACATCATCATTCCGGGACGTCCAGAGGACGAAACCGGAACTGGTAAGCGGCAGCTTCATCAACCGACGAAGCTACGCCCGCACCCGCGGCGCAACATTCTGTTCGGCGCCGGCCTTTTGCTCCGCAGCAACCGCGCGCTTGAAGCCATCCCGCTGCTGCAATCGTGCCCAATAGGCTGCGACATTTGGCCCAAAGTCCTTCGCCAGGCCAATGTTATCGGCGAGGCGGAGTGCGTAGCCGATCACGATGTCGGCGGCGGTGAAGCGGCCGGCGCACAAGGTTTCAGCATTCGCGGTCGCTGCCTCGACGGCGCGCAGCCTCCCCAAGAACCATTTTGCATAATCGCCGGCGACTTGCGGATTGCGGCGCTCCTCCGGCTCGAGCTGGGTGTACCGGAGCACCAGCGTTTGCGGGAAGGTTAACGTGGCGTCGCTGAAGTACATCCAGTTCAGGAAGGCGCCATAGGCGGGATCCTCGGGACCGACCATCAGCGGCGTCGGCCCATGCTTGATACCGAGATAGTGGCAGATGCCGGAGGACTCCGTCATCTTGGTCTCGCCGTCGACCATGAACGGAATCGTGCCCAGCGGATTGAGCGCGAGATACTCCTTGGCGAAAACGCGCGGCGGGAACGGCAGCATCTTCAATTCGTAAGCAAGCCCCATCTCTTCCAGCATCCAGAGCGGACGGAACGAGCGCGCGGCGTCGCAGTGATAGAGCGTGATCATCAGGCGTTCCCCTTGCTGCCCGGCAGCGTGCCCATCATCTTGCACAGAACCATCAGCATGACCTCGTCGGCGCCGCCGCCGATCGAGGTCAGGCGGCTGTCGCGATAGGCACGGCTGACCGGCGTCTCGTTGGTAAAGCCCATTCCACCCCAATATTGCAAGCAGGCGTCAGTGAGTTCGCGACCGAGCCGGCCGGCCTTCAGCTTGGCCATGGTCGCAAGTTTCGTGACGTCCTCGCCCGCCACCAGCTGCTCGGCGGCGCGATAGATCAGCGCGCGCAGCAGCTCGACCTCGGTCTGCATCTCCGCAAGCTTGAAGTGCACGACCTGGTTGTCGAGAATGCTCTGGCCGAACGCCTTGCGGTTGCGGGTGTATTCGATGGTCTGGTCGATGATGTATTCATGCGACTTCAGGCAGGCGGCCGCGCCCCAGAGCCGTTCCTCCTGGAACTGGATCATCTGGTAGGTAAAACCCTTGCCCTCCTCGCCGATCCGGTTGCGCTTGGGCACACGGACATCGTCGAAGAAGATCTGCGCGGTGTCGGAGGAGCGCATCCCCATCTTGTCGAGCTTTCGCGCGACGTTGACGCCCTTGCTCTTCATCGGCACGCAGATCAGCGACTTGTTGCGGTGAACGGGCCCGTCGCCGGTGTTGGCGAGCAGGCAGATCCAGTCGGCCTGGGTGCCGTTGGTGATCCACATCTTGCCGCCGCTGATGACGTAATCATCGCCATCCGAGCGCGCATTGGTCTTGATCGAAGCGACGTCCGAGCCTGCGCCGGGCTCGGAGACGCCGATGCAGGCGACGAAATCGCCCGCAATCGAGGGCGCCAGGAACTCGCGCCGGACCTCGTCCGAACCGAACCGCGCCAGCGCCGGCGTCGCCATGTCGGTCTGCACCCCGATCGCCATCGGCACGCCGCCGCAGGTGATGGCGCCGAGCTCCTCCGCCATCATCAGCGCGTAGGAATAGTCGAGGCCCGAGCCGCCGAACTCGACCGGCTTGTTCAGTCCGAGGAAGCCGAGACTGCCCATCTTCTTGAACAGCTCGTGCGCCGGGAAGATGTCGGCCTTCTCCCAATCATCGACATGAGGATTGATCTCGGCGGCGATGAATTTTTGCAAGCTTCGGCGGATGTCGTCGTGGTCGGCGGTGAATAGCATTCTTTCCCCTTTGTCATTCCGGGGCGCGCGAAGCGCGAACCCGGAATCCATTCCTCTACAGTGCGTGCAGCCCGATGGATTCCGGGCTCGACGCTCCGCGTCGCCCCGGAATGACGGCGGCTATCACAACCCCATCTGCCGGCTGGCCAGATCCTTCATGATCTCCTCGGTGCCGCCGCCGATGGCGTTGACCTTGACCTCGCGGTAGATGCGCTCGGCCTTGATGCCGCGCATGAAGCCGGCGCCGCCAAAGATCTGCACCGCTTCCGAGGCGCAGAACGCCATGGTCTGCGTCGCCTGGTTCTTCATCATGCAGATTTCCGCGACCGGGCTCTCGCCCTGCTCCAGCCGCCAGGCCAGCATCTCCAGCATGGCCTGCGACGCGGCAACTTTCTGCGCCATGTCGACGATCTTGTGGCGGATGACCTGATGCTGGGCGAGCGGCTTGCCGAATGTCTTGCGCTCCTTGGCGTAGCCGATCGCCTCATCGAGGCAGACCCGCGCGAAGGCTGTGCAGCCCGCCGCCATGCCCATGCGCTCGCTGTTGAAGTTCTGCATGATGATCTTGAAGCCCTGGCCCTCCTCGCCGATCAGATTTTCGGCCGGCACGCGGCATTCGTCGAAATGCAGCGTCGCGGTGTCGGAAGCCCACCAGCCCATCTTCTTCAGCTTGATGCGCGACAGGCCGGGGGTGTCGCCCTCGATCAGGAGCAGGCTGACGCCGCCGGCGCCCTCGCCGCCGGTCCGCACCGCGACGGTCAGATAATCGGCGCGCACGCCGGAGGTGATGAAGGTTTTTTCCCCGCTCACGACGTAGTGATTGCCGTCACGCCGGGCCTTGGTGCGGAGCCCCGCGACATCAGAACCGCCGCCCGGCTCGGTGATCGCGAGCGCGGAGATCTTCTCGCCCGAAAGCACCTGCGGCAGCACGCGTGCCTTCACCTCCGGGCGCGCCGCCCGCGCGATCGGCGGCGAGCCGATGGTGTGGCTCATCAGGCTGGCGCTGACACCGCCGGCCCCGGCGCGCGCCAATTCCTGGCTCGCGACGATCTTCATGAACTGGTCGGCGGCGATCCCGCCATATTCCTCCGGAAATCCGAGCCCCAACAGCCCGATCTCGGCCGCCTTGCGATAGAGCACGCGGGGAAACTCGCCGGCCTCGTCCCACTCATGGGCGAACGGCGTGATCTCCTTGTCGACGAAGCGCCGCATCACGTCGCGGAAGGCGTCGTGCTCGGCGGTATAGAACGGGCTCTTCATCGCACTCGCCTCGCTGGCGGATTCGTCCCGTCCACCATGGCCGGAACAATTGCGGTTCACTTGCGCCGAGTGGCTGACCCACAGAGCCGTTTGGAGCCTGGCCATCGCACTAGCAACTCAACGCAAGACGATTTTCGTCCCCCGCAGGCCAACTCCAAATCAAAAGAAGACGTGCTGCACAAAACTCCGGCTGGTCCCCCAGGGCCATGCCGGGCATGGTGCATGACAACAAGAATGCAGGCGGCACCAGACCGCCGAGGAGGAATTCGTGGCCGTTCGTTACTACGACTGGATCGCCCATCATGGCCGCCGCACACCTGACAAGGTCGCGGTCATCGACCTCGCCAGCGAGCGCCGCTTCACCTATTCGCAGCTCGATGCGCGTGTCGCGCGCCTGGCTGGCTTCCTCCGCGATACGCTCAAGGTCTCGCGCGGCGACCGGGTCGCGGTGCTGGCACTGAACACGACCGATACGCTGGAGGTGCAGTTCGCCTGCGGGCGTCTCGGCGCGATCTTCGTGCCGCTCAACACCCGCCTCACCGTTCCCGAGCTCCAGTTCATCACCGCCGACTGCGCGCCGAAGGTGATGATCCACGACACCGATCTCGCCGACACCGCCCTGAGCGTTGCAAAGCTCTGCAACGTCGCGACCAGCCTGCTGCTCGGCCCCGACGGCGCCTATGAGGCCGGCATCGCAGCCGCCAAACCTCTCGCCCGTGCCGAAGAGGTCACGCTCGATGACGTCTCGACCATCATGTACACGTCGGGCACCACGGGGCATCCGAAGGGCGCGACCATCACCCATGGCATGACGTTCTGGAACTGCGTCAATCTCGGCGGCCCCGCCTGCATCGGGCCGGCCTCGGTGCTGCTCACCGTGCTGCCGCTGTTCCACACCGGCGGGCTGAATTGCTACACCAATCCGGTGCTGCATGCTGGCGGCACCGTGCAAATCATGCGTGCCTTCGATCCCGGTGTCGCGCTCGGCCTGATCAGCGATCCCGCACAGGGCATCAACGTGTTCTTCGGCGTGCCCGCGATCTACCAGTTCATGGCACAGCATCCGGCCTTCGCGACCACCGACCTCGGCCGGCTGATCGTCGGCGGTGTCGGCGGCGCGCCGATGCCGGTGCCGCTGCTGAAAGTCTGGGAGGCGCGCGGCGTCGCGCTTCAGCAAGGCTACGGCATGACCGAGACGTCGCCTGCCGTGCTGGTGCTCGACCGCGAGGACGCAGCGCGGAAAGCCGGCTCCGCCGGCAAGCCGGTGCTGCACACGGAGGTGCGGATCGTCCGCCCCGACGGCGGCGACGCCGATGTCGGCGAACTCGGGGAGCTCTGGGTGAAGGGGCCGAACATCACGCCCGGCTACTGGAACAGGCCCGAAGCGAACAAGACGTCGTTCACCGACGGCTGGCTGCACACCGGCGACGCGACCCGCATCGACGAGGAAGGCTTCTACTACATCGTCGACCGCTGGAAGGACATGTACATCTCCGGCGGCGAAAACGTCTATCCGGCTGAGGTCGAGAACGTCCTGCATCAGCTCAATGCGATCGCGGAAGCCGCCGTGATCGGCATTCCCGACCCGCAATGGGGCGAGGTCGGCCTCGCCATCGTCGCGGTCAAGCCCGGTCAGCGGCTGACCGAAGCCGATGTTTTCACGCATTGCGCGGCGAATCTGGCGCGGTTCAAATGTCCGCGGCAGGTTCGCTTTGTCGATGCGCTGCCGCGCAACGCGACCGGCAAGATCCACAAGCCGACCTTGCGCAAGGACTTTTCGGTCGCCTCGGAAGTCGACAGGAAAGTCGCCAACGCCTGATCAAAGCGCCCCTTTCGGGCGCTTTTCTTTTTCGACGTGCCTGCTCCAACCCAGAAGAAACCCCAAGGAATTTTCATGAACAAGAAACTCTCCCTGCTTGCCGCGGCAGCCGCGCTGACGTTGCTCACGGCCCAGGGCGCTTACGCGCAGAAGAAATACGACACCGGCGCCAGCGACACCGAGATCAAGATCGGCAATGTCGAGGCCTATTCCGGCCCCGCTTCCGCCTACGGCATCATCGGCAAGACCGAAGACGCCTATTTCAAGATGATCAACGACCAAGGCGGCATCAACGGCCGCAAGATCAATTTCATCTCCTACGACGACGGCTACTCGCCGCCGAAGACCGTGGAGCAGGTCCGCAAGCTGATCGAGAGCGACGAAGTCTTTCTCGTCTTCAACGCGCTGGGCACGCCGACCCAGACCGCCGTGCAGAAATATCACAACGCCAAGAAGGTGCCGCAGCTCTTCCTCGCCACCGGCGCCAGCAAGTGGAACGATCCGAAAGCCTTCCCGTGGACCATGGGCTTCCAGCCCAGCTACCGGGTCGAGGCGCGGATCTTCGCGAAATACATCATGAAGGCAAAGCCCGATGCCAAGGTCGCGATCTTCTATGCCAATGATGATTTCGGCAAGGACTACGTCGCCGGCATCAAGGAGATCTTCGGCGAGAAGGCGTCCTCGCTGATCGTCGCGGAAGAGAGCTATGAGACCACCGAGCCTTCGATCGATTCCCACATCGTCAAGCTGAAGGGCACCGGCGCGAATGTCTTCGTCAACATCGCGACGCCAAAATTCGCGGCACAGGCGATCAAGAAGATCGCCGAACTCGAATGGAAGCCGATGCAAGTGATGACCGACGTCTCGATCTCGATCGGCGCGGTGATGCAGCCGGCCGGCCTGCAGGCCTCCGAGGGCGTGCTGTCGGCGGGCTACCTGAAGGACGCCGCCGACCCGCAATGGAAGGACGACGACGGCATGAAGAAGTTCCTGGCCTTCGTGAACAAATACATGCCGGGCGCCGATATCACCGACACCAACCTGGTCTACGGCTATGCCGCCGCGCAGACTCTGGTACAGACATTGAAGCAGTGCGGCGACGATCTGACCCGGGAGAACGTGATGAAGCAGGCCGCGAGCCTGAAGGATTTCGCACCCGACACGCTGATCCCCGGCATCAAGATCAATACCGGCTCCGGCGACTTCGCCCCGATCGAGCAGCTCAAGATGATGCAGTTCAAGGGCGGCAAGTGGGACCTGTTCGGCGACATCATCAGCGCCGAAACGGGCGGCTGACCCGACGCGATGCCCCGCACAGACGATCGGGAGCCGTCCCTGACGGAGACGGCTCCCGCCGCGATCGATGCGGCGGGCGCTCCGCCGCTTTTCTTTCTGCACATTCGCAAGACCGCGGGCGTTTCGCTGCGCGGCTTGCTCGCAAACCGCTTTCCCGCCGACCGGGTCCTGTTTCAGGCCCATTCGCTCAGCGGTCGACAACAGCCGGGCGATGCGCACTTCGTCACCGGTCATGTCGGCTTTGACTATGCCGAACGCTTCAGGGTGCGGCCGACGATCTTCACGGTTCTGCGCGAGCCGATGGCACGTTGCACCTCGGCCTATGATTTCTTCCAAAGCCACAGCGAGGCGTTCTTTCGTACACTCGCCATGGAGCTCAGCACCGAGGAATACCAGGCTCGGCGCCGGTTCCAGGATCGCGCGCGCCAGCTCGGCGCAGCACGCTTTCTGGCCGAGGAGGCGACGCTGGCGCGCTACTGGCTTGCAAATGTGCAGACGAGGCAGCTGGCCGGCGCCACGTGCCAACATCTGCGCGACGATGATCCGCGCCTGCTCAGTGTGGCACAACGACATCTCGCCGACATCGATCTGGCGGGCATCCTGGAGCGGCAGGCGGATACGCTGCAGTTGCTCGGACGGATGATGGGCTGGGGCGCGCTCGGTCCGCTGCAGCACCTCAACCGAACGCCGCGATCAGGCGAGGCGGTAATCGATCCGGATTCGCTCGAGGTCTTGCGGTCGTGGAACGAGCTCGATTTGCAGCTCTACGATGGGGCACGCCGATTGTTCGAACAGAAGCTTGGCGCGTCTGCCAGCGAACCGGTTCCGGAACTTGCGGCTTCGATCCCAACCGATGGCTTCACCCCGGACCAGCCGCTGCATGGGTCGGGTTGGCATGAGCGGGAGCGTCATGAGGGCGGTGGCTGTGCTGGAATTCCGGGTCGATCGCGACATTGAACCTGCGAAGTGCGACTGCAAGCCCATCCCGGTTTCAATGCCGACTCTCCCATGTCTTCAACGAGGATGCGCTGAAACAGCTCAGTATCTCGCTCAACAGCCGTAGGCTCACATTGCGCCGACGCACAGACAAAGGCGGCTTCCTGCTCGAAAGCGAGGTCCCCGTCGAAGCATGGACAGCAGACACCCATCGCGCATCATTCGCGTACCATTGTCCGATCATGGGACGTCCGCAACAGCTTAACCCATCGTCGCCCGACGCCCGACAGCTCGGCTTTGCGCTCGAACGGCTCAACTTGCTTTGAACAATCGCATGCCTGAATGCGGAGCGGCCGGAAGGCTGTCAGGCGGCTCGGAGCTCGATTGCTGCCACGGCGAGCCCGAGGCGGCGTGAATCACCGGCACCTCTGAATACGGGGCACGCCCATGCAAGAATTGCGACACCTGAGGCCGGCAGATCGAGGCTCAGCGTATAGCTCTCGCGGTCGATTGTGACCGCCGAAGAGGCGACGTTCGCGCCGTCGAGGTAGAAATGCACACCGATCTTGTCCAGCGGCGCGCGGAGTCCGGGGCTTTGGATGCGGGCAATATTGCGACCGGGAGCGCCTTTGATGCGGACCGCAGCCTCCGGCTCACTCCAGCAAAATCTGTAGCCAGCCCAGGACTCCATTCCGTGGAATCCAAGCTGCCCGAGGACGCTGTCGCCGATCAATTTCGCCGGTGACCTTGAATACGAGCGAAGGCGACGGATGCAATCGAGCCTTTGCTGGTGGATCAGCGCTCCGATATAGCACCTCAGCCACCGCGCAATGGCTGCGGGGGATCCGAACACCGCAAGCCCGCTCAGAACCGTGCGCGCATGCGAGACAGCTAGCCACGCCGCCATACGCGCGCCGAGGTCGCCGAACAGTGCCGTCGTGGCCCAGCGCCAGAAGGCACGCAGCTTTTCGTCAGGTCGCTTCCAGCCCCGGCCCGTGAGGCTGTAGCGGACCAGCGCGTTCAGCGCATTGCGGGCGAGCGCTGCGTCATCTTCGTACCACGCGCTCCATTCGGCCGGGATGTCGAGCAGCTCGCCGCCGGGATCGCGGCGGCCCTCGCTGAGATAGCGGATCTCACCTTCAACGAAATCGAGCGTGAATTTCTTCAACTCGCCGATCTCGCCGATGTAGTAGTGATGGAAGCGCGCTTCTTCGAGATAGCCGATCGCATGGCCTCTGGCGTAATATGCGGCGGCGAGCACCCATTCGGCAAAATGGCCGAGCTCCTCGCGCAGGCCGCCGCATTCCTCATATACGTCGCGCCGCGTCACGAAACATTGATCCAGGACCTTGCGCCATGGGTGCACCTTCATGCCGAACTCTATGTCGGCCTGGTATATCGCGGCCTCCGCCTCAGACAGACGGTTGTGGCAGATCGGCACCGATCTGCAGGAGAACCCGACCCAATCGGGATGCTCGTCGATCGCGCGGATGCAGAGCTCGATTACATCCGGCTCCGGCCGACAGTGCGATTCCGTGAAGAACAGATAGCTGCCGCGAGCCTTGGTTGCGCCGAATGCGCAGAGCCCGATGTCGTGCTCCGATGCCGTGAATTCCAGGCGCGCCCGGTCGCCGGCGAGCGCCCTCAGCTCGTCGCGCGCCGTGAAGTCGGGCGGCACGACCAGGATGATTTCGTAGAGAGATTTCTCAGCGGTCTGCGACACCCAGCCGAGCCAGGATTGCTCCCACTGCCCGCGATGATATTCGAGCGGGATGATGACGGAGAACACGGGCTGGTCGGGACTCACGCCGGATCTCACTCCTCAACATGATCGCGCACGTCGCCGACTCATGCGCAGGGTCTAGGCGGGCAGAAACAGAGCAAACGATTCGTCGACCGTGCGGCGAAGGTGATCCCGATATAATTTGTAGTTTGCGTGGTCGGATGTGACCCGTCCCACGGACGGATTGGAAATATTTCTTGCGGGCACGTAGGCGATCGGTGCTGCGATCGGCGTCAGTTGCGAACCGGGGCCGGCCCGGAGAGTCGAGATGATGCCGTACATCTCGCCGGCCACCGTCGGCCGCGACACCGTGATCACGCGATGCTGGCCGTGCTTGATGATGACAAGATAGATGAAGCCGGACTGGTGCGGCACAGCGACCTCGCCGGTGTGCTCATAGGCCGCATCGGTCCGCTCGCCCTCGCGGAACACCAGTGCAGAGACCTTCGGCTCCCAGACGATTTCGGTGCGGTAGGCGAAGATCGCGTCCTTGTCGCCGAACGACGGCCGCAGCGTGATGTAGACGTCCTCGAGCCAGGTCACGGCGCGATGCGCATAGGAACCGAGGCTGTCGGGCGCGACATCGCTTGCGGCCGGAGGCGTCACCACGACGGCACTTTTTCGCAAGGACACGCCAAGTGCCTGCTCCAGCCGCACGGTCGTCGCCAGCGTGAATGGCCGGCGGCCGCCAAGCACCTTCTCCAGCGTCGACAGGCTGAGCTTGGCCTGCTCGGCCAGCGCCTGCCGGGAGATCCGGCGCCGGGCGAGCTCCTCGCGAATGGTCTCCGCGATCTCGCGGCTCTGCTCGTCCGACAACTGCTTGTCGGTGAATTTATCCTGCGTCTGCATCGTGGCCCTGCCTTGGAAGCACCAGTGTAGCAGGGCGGACAGACCGGCACAAAACCGCACATGGCCGCCTCGACGCGGGCCAGCCGGGCCGCCCGCGGCGGAACATTGCCGATCGTTCTGCTCGCGAAGTCTCCCCTCCCGGCGGAAGCTGACCCCACCACACATCCTTCGGGAGCAGGTCAAATGGACACCTACGACGCAGCCGACAGCGACGAACACCCCATGCTGGGCCGGCTGATCAAGCTCGGATTGTTTCTTCTCGTGCAGGGCATCGCGGTAATGCTGGTCGCCTTCGTGGCGCTGCTGGTGAGCTTCGAGCCGGGTTGGTCGGCAACGACGGAGCAGGCCAGCCTGCTGCAGCCCGGCGATGCCAAATCCGGATCCCTGCTGCTGAAGGACGACGGCGCCACCATCGAGGCGATCCGGCTCGGCGTCGACGTCGACATCACGGTATCAGGCCCGACCTTGCGTGCCCGGGTCACCCAGATCTTCCGCAACCCGACCAAGGACTGGGTCGAGGCGACCTATGTCTATCCGCTGGCAGCCAACGGCGCCGTCGATACGCTGAAGATGGTGGTCGGCGACCGCGTCATCGTCGGCGACATCAAGGAGCGGCAGCAGGCCCGCGTGATCTACGAGCAGGCGCGCCGTGCCGGCCAGAAGGCGACGCTCACCGAGCAGGAGCGTCCGAACATCTTCACCAATTCGGTCGCCAATATCGGCCCCGGCGAGACCGTGCTGGTGCAGATCGAGTACCAGGAGCCCGTGCATCAGAGCGGCAACGAATATTCGCTGCGCCTGCCGCTGGGGGTCGGGCCGCGCTACAATCCGTCACCGATCGTGCAGAGCGTCGACTTCCGCCAGGATGGCTCCGGCTGGGGCGCGACCAATTCGGATCCGGTGCCGGACCGCGACCGCATCTCGCCGCCCGTGCTGGATCCCGCCAGGAACGCGCCGGTCAATCCGACCAGCATCACGGTCCGTCTGAAGGCCGGCTTTGCCCTGGGCGAAGTCAGGAGCCACCACCACAACGTCAAGGTCGAGAGCCCGGACAGCACGACGCGAATCGTCACGCTCGCCGATGGCGCCGTGCCCGCCGACCGCGATTTCGAGCTGACCTGGAAGCCGGCCGCCGCGAAGGCGCCGTCGGTCGGCCTGTTCCGCGAGCGGGTCGGCGATGCCGACTATTTGCTCGCCTTCGTGACCCCGCCCAGCGCCGAGCAGGCGACACAGAAGCCGCTGCCGCGCGAGGTCGTGTTCGTGATCGACAATTCCGGCTCGATGGGCGGCACGTCGATCGTGCAGGCCAAGGCCAGCCTGACTTACGCCCTCTCCCGGCTTCAACCCAATGACCGCTTCAACGTCATCCGCTTCGACGACACGATGGACATGCTGTTCCCGACCTCCGTGCCGGCCGACGCCGCGCATGTCGACGAAGCCACATCGTTCGTCAGCGCCCTGCAGGCGCGCGGCGGCACCGAGATGGTGCCGGCAATGCGCGCCGCGCTGACCGACAAGCTCGGCGACACCAGCACCGTTCGCCAGGTCGTGTTCCTGACCGACGGCGCGATCGGCAACGAACAGCAATTGTTCGAAACGATCACGGCGATGCGCGGCCGCTCGCGCGTGTTCATGGTCGGCATCGGGTCCGCGCCCAACACCTATCTGATGACGCGCGCTTCCGAGCTCGGCCGTGGCGCCTTCACTCATATCGGTTCCGTCGAGCAGGTCGAGGAACGCATGCGCGGCCTGTTCGCCAAGCTGGAGAACCCGGCAGTGACCGGCCTCAGCGCGAAATTCTCCGAAGCCAGGGCCGACGTGACGCCGGGAATCATTCCCGACGTCTATCGCGACGAGCCGCTGGTGCTTGCGGCAAAGCTCGACAAGCTCGCCGGCTCGCTCGAGATCAAGGGCCGTGTCGGCGACCGTCCGTGGTCGGTGACGCTGCCTCTGCAAAACGCGGCCGAGGGCAAGGGCCTGTCGAAGCTCTGGGCCAAGCGCAAGATCGGCGATGCCGAAGTGGCGCGCTCCCTGCGCGAGATGACGCCAGACGACTCCGACAAGGCGATCCTGGCGCTCGCGCTCGACCATCAGATCGTCACGCGGCTCACCAGCCTGGTCGCAGTCGACAAGACGCCGAGCCGTCCCGAAGGCGCACCGCTCAAGCTCAGCGAATTGCCGATAAACCTGCCGGCCGGCTGGGATTTCGAGAAGGTCTTTGGCGAACGGCCGCATTTGACGCCGACACAGTTGCGCGAGCGGCATGCCGACGCAGGCAACCAGCCGGCGGCCCGGCGGCCGGCACCCGCCGCACCCGATGCGATCCGCCTGCCCAAGACCGCAACCTCGGCCGAGCTGAAGATGATCGCAGGCCTGATCCTGATCATGCTCGCCCTGATCCTGTTCGTGTTCAACCGTCGTCAGTCCTTGCTCACTGACGCCGCTTGAGAGAGGAGCCCCCCGAACTCCTCTGCTTGGCGCGCGCGGCTGCCCGTCCCGCAACAACGGCCGCGCGCGCCCTTTTATCTCGCTGTCACTGAGCCCAAAATGTTTCGCTTCATCTCTCCCCTGGCTCTCGCACTGACCGGCACCCTCCTGTTCGGCGACGGCGCCTATATTCATGCCAAGGCATGGCTCGCTCAGGTGCTACTCGAGCGCGCGTTCGACCGGAGCGTTGCGACCGGCGAGGCCGTCAAGCCATGGTCGTGGGCCGACACCTGGCCGGTCGCGCGGATCGAGGTGAAGCGGATCGGCGCCAGCGCCATCGTGCTGGAAGGCACCAGCGGCCAGGCGCTCGCCTTCGGGCCCGGCCATCTCCACCGAACGGTTGATGCCGGAGAGCGCGGCATTGCTGTATACGCTGCGCATCGCGACACGCATTTCCGTTTCTTGCGGAATGTTGCCATTGGTGACGTGATCGATGTCACACGCGGTGACGGCAAGCACTTTCGCTATCGGGCGGATTCCTCCGCCGTGGTTCGCTTCGATGAGTCTGTCATCGATCCTGTAACGCAGGATGTGGAACTCGTGCTCGCGACCTGCTGGCCGTTCGACGCGGTCACGCCCGGCCCCGAGCGCTACATCCTTCACGCGACCTTGATCGGAACCGGTGAATAGCCATTCCCAATCGACCCGCCGGGATCGAAGATCGACGGAAGCAGCGCCAAATAGCCAGCGAACCGCGCCGATGGCACCGCTGACTGGCGTCATCGTCCGTAGCCCTGTATGGATGGGCGATTGACGTTTTGACGCTACAATTTTCAGGACCACCAGTAATGGACGACGAGTGCAGGCAGCGTCTGGAACAACTCGAAAACCGCGTCGCGCTGCTGGAAAGAAATCTGGACCTCATGTCCGCCGGGCAAAGACGCTCGAGTCTACGCAGCCTGTGGCGGCGCCCGCCGTTATGGACCTTCGAGCAGTATCCGCCCCGCCTCCTCAACCTGAATACCTTGGGACCCGCGCCTGCAATCCCCGCCGATGCGCCGCGGATTGCGATGGTCACGCCGAGCTACAATCATGCGCAATATCTCGGCGCCACGATCGCGAGCGTCACGGGCCAGGGCTATCCGAACCTGCATTATCACGTTCAGGACGGCGCCTCGATCGACGGTACGCTCGATCTCCTGAAGAGCTTCGGCGAGGGCTTCAGCTGGAAGAGCGAGCCGGACGCGGGGCAGTCGAGCGCCATCAATCTCGGATTCGCCGGTGTCGACTGCGAGATCATGGCTTACCTCAACAGCGACGACATGCTCCTGCCAGGAACACTCGCCTATGTCGCCAATTACTTCACGTCGCACCCCGACGTCGACGTCGTCTACGGCCATCGCGTCTTCGTCGATCGCGATGGGCTTGAAGTCGGGCGCGCCGTGCTGCCGCCGCACGACGGCAACGCGTTGCAATATGCCGACTACATTCCGCAGGAGACGATGTTCTGGCGCAAGCGCGTGTGGGACAGGATCGGGCCGATCGACGAGAGCTTCCACTACGCCATGGACTGGGACTTCATCCTGCGGGCGCAAGCGGCGGGATTCAAATTCGCGCGCCTGCCGCGATTTATCGCCTGCTTCCGCATCCACGATGCACAGAAGACAGCGGCAACCTATGCAGTCGGCGTCAGGGAGATGGGTATCCTGCGTCGGCGCGTTCTCGGCTTCGATCCGTCGCAGATGCAGATCCGACGCGCCATCGCTCCCTATCTCACGAAGCAACTGGCCTACCACTACGCGTACAAGCTGAGCCTGCTGCGCTACTGATCGGGCGCAGATCGGCGAAGTCGTGAGGCAGGGACGCCATCGTCGAGCCAGATCCGCTCAAGGCCGATGCCGAGCGGGCGCACGTCGGAGCTCAAAGCCAGATCGGCAGGCGAGCGAGGATCGGAGAGCGCCAGACTGATGGTCAGCGTCCCGTCGGCGCCGATGGCAGCCGGATCGAGCCTCAACCTGCGCAATCCGGCGAACGCGGCTGTCGAGAATGTCAGCGGCTGCGGCACTCCGCCGCCGACGCGGCAGTCGACCCGCAATTGCGGATTCTTCTCGGACACGAACGCCCGACACGCCAGGACAATCTCGATCGGACGTGACGGGACGGAACGGACCTCGAAGCGGAGCACGCAATTCCTGGCGATTGACCAGGTGCCCCATTGCTCCGGCTCGCTCCAACCCTCGATCAGCGCGGCGACGCCGGTCCCGTCACGCGTGAATTCGAGCTCTCTCGCGCCCAGGATCGGCGTGGATTCGGAAGCCTCGAGAGCGGCCGGATCGAACGGCTCCTGATCCGGAACGAACTGCGCGATCACGCGCACCGCATCCGCGATCGAAGCCAGCCCAAGCACAGACCCGTCCAGCTCATAAGCCACACGGTTCGGCCCGGTTACGCGGACGCCCCGGCCAGGCGGCGGGCGCTCCGCGCCGCGCGCAGGGATGATGATATCGGCGACGTCGAAGCCATGCGCACGAGCGAGCTCGCCGATCGTGCGCGCGGTTCGATCATAGAGCTGCGGCCGATCGTTGATGCCGATCGCAAGCGCCTGTGCCAGCCCCCTGTAATCGAGCCGCACGCCATCGTCATCCGCCAGCAGCAGACGTTTGAGGGTGAGCATGTCCCTGGCGATGAAGAGCTGGAGCGCGTTGAGATCGGGAAGCCGGGGATCGCCGTCGATGGCTCCGAAATCGCGTTCACCGCGCGCGGTCTCGAGCAGATCCATCGTCTCGAAGAACAATGCATGGCCGGTGCTGTGCCTCGAAATACCGGACATGCCTAGCGGGCGCGACAGGCGGACAAAGCTGTCGGTCAGCGCTGCGTTGGCGATGCCCGAGGCGACGTCCGGCGACAGACCGATGAAATACCGGCCACCGATCGCGCGCATTCGCTCGATGACGCTGCGGCGGACGAACGAATTGTAGATCATCGGCAGATACGCATAGTGCGCCTGAAAGGCGAAGATGCGCGCCAGTTCGCGGCGTGACGAGACACGTTTGGCAGACGAGGTGAGGTCGATCTCCGCCAACAGCCGGTTGCGGAAAGCCGGATGGTAATAATTCGGCCAGTGATAGCTATAGGCACGCCAGCTCAACAGATCGATTGCGCCGCCCGCGAGAATGTCCGTCGCGGTGGTGCAGGCGTAGGGCATCAGCCCGTCATCGTCGCCGATGAAGGTGACGTATTCGCCCGCGGCATGGCCGAGCGCGCGCTCCCAATTGTCTGTCATCGTGAGTACGGTGTCGCTGGCGAAGTGCTTGAAGCGCGCGTCCCTCAGGCCCGCGACCATCTCCGCAATCTCGGGATTTCCGCCGTTGTTCTGGACGATGAACTCACAATCCGCGTCGATGGGCTGGCACGCCATGGTCGCCAGCGCGTGACGAAGCGTGTCGGGACGATCGAGAGTCGGCACCACGACGGAGAGCAGCGGCATGATCACCAATGAGAGAATGAGCGTCACGAAGTCGTAGCACGTCGTCCCGCCGTTCGCACTTTCGCCAGAAGTCTGGTGATGCTAGCCTTTCTCGCGAAGCCCGACCATTCCGCCACGCGGCATGGGGTTCGTCACGATCAATCCCGCCAGATGCCGGCGCATGGCAGCGCGCTGCAACAAGAACAATAGGTGAGGAAGCGCCATGGAAGCCCAAGCGCCTGCGTCCGTCTCTCCCCGTCCATGGTCTCCCTCGCCAAACGCCAGCGACATCGTCAAAGGCATCCACGCCATGCTGCACCCGCACAACATCGTGCTGGTGGGGGCGACCGACAAGCCCGGCAACTACGCCGAGCGCATCTGGAACAATCTGGTCAAGTACGGCTACGAGGGCGGGCTCTATCCGGTCAACGCCAAGCGGGAGACCATCTGGGGGGTGCCCTGCTTCAAGGACTTTGCGAGCCTCCCGGAAAAGCCCGACCACGTGCTGGTGCTGGTGCCGGCGCGCTTTGCGGTGCAGGTGATCCGGGATGCTGCGGCGGCCGGCGCGCGTTCGGCCACCATCGTCACCTCGGGCTTCAGCGAGCTGCAGGATGAGGAGAGCCAGAAGCTCGCTGCCGAACTGCAAGCCGCGGTGCGCGAGACGGGCCTCGCGGTTACCGGCCCGAACTGCCTCGGCAATCTGAGCGCGGGCGAAAAGCTCTTCACAAATATCGACGACCGCATCGTCACCATGGCGCAGGGCGCGGTGGCGATCGCCGGGCAGTCCGGCGCGATCGTCATGGCGATCCGCCAGGCGCTGGAGGATCGCGGCGTCGGCGTCGGCTACATGGTGACGACCGGCAACGAGGCCGGGCTCGAGACGCCGGACCTGATGCGCTATTTCGCCGAAGACCCGAGCATCAGGGTGATCGTGGTCTATCTCGAAGGCGTGCGCAATACCAAGGCCTTTCGCGACGCCTGCAAGGCGGCCCGCGCCGCGAGCAAACCCGTGATCGCGCTCAAGCTCGGATCGTCGGAAGGCGGCCGTGCCGCCGCAATGGCCCATACCGGCGCGCTTGCGGGCTCGATCGAGACATTCGACGCCATCGCAACGAGGGAAGGTGTGATCCGCGTGAGCGGACTCGACGAGTTGATCGAGACCACCGAATGCTTCGTCCACGCAACGGTGCCCAAGGGCGGCCGGCTTGCCGCGGTCACGCTGTCCGGCGGCAAGCGCGGCATGCTGATCGACGCTTTCCATGCAGAGGGCTTGAACTTTGCGCCGCTGAGCCCGCATGTCAGCTCGGAACTGGCAAAGATGCTCGGGCCGGGCTCCATCGTCGGCAACCCGCTCGACGCCGGTTTCGCCGCGGTGGTGGATCCCTCCGTCTACATGAAATCGATCGAGCTGATGATCGACGATCCCGAGATCGACATCGTCATCATCGACGCGGAGCTGCCGAAGGCGCCGCACGAGCTGCGTGAGCGCAATCTGCGCATCGTCGACGGGATGGCCAGCCGGGCCTCGAAACCCGTGATCTACATCAGCGCGATGTCGATCGGTTTCACTGAATTCACCAAGGGTCTACGCAAATCCCTGCCTCATCTCGCCGTCATGCAGGGCATGGACCGCGCCGTGAAAGCGATCAAGTCACTGCTCGACTATGCGAAGCTGCGCAAGGAGGTGCCCGACATCGTCTCGAGTTCCAGGCCTGCCGCACGGGCCGTGCTGGAGAGGGCGCTGAAATCGGCCAGCGGCGCAGCGCTCGACGAGGTCGCCTCGAAGAAGCTGCTGAAGGCCTATGGCATTCCGATCTCGAAGGAAGCGATCGCGCAGACGGCGGCGGAGGCCGTGAAGATCGCCAAGCAGATCGGCTTTCCGGTCGTGGCAAAGCTCGTCAGCGCCGAGATCCTGCACAAATCCGATATCGGCGGCGTGGTGCTGAACCTCAACAGCGCGGCCGAGGTGAAGAGGGCATTCACCGACATCACCGCGCGGGTGAACCGATTGAAGGGCAAGCCGAAGCTCGACGGCATCCTGATCGCGCAGCAGGTCAAGGCCGATCTCGAACTGGTGGTCGGCGCCTCGCTCGACGCCGAGATGGGACCGGTGGTGCTGTTCGGCACCGGCGGCATCGACATCGAGCTGATGAAGGACGTCGCGCTCGCCGGCGCACCGCTGGACGAGGCCGAGGCACGACTCCTGATCGGCCGCACCAAGGCCGGCATCAAGATGCGTGGCTATCGGGGCAAGCCGGCCTTGCACGAGGCCTCGGCGGTCAAGGCGCTGGTCGGCCTGTCCAACCTGATTGCCGATGCCGGCGACCGGATCGCCTCGATCGACATCAACCCGTTCCTGATCAATGCCAGAACGGGCGTCGCGGTCGATGCCCTGATCGTGCTGAACAACGCTGCAGCAACACGCGCGGTTGAGCACTGATGTATCGCAGGGTGGATTAGCTCAGCGTATTCCACCAATTGTACGGCGGAAGAAGTGGCGGGTTACGCTTCGCTAACCCGCCCTCTTTAACATTGCGGCTTCTTCCAACTTCCCGGCTTTGGCCGTAGAATCGCACCTGATGGCACGCGCGAGCAATCTTGTGATCGGAACGGCGACGCTGACGGTGATTGCCGTGGCGTTCGGCGGCCTGCTCGGCGTGCAGAAATGGCGTGCCGCCCAGAGCCGCAGCCAGTTGCGCGTGGTGTTCGAAGGCGGTTCCGCCAGCGGCCTGCGCCGCGGCGGTCCGGTCAATTTCGACGGCGTGCTTGCGGGCCAGATCCTGTCGATCAAGCTGGACAATCCCCGCAAGGTCGTGGCGCTGGTGATGCTCGACAACTCCGCGCCGATCCGCAAGGACACCGTGGCCGGCATCGAGTTCCAGGGGCTCACCGGCGTCGCCGCGGTCTCCTTGATCGGCGGAGCGCCTTCCGCGCCGCCGGTGCCGCTGGATTCGGACGGCATTCCCGTGCTCACCGCCGATCTCAGCG
The DNA here is from genome assembly GCF_008932115.1 of Bradyrhizobium betae. Classification (NCBI taxonomy): domain Bacteria; kingdom Pseudomonadati; phylum Pseudomonadota; class Alphaproteobacteria; order Hyphomicrobiales; family Nitrobacteraceae; genus Bradyrhizobium; species Bradyrhizobium betae. Next base: position 2,824,482 of record NZ_CP044543.1, read on the forward strand.
ACGTCGAATCCATCGTCGACACCCTGCACAGTGTCGACCGTACCATCGTCAGCAACGCACCTGCGATCAAGGACGGCTTGCGCACGTTCGAGGGCTACACCGCCGATCTCAGGAGCAAGGGCGGCGAGATCGATTCCGTCATGGCCAAGGTCGACAGCGCTTTCGCGGGATTCGACAAGGCGGTCACCAAGATCGAGAGCGTGATGCCCGGCTTCGCCGACGGCAAGGCCGACGAGCTGTTCGAGAAGATCAAGGGGCTGCACGAGCTTGCCGACACCATGAAGAAGAAATCGGCGAGCTTCCTCGAGGACACCCGCCGCTCGCTGCTCGATGTCAGCGAGGCCGCCAACAAGATGAGCGGGACGCCCTCGCCCGCCGCCGCTCCGCGGCCACCGCGCAAGCCTCCGCAAAAGAAGCAGTAAGGCCTCACCACGCGTAGCGGACGACGCCCTTGCCGGCGTAGGAGCGGGTGACGTTCGAGAACTCGCCCTCGAAGGTCGCCGCAGCAGACCAGCCGTTCATCCAGCTCATCTGCACCGATGCCGTGGTCAGCGCGGAATCGCGCGCCTGCGCGGCACCGTTCACGACGAAGGCCGAGCCCGGCAAAGTCTGGAACACTGCGCCGACGGTACGATCGGGATTGTAGTCATGCGCCCAGGCGAGGCGGCCTCGCAGGGTCATCAGGCCGCCGGCCGCGGCAAACGACCTGTCCGCGCGCAGGCCGAGCTCGGTGCGGGTGCTGGTGACATCCTTGGCAGCGTAGTTGAGCGCGAAGGTGTTGCTGCCGACCACCGCGAACTCCGAATAGCTCGGCAGGCTGAACAAGGTGGCCTGCGCCGCGGCATAGGGCGTCAGGCCGATCCACTGCGTGGCATAGCGATAACCGCCTTCGACACGGCCCGAGAGGGCGTTGGCGTTGAACTGCGCGCGCAGCTGATCGGTGCCGGCCGCCGTGACAATGCGGTTGGTCGTGACGTCCTGCCAGCCATAGGCGAGTGCGGCCGAGATATAGGCCGGTCCCGCCGTATGGCGCACGAAGGCCCCGGCCTGGAACAGGTCGGAGCGGCCCCAGCCGAGCCCGTTGACGTTGAAGCCGGTGCCGCCGCCGGCCAGCGCGAAGCCGGCGATCGTCGACGGCGAGAAGCGGTAGTCGAGGCCGACGGCCGTGCCATAGACGTTGCTGCTGGTGCTGTTCGAACCGAGCACGGCACTGCCGTCGGTGGTCTGCGAGCCGCCATAGCTGGCCGCCCACACATCCCAGCGTTGCTCGAACGTCGCAGCCGGTGCCTTGCGGTAGATCGAGGCAAAGGCATCGCGCGCATCCTTGCCGCGCGCGCTCTTGCCGGTCGCGGCATAGGCACTCGCGCTGGTGTCGTCGGCGTAAGGCGTCGCACCGGGCGTGCCGCTGCGCCCGGAGCCGAACACGTCGGTCAACAGGCTCATGAACAGGTTCATTGCGTTGAACGTCGTCTGCTGCGAACCGGTGCCGGACTCGCCGGAGGCTTGAGTCAGGCCGTTGGGCCCGAGGCCTGCAAATCCGGCCTGCAGGACGCCATTGGCGTTGAAGAAATTCTGAAGCGTCGCGGCAACGTTCTTCTGATTGACGTTGAGGGCGTATTTCGTCCCGTAGTCGAGTGTGAAATCGAGGAAGACCTCGTTCGATCCGACGGTGGTCGTGCCGATGAGGCCGCCTGGCGCGGCGACGCCGGCAAAATTGCCGGTGGCAGTCCCGAAAAATTCCATGATCGAGTAGTGCCGCATCACCGTGCTGCCAGGATACAGCGAGACACCGACCGTGCCGTCCAGCGTGACAACCGCGACATCGCGCAGATTCTGGGCCTCAGCCCGCGCACGGTCGACAAGCATCTGGAGCAGATCTACGCCAAGCTCGGAGTGGAGAACCGGACCGCGGCGGCAGCGATCGCGACGAATGCGACGCGGCGGAATTCGTAAGCGGTACTGCGAATGAGCTGAGACGCCACCTGCCCAACAAACAGTGTCGTCCCGGACAAGCGCAGCGAAGCGGAGCGCAGATCCGGGATCCATAGCCACAGGGAAACATTTGGCGAAGACTCGGAGTTGCCCGCTCGCCCTATAACCACTCCCTGGGAGTATGGGTCCCGGGTTCGCTTCGCGCCCCGGGACGACAGCGGAAGGTGTCGCGACCGCTATCGCCCCTTACACGAACAACCTCCTCACCCGTACACGAACGCCTTGTCATCCAGATCCGTCTTCGGGATCTCGTCCTTTTCGGTCCAGTAATCCTGGCTGTGCTGCCATTCCGGCTTGTCGCCGCGCTTGGGCAGCAGGTTCATGTCGCGCATGATGTAGCCCGGGTTGAAGTTCTCCGGATCGATCCAGGGCAGGATCGGCATGTTGTGGTCTTCGGCGCGGAGCTTGACCTCGACCTTCTTCGCGCCTTTGGCCTTCATGTGACCGAGCAGACGGCAGACGAAATCCGCGACGAGATCGACACGCAGCGTCCAGCTGGCACGAAAATATCCGAACACCCAGACCAGGTTCGGCACGCCCGTGAACATCATGCCGCGATAGGTGACGGTGTCGCCGAAGGCGAGCGGCTTGCCGTCGATCTCGAAGGCGATGTCGCCGAGGGCCGAGAGATTGAAGCCGGTCGCGGTGACGATGACATCGGCCTCGAGCAGCTTGCCGGACTTCAGCTCGATACCGTTTTCGACGAAGCATTCGATTTCGTCGGTGACGACGGAAGCCTTGCCGCTGGCGATGCCCTTGAACAGATCGGCATCCGGCACGAAGGCGATGCGCTGCCGCCACGGCCGGTAGGTCGGCGTGAAATGCGTCTCGACGTCGTAGTCCGGGCCGAGCACCGCGCTGATCTGGCCGATCAGCTCTTTCTTCACTTGCTCTGGCTTGGAGATGCAGAGCTTCGTGAACGCATCCTGCTCGAACAATATCTTGCGACGGACGATCTCGTGGATCCAGGCCTCGTCGACCTGGAGCCTGCGCAGCTCCTCCGCGATCTCGATGGCGTTACGGCCGAGACGGAAATAGGTCGGCGAACGCTGCAGCATGGTGACATGCTCGCATTTGTCCGCGATGTTCGGCACCAGCGTCGCCGCCGTCGCGCCCGAGCCGATCACGACCACCTTCTTGCCGGCGAGATCGATATCGTCAGGCCAGGTCTGCGGATGGACGATGCGGCCCTTGAAGCGATCGGCGCCCTTCCACTCGGGCGTATAGCCTTCGGAATGGCGATAATAGCCCTGGCACATCCAGAGGAAATTCGCGGTGAAGGTCTTTGCTTCACCGGTATCGGTCGTTACCGCCTCGATGGTCCAGAGATTCTGCTCGGTCGACCAGCTCGCGGAATTGATCTTGTGCTTGTAGCGGATGTGCCGGCCGATATCGTTGTCGTCGATCACCTCGTTCATGTAGGCGAGGATTTCCTCGGCGGTTGCGATCGGCGGCCCCACCCAGGGCTTGAAGCTGTAGCCGAAGGTGTGGAGGTCGCTGTCCGAGCGGATGCCGGGATAGCGATGCGTGCTCCAGGTGCCGCCGAACGTCGCCTGCGTTTCCAGGATGACGTAACTCGTGCCCGGAAGCTGCTTTTCGATGTGATAGGCACTGCCTATTCCGGAGATGCCGGCACCGACGATCAGCACATCGAAATGTTCAGAAGCCTGCTTGGCCGTGGCGTGACTGCGAACAGCGACATTCATTGTTGCTTCTATGCCTTGCTTGTTTTTGTGGCCGTCCTTGATTGGACGACGCGTTTCCTCCGCGACAGGCATCGTCACCCATCGCGCGTCCACTACAAAATGACATAGATCAATTCGCGGTCAAATCACAGCGCCGCACCCCAGCCCCGCGCGGTCTGCAAGATCCAGTCGCGATAGAGCGTGAGAGGCGTGACACCGGTCAATCCGCCGCAGCCGGCGGCACCGTTCGGTCCCGTGGACCAGCTGATGACGCCGACGAGCACGGGGCCGTTCGCCTTGTCCTCGAACACGGGGCCGCCGGAATCGCCGGTACAGGCGCCAATTCCGTCGCGAACACCGCTGGTTACGGGATCGACCAGGCGAATTTGCAGCGTGCCCGGCTGCCCCGTGGCAACAAGGCCGGCAACGCGCGTCGTGCCGCCGCTCTTGCCGTCGCCGCGCACAGTGACGCCAATACCGGCGATGACGAAACGGCTACCGACCTGGATTGGAATATTCGGCGCACCGACCGCGACCGTCGATTTTCCCTTGAGTGGAATATCGAGCTGCAGCAGTGCCACATCGGCAGTGGCGCGATGGGCCTGCATCGCCTGCATGTTGAAGCTCGGATGGATCGCGACAGTGCGAACGTTCAGCAATTGCGGCACACCGTCGGCGCCACGATCGACGATCTTGTAGTCCGCGCCAGGCTGCACGCAGTGAGCGACCGTGAGCACCAGCTTCGGTGCGATCAGGCTGCCGGTGCAGAAATTACCGCGCGAGCCGACGATGGTGACGATAGCGCGCGCGACGCCATCGGTCTGCGGCGTACCGCCACCGACAATGGCGAAAGCGGGCGTGGCGAGCAGCAACGCAGCAATGACGAGAGTTGCAGGCTTCTTCATGGGAACACGCTTTGGCATCGGCATCGGTAAGGCGGGTGATTGCTTCGGACTGGTCCTTGCCGATAGCGCATGCTAGCCCTCTTGGAAAGGAATTGACGAGGGCAGGATAGTGGCGATCGAGGCTGTGATCTTTGATTTTGGCGGCGTGCTGACGAGCTCGCCGTTCGAGGCATTTGCGCGATTCGAAGCGGAGCGCGGCCTGCCCATCGACATCATCCGGCGCACCAATGCCGCCAATCATCTGGAAAACGCCTGGGCGAAATTCGAGCGGGCCGAGGTCGATATCGACACCTTCGATCATTTGTTCGCGGAGGAGTCACGCGCACTCGGCGCAGAGGTGCGCGGCCGCGACGTGCTGCCGCTGCTCCAGGGCGATCTGCGCCCCGCGATGGTCGAAGCGCTGAAGCGCATAAAGGCGCAATTCAGGACCGGCTGCATCACCAACAATCTGCCGGCCAACGCGATCGGCAGCATGACAGGTCGCTCGCTCTACGTCGCCGAGGTGATGGTGCTGTTCGACCACGTCATCGAATCCGCCAAGATCGGCCTGCGCAAGCCTGATCCGCGCATTTACCAGCTGATGGTCGAGACGCTGAAGGTCGATCCGAAGGCTTGCGTCTATCTCGACGACCTCGGCGTCAACCTGAAGCCCGCGCGCGAGATGGGCATGACTACGATCAAGGTCACGAGCGGCGCCCAGGCCATCGCCGAGCTCGAGGCGGCGACAGGGCTGAAACTGGGGTAACGGCAGTAGGGTGGGTTAGCGCAGCGTAACCCACCACGTCTCGTCGATCGCCGAACGTTCTTGGTAGGTTACGGCTTCGCCTAACCCACCCTACGCTTCTTTCACCGCGATCCGCTCCGGAAAGGCGGCCGCCAGCGAAGCACGATCCGGCTTCAGCACGCCGCGTTCGGTGATGAGGCCGGTAACGAGCCGCGCCGGGGTCACGTCGAAGGCGTAGTTCGCGACCGGCGAACCTTCCGGCACGATCCTGACCGTCTCGAGCCGTCCATCGGCGGCACGGCCGGTCATGTCGGTCACTTCCACTCCGCTGCGCTGCTCGATCGGAATGTCGCGAATGCCGTCATCGACGGCGAAGTCGATCGTCGGCGACGGCAGCGCGACGTAGAACGGAACGCCATTGTCGTACGCGGCAAGCGCCTTCAAATAGGTGCCGATCTTGTTGCAGACGTCGCCATTGGCCGCGACACGGTCGGTGCCGACGATGGCAAGATCGACCATACCGTGCTGCATCAAGTGCCCGCCGGTGTTGTCGGGGATCACGGTATGCGGCACGCCGTGATGGCCGAGCTCCCAGGCAGTGAGCGAGGCGCCCTGGTTGCGCGGGCGGGTCTCGTCGACCCAGACATGGACCTTGATACCGCGCTCATGCGCCAGATAGATCGGCGCCGTCGCGGTGCCCCAGTCGACGGTGGCGAGCCAGCCGGCGTTGCAATGGGTCAGCAAATTGACGGCCTCGCCCGGCTTCTTCGCTGCGATCGCCTCGATCAGCTTCAGGCCATTGTCGGCGATGCCGCGGTTGATCGCCACATCCTGTTCCGCGATCTCGTCGGCGCGCACATAGGCGGCCTCTGCCCTTTCCAGAGGGTCAATCGGCGTGAGCGTCGCACGCATTTCGTCGAGCGCCCATTTCAGATTGATCGCGGTCGGTCGCGCCACGACAAGCGCGTCGTAGGCGCGCTTCAAACCCGCATCCGAGGCATCCTCACGCATCGCGAGGGCCATGCCGTAAGCGGCGGTGGCGCCGATCAGCGGCGCACCGCGCACCAGCATGTCGCGGATCGCGACCGCTGCGTCCTCGCAGGAGGTCAGGCGCGCGACGACGAACTCGTGAGGCAGCTTGCGCTGGTCGATCGCGCCGATCGACCAGCCGTCACGCTCGCGCCAGATGCTGCGGAAATGCTTGCCGTCGACCTTCATGGCATTCTGCCTTTCGTCTCAACCGCGCAGGATGCGCCCCGCCACCGCATCGAGCTTCTTCAGAAGCTCGGGATCACGCGCCTCGGGCGCCGTGATCAGTGCGGTGTCGAGCGCGCGGTCCGAGCCAATCGGGCACGGCTCGTGCTCGCGCGGGAACTCCTTTGCCAGCCGCGCCACCAACGCCTTCGCCTTGTCGGCGTTTGTGGTCAGCACACGGATGATGTCCTGCACGGTGACGGCGTCGTGATCGGGATGCCAGCAATCGAAATCCGTCACCATCGCGACGGTCGCGTAGCAAATCTCTGCTTCGCGGGCGAGTTTGGCCTCGGGCATGTTGGTCATGCCGACCACGGAATAGCCCAGCGTTTTGTAGGTCATGCTCTCCGCGTAGGTGGAGAATTGCGGCCCCTCCATGCAGACATAGGTGCCGCCGCGCGCGATCGCGATGCCTTCGGCTTCGGCGGCCGCCGCGAGATGGATGCGCAGCCGCGGCGAGACGGGATGCGCCATGGACACATGCGCGACGCAGCCCCGGCCGAAGAACGAGCTTTCGCGCTTGTGGGTGCGGTCGACGAACTGATCGACGAGAACGAAAGTGCCCGGCGGCATCTCCTCCTTGAACGAACCACAGGCCGACAGCGAGATCAGGTCGGTCACGCCGGCACGCTTCAGGACATCGATATTGGCGCGATAGTTGATGTCGGAGGGCGACAGCCGGTGGCCCTTGTCATGCCGCGGCAGGAACACGATCGGCAGGCCGGCGATGGATCCGCGGCGCAGGGGCGCCGACGGCTCACCCCAGGGGCTTTTGATCACCTCTTCGTGCGCGTCCTCGAGACCCGGCAGATCATAGATGCCGGAGCCGCCGATGATGCCCAATACCGCCTGCGTCATGCCTGCTCCACCCTGTTCGCCATGTGCGACATGGTTAAGCTATGCCAGCTTTGGGACGGCTTTCCAACGGGGGATGCAGTGGACGGCGTCTCGTGCGCTGCGGTGAGCGCTCGCTACAAACTCGCTGTCGTCCCGGCAAACGCCGGGGACGGAACGGCATCCTTGACTAGGCCGCGGTCGCCGGCTGCAGCTGGGTGGCGACCATGCGCTCCAGCGTCTCCACGGATTGGAAATTCTCCGGCGTGATCTCGGACTGCGGAATGGTGAAGTCGAACTCGGCTTCGACGCCCAGCATCAGATTGACCATGTCCATCGAGGTCAGGCCCGCGTCGACGAGCTTTGCCGAAGGCGTGACATCTGCGGTGAGCGAATTCTGCTCGAGGATGCCCTTCACCAGCTTGATGATGCGATTACGCACGTCGGTATCGAAGGCCTGCATCGGCAATTCCCATCTGTCTGTCAAAGGTCGGACCGGTTGTCGGGTACGATGAGCACGACGGGCCGATCCCGCAATGGGCCGCACCATTACTTCGCGTTTCTTAGTAAACAATGACTCAGATTGTCCGGAATTCGAGCTTCTTCCAGATCCCTAACGCGACACCCTGATCTTCGGCGATTCAAACAACCGGGCCTTAACTGTTCATTCGGAATTGCAGATCGTTTACCCTCTATTTCATCGACGAATTTGAATTAAATCCGTAGCCTCCAATCACAAGCAAGATAGTCGGATGATCGCGAACGGCATCGCAAATGATGCCTGCGGTTTCGAACGACGAAATGGAGGCGGACGAGCATGAACGTGCGTGAAGCAGTCTTGACTGTCGACGAGGCGCAAGCGAGCCTTCTCGAAGGCCCCTCCTTGATCGAGCGCACCGCGCGCACCGCCACTGTGGCAGCCGCCGACGCCGACGCGGTCGATCGCGATGCCCGGTTCCCCCACAAGGCTTTCGACGCTGCGCGTGAGCAGAAGCTGCTCGGCGTCATGATCCCCGTCGAGTATGGCGGCTTCGGCGCTTCGATCCACGACGTCACGGACATCTGCTACACGCTCGGACGCGCCTGCGCCTCCACGGCGATGATCTACGCAATGCACCAGACCAAGGTCGCCTGTGTCATCAGGCACGGTCATGGCATCCCCTGGATGGAGACCATGATGCGCCGGGTCGCCCGCGACCAGTGGCTGCTGGCCTCCTCGACCACCGAGGGCCAGAACGGCGGCAACATCCGCGCCAGCGCCGCCGCCGTCGACCACGCCGGCGACACCGTCTCGCTGGTGCGCGACGCCACCGTGATCTCCTACGGCGCCGAGGCCGACGGCCTCGTCACCATCGCCCGACGCGCCACCGATGCGTCCGCGTCCGATCAGGTGCTGCTGGCGCTCGCCAAGGACGATTATTCGCTGAAACGGACGCTGGGCTGGGAGACGCTCGGCATGCGCGGCACCTGCTCGACCGGTTTCGAGCTGAAGGTCGACTGCCCCGCCGATCGCGTCTTTCCCGAATCCTATGACAAGATCCACGCCCAGACCATGACGCCGTTCGCGCATCTGTGCTGGTCATCCGCCTGGGCCGGCATCGCCGCGGCCGCGGTGACGCGTGCGCAGGCCTTCATCCGCAAGGCGGCGCGCAGCTCCGGCGGCCAGATGCCGCCGGCCGCGGCGCATTTCACCGCCGCCAAAATGTCGCTGGCCAAGCTGCGCGCGTTGATTTCGGCCAATCTCGATGCCTTCGCCCGTGCCGAGCATGACGAGCGAGCGCTGAGCTCGCTCGACTTCCAGTCCTCGATCACGCTGTTGAAGGTGCAGGCCTCCGAGCTCGCGGTCGAAACCGTGATGCACGCGATGCGCACCGCCGGTCTTTCCGGTTACCGCAACGACGGCGAGTTCACCATGGGCCGCCACCTGCGCGACGTGCTGTCGTCGCCGATCATGATCAACAACGACCGCATCCTGGCCAACGCCGCGACATCGACGCTGATGAGCGGCGTGCCGACGAGCCTTCGAGACTAGAAAGCCTTCGTGACTGACGTGCCTTTGAGGCCAACAAGAATAATTTCAGATAGCAGGAAGTCGAACATGAACATTGCTGTTCTCCCCGATTCGCCCGAGACCGCGCCGCAAATCGTCGACCCGCTCGATCATCTCACCGACAAGCTGTTCCACGGCATGGGTGCCGACGGCGTCTATGCCCGCACCGCGCTTTATGAAGGCGTCGTCGAGAAGCTTGCCGCGCTGATCACGAACCATCGCGAGGCCAGCACCGAGGTGATGCGCTTCCCGCCGGTGATGAGCCGCACCCAGTTGGAGAAGTCCGGCTATCTCAAGAGCTTTCCGAACCTGCTCGGCTGCGTCTGCGGCCTGCACGGCACCGAACGCGAGATCAACGCCGCGGTGAGCCGCTTCGATGCCGGTGGCGATTGGACCAGCTCGCTGTCACCGGCCGATCTCGTGCTGTCGCCGGCCGCCTGCTATCCTGTCTACCCGATCGCCGCGAGCCGCGGACAGCTGCCGAAGGGCGGCCTGCGCTTCGACGTCGCCGCCGACTGCTTCCGCCGCGAGCCGTCAAAACATCTCGACCGGCTGCAGTCGTTCCGGATGCGCGAATATGTCTGCATCGGAACGCCCGACGACGTCGCCGATTTCCGCGAGCGCTGGATGGTTCGCGCGCAGGCGATTGCGCGCGACCTCGGCCTCACCTTCCGCGTCGACTATGCCAGCGACCCCTTCTTCGGCCGCGTCGGCCAGATGAAGGCGGTGAGCCAGAAGCAGCAGCAGCTCAAGTTCGAGCTGCTGATCCCGCTGCGCTCGGAAGAGCAGCCGACGGCCTGCATGAGCTTCAACTATCACCGCGAACATTTCGGCACGACCTGGGGCATCCAGGACGCCAACGGTGAACCGGCCCACACCGGCTGCGTCGCCTTCGGCATGGACCGGCTCGCCGTCGCCATGTTCCACACCCACGGCACCGACCTTTCCGCCTGGCCCGCCAAGGTGCGGGACATCATGGGCCTGCAGCCGCAAGTCGCGGCCGATGCCCATGGCGAAGGCTGGCGCTGAGAGAACGAGGCCCTCCATTTCCACGGGTAAGACGAGCGTGATTCACACCAAGGTCCGATGCCGCGAGATCACCGAAGCCGACGTCGACGCAGTCGCGGACCTGCTGACGCGCGGCTTCGTCGGCCGCTCGCGCAACTACTGGATCCAGGGCCTGCGCCGGCAGGCCTTCCGGCCCGTGCCGGAGGGCTATCCGCGCTTCGGCTACATGATCGACAATGACGGCACGCCCGTCGGCGTGCTGCTGCTGATCTACACGGCGCGGAAAGACGGCGAACAGACCGCGATCCAGTGCAATCTGTCGAGCTGGTATGTCGACCCGGCCTACCGCAACTACGCCCCGCTGCTGACCAAGATCGCGCAGCGGCACAAGGACGTGACCTATCTCAACATCAGCCCGGCGCCGTGGACCTGGCCGATCATCGAGACGCAGGGTTTTCGTGCCTATTGCCGTGGAATCTTCTTCTCGGTGCCTGCGCTGGCGCGCGCGCCGCGCTGGAGCAAGATCGAGGTCATTTCGCAGCACGCCAAGACGATCGAGGGGCTGACCGACGAGGAGAGCGAGCTACTGACGCGGCATGCACGCTACAATTGCCTCAGCCTGGTCTGCCGCACGCCGAAAGGGACGTTCCCCTTCATCCTGCAACCGGTGCGCATCCGCCGCGGCTTCATCGCGCCGCCAGCGATGAAGCTGATCTACTGCCGCAGCGCCGCCGAATACACCGCCTGCGCGGGCCGCATTGGCCGGCTGCTGCTGCGGCTCGGCAAGATCGCGGTGGCCGTCGATTCCGACGGCCCGATTCCCGGCCTCGTCGGCATCTATACCGAGCGGCGCGGCAGGAAATATTTCAAGGGCCCGCACCGGCCGCAGCTTGCCGACCTCACCGACACCGAGCTCGTGCTGTACGGACCGTAGGGGCCCCCCGAGCCTCGACGTCTGCTGTCGTCCCCAAGCTCGCAGAGACGAGGCATCCTGCCGTCACGCCACATCTTCGCCTCTCCGGTCATCCTCCGTAAACTACTGCGCTTAAGGGAATTTTCCGGCCTCTTCGCTACGCTCGGCGGTTGAATTACGTTGCGTTAAGCCTATTGCCCGCCGAGGCCCGCCGATCCCATGACGTCGACCCGCGACAACAAGCCTGATGCACGCCGCGATGAGGGCCCGCAGGCCCTGGTCGGGCTGAGCCAGCTTGCGCTCGATCACATGGAGCAGGGCGTCTGCGTCTACGACGCCGACAACCGGATCGTGCTGGTCAACCAGCGCTACCTCACGCTGTTCAACATGTCGGCCGAGATCGTGCGGATCGGCACGAGCTATCGGGACGTGCTCGGTCACAGCGTTGCGCTCGGCAACATCCCGGCAGCGGAAGTCGACGCACTCTATGCGTCCCGGATTGCATTGATCGCGGCTGGAAAGCCGTTCCGGACCCGGCAAACGCTGGCAAGCGGCGTTGTCATAACGCTCGAGCTGAAGCCGCTTCCCGGCGGCGGCTGGATGACGATCTGCGACGACGTCAGCCGCCTCGCCCGTCTCGAGGCGGAGCTGCGCCTCCAGACCGAGCGCAGCCAGCACGCGCTCGCCAACATGTCGCACGGCCTCATCATGTATGACGCCGACAGCCGTATCGTCGTCTGCAACGAGCGCTTCCTGAACCTCTACAATCTCGACCCCGACATCGTGAAACCGGGCGTCTCGCATTGGACAGCCATCGACCACTGGCTCTCGCGCGGCAACAGAGCGGACGTGTCCGGAGACGAGTTCCGCGATGCCCGGCTCGACGACGTCCGAACCAGGAGCTCGAAAACCGTTCACGTGACGCGCCACGATGGGCGCAGGATACAGACCGTGTCACGGTTCATGCCTGACGGCGGCTGGGTGACGGTGCATGAAGACGTCACCGAGCGGCTGCAATATGAAGAGACGCTGAAGCAGCAAAACATCATGCTGGACGCGGCGCTCGAAAACATGGCGCACGGGCTCGCCTTCTACGACGGCGACATGCGACTTCGGGTCTGCAACAGCACCTACCGGCAGATCTACCGATTGTCGCCGGAGCAGACGCGGCCGGGCACGCATCTGTCCGAGCTGATCAGGCAGTCGATGGCGAATGGTGCCTTTGCTTCCGAATACAGCCCGCAGCAGATCCTGGAAGCCGCCCGCGAACGGCTCGCGCGCCGCGACTCCTCGCCGATGCGCCGGCGCATGGTCAACGATACCGTGATCTCGGTACGCTACTGCGCGCTCGCCGAGGGCGGCTTCGTCGCCACCTATGAGGACATCACCGAGCACGAGCACGCGGTCGAGGAGCTGAGCGAGCAATATCGCCGCTTCGATGCGGCGCTGAACAACATGAGTCAGGGCTTGTGCATGCTCGATTCGAGCCTGCACGTCATCGTCTGCAATCGCCGCTATATCGAGATGTACGGTCTGTCGCCCGAGATCGTGAAGCCTGGCGTCTCGATGCGCGAGATCATGGAACACAGCTGCCAGCTCGGCATCCACCCGAACATGACGGGTGCCAGGCTCTACGCCGACTACGTCGAGCGGCTACGCGAGGGCGAGCACACGCTGCATCGCCATCTGAGCGACGGCCGCATCATCAAGCTCAATCACAAGCGGATGGAACACGGCGGCTGGGTCGTCACCTATGAGGACGTCACCGAGCGCCACAAGGCCCAGGCCCGCGTGGCGCACATGGCGCGGCACGATTCGCTCACCGACCTGCCCAATCGCACGCTGTTTCGCGAGAAGATGGGCGAGGGGTTGAACCACGTGGCGATCGCCGGCGGCGCCATGGCCGTGCTTTGCTTCGACCTCGACAAGTTCAAGACCGTCAACGACCGGCTTGGCCATGCAGCAGGTGACCGGCTGCTGCGCTGGGTCGCAGCGCGGCTGAAAGAGAATGTCGGCGAGCATGATACCGTCGCGCGCCTCGGCGGCGACGAATTCGCAATTCTTCAGCGCGGACCGCAGCCGCAATCGGCCGAGACTCTCGCACGCCGTCTGGTCGACATCATCGCTCACCCGCCGCAGCTGCAAAGCCAATCGGTCCATGTCGGCGTCTCCGTCGGCATCGCGGTCGCGCCCGATCACGGGCTCGATGCCGACGAACTGATGAAATGCGCCGACCTCGCTTTGTACCAGGCCAAGGCCAAAGGCCGTGGCGCCTATCAGCTGTTCGAGCCCGAGATGGAGGAAGAGGCGCGCAGCCGGCACGCGCTGGAGCACGATCTGCGCGGCGCGCTCGAGGCCAACGAATTCCACCTGGTGTTCCAGCCGCAGGTGCGACTCGACACCACCGAGCTGACCGGCTTCGAGGCGCTGCTGCGCTGGAGACATCCGTCGCGCGGCCTGGTTTCGCCTGCCGAATTTATTCCGCTCGCGGAGGAGAACGGGCTGATAGTTCCGATCGGCGAATGGGTGCTGCGCACGGCCTGTGCCACGGCCGCCTCATGGCCTGATGTCACGGTCGCTGTGAACCTGTCGCCGGTGCAGTTCCGCTCGCGCGGGCTGGTGGCGATGGTCACGAGCGCGCTTGCCGAGGCCGGCCTGCCGCCGCGGCGGCTCGAGCTCGAGGTCACCGAAACGGCGCTGCTCGACGACAGCAAGGCGACGATCGAGATCCTGCACCAGCTCCGCGCCCTCGGCGTGCGCGTCAGCCTCGACGACTTCGGGGTTGGCTATTCCTCGCTGAGCTATTTGCGCAAATTTCCGTTCGATCGCATCAAGATCGACCGCTCCTTCGTCGGCACGCTCGGCGAAAGCCCGGAGAGCGTTGCCATCGTCCGCACCATTGCGAGCCTCGGCTCCGTGCTCGGCGTCGAGACCACGGCGGAAGGGGTCGAGACGATCGAGCAGCTCGATTTCGTCCGCGAATGCGGCTGTACCGCAGTGCAAGGATATTATTTCGGCAAGCCCTGCCCCGCAGCCGAGGTCGGACGCGCCATCGAAACGCTGAACGCGGTTCGCCGCGTGGCGTAAGGGCTCAGGGGCCCTCAAATTCCGCCTCTCGGCACACCGCCACACGACCAATTGTCGCACGTGCCTTTTCCGGCGGGATTGCTCTCGCGTCCGCTGCAGTCTCTCCGCGCAACGCGCTTTTCTTCTCCGGTGATTTCGGGGACAATCCCGTCATAACAATGAGAAACGGCGGTCCAACGAGGCCGCCGCGAGGGAGGAGTTTCGATGTCGAGATTCGGGCTGAAGACGATTGCCTTTGCTGCCATGCATGCTGTGGGCGCGTTGCTCGCGACCGCTGCCGGTGCGCAGGATTATCCTATCAAGCCGATCACGCTGATCGTGCCATGGCCGGCGGGCGGCTCGACCGACATCTCGATGCGCGCGATCGCCGACAGCGCCTCGAAGGTGCTGGGGCAGCCGATCGTCATCGACAACAAGGCCGGCGGCGGCGGCACCGTCGGGCCGGCGACCATGGCAGCGGCTGCGAAGCCGGACGGCTACACCATCGCGCAGATCCCGATCACCGTCTTACGCCTGCCCCTGATGCAGGAAGTCTCATGGGATCCGGCCAAGGACTTTACTTATATCATTCACCTCACCGGCTACACGTTCGGCGTGACCACCAGCGCGGAGTCGCAGTTCAAGTCCTGGAAGGACGTGGTAGAATTCGCCAAGGCGAATCCTGGAAAAGTGACCTATGCCACGCCGGGCACTGGCACCTCGCTGCATATCGGCATGGAGCAGATCGCGGCCATGTCGGGCATCAAGCTCACGCAGGTGCCGTTCAAGGGCGGCGCGGAGACCAATGCCGCGGTGCTCGGCCAGCACACCATGCTGCAGGCCGATTCCACGGGATGGCGACCGCTGGTCGACGCAGGCAAGCTGAAGCTCCTGATGGTGTGGACCGGCGCGCGGTCGCCGAACTACCCTGATGTGCCGACACTGAAGGAGCTCGGCTATCCCATGGTCTACGATTCCCCGTTCGGCGTCGCCGGCCCGAAGGGCCTGGATCCCAAGATCGTCGCCAAGCTGCACGATGCCTTCAAGAAGGCGGTCGAGGATCCCGCGGTGATCGCGACGCTCGCCAAATACGACATGGTGCCGAACTACAGGAACACCGAGGACTACAAGAAGTTCGTCGTCGAGCTCACGGAGTCCGAGCGCAAGGTGATCGATAGCCTCGGGCTGGCGAAGAAGTAGGACCGAGTCCGTTTCGTGTCCCGGACGCGGTGCAGCGCTTCTTCAGCGCTGCGCCGCAGAGCCGGGACCCACTCTTCCGTCCCACACTCATGGCCCCGGCTCTGCAGCACATCACTTCGTGCTGCGCTGCGTCCGGGGCACGAGAGAGCATCAATGAACGACCAGACCAACGTCAAACTCCGCCTCAACAACTCCGAACTCTGGGGCGGGCTGATCGGGCTCGGGCTCGGCGGCTTCGTGATCTGGCAGGGCCTGAAGCTGAAGCTCGGCACCATCAACGACCCCGGCTCCGGCTACGTGCTGTTCTATACGGGCATCCTGATGTGCGTGTTCGCGGGCTCCATCATCGTCTCGGCGGTGACCGAGGGCGGCCCGACGCTGGCTTCGCGGTGGGAGAATGTGAGCTGGAGCAAGCCGCTTCTCGTCATCGTCTGCCTCATCGCGTTTTCGTTCGCCCTGGAGCCATTGGGATTCCTGCTGTCGTCGATCCCGTTGATGCTGCTGCTGTTGCGATTGATCGATCCCGTGCGCTGGACACTGGCAATCCCGGTCGCCGTGCTGGTGCCATCAGGCATGTGGTGGGTGCTCAAGCGCCTGCTCTTGATCCAGTTGCCCTCGGGCCTGTTCGGGATCGGTTGACCTCATGGATACGCTTCTCAACGTCGCGCATGGGTTCGGGGTCGCACTGCTTCCGATCAACCTGCTCTATTGCTTCATCGGCGTCTTCATCGGAACGCTGGTCGGCGTGCTGCCGGGCATCGGGCCTATCTCGGCGATGTCGCTGCTGCTGCCCGTAACGCTGTCGGGTACGCCGGAATCCGGCATCATCATGATGGCCGGCATCTATTACGGCTCGATGTATGGCGGCTCGACCACCTCGATCCTGGTCAATATCCCCGGCGAGGCGGCTTCCGTCGTCACCTGCATCGACGGCCACCAGATGGCGAAACAAGGCCGTGCGGGCCCAGCGCTCGGCATCTCCGCCTTCGGCTCCTTCATCGCCGGCACGTTTGCGCTGATCGCGCTGATGCTGGTGGCACCGAGGCTTGCCAGCATCGCGATCGCGTTCGGTCCGGCCGAGTATTTCAGCCTGATGGTGCTCGGCCTCGTGGTGCTCACCTTCCTCACCCAGGGCTCGATGCCGAAGGCACTGCTGATGGCGTGCATCGGCGTCGTGCTCGGGCTGATCGGGCTCGACAGCATCACGGCGCAGCCGCGCCTGACATTCGGCCGCATGGAGCTGATCGACGGCATCGGCCTCGTGCCGGTGGTGATGGGCCTGTTCGGCGTCGCCGAGGTGCTGCTCAACACCGAGCAGGCGATCAAGCGCGACATCATCAACGCCAAGATCACGCAGCTCCTGCCCAACAAGGCCGACTGGCAGGCGAGCGCCGGTCCCGTCGCGCGCGGCACGCTGCTCGGATTCCTGCTCGGCATTCTGCCGGGCGGCGGCGCGGTGGTGGCTTCGTTTGCGTCCTACGCGCTCGAGAAGCGACTATCGAAAACGCCCGAGCGCTTCGGCCATGGCGCGATCGAAGGCGTTGCGGGCCCGGAATCCGCCAACAATGCGGCAGCCGGCGGCGCGTTCATTCCACTGATGACACTTGGCATCCCGCCGAACGTGGTGATGGCACTGCTGCTCGGCGCCTTCGTCATCCACGGCCTGCAGCCGGGGCCGCTGCTGATCACGCAAAACCCCGGCCTGTTCTGGGGCATCGTCGCCAGCATGTATATCGGCAACGTCATGCTGCTGATCCTGAACCTTCCGATGATCGGCATGTGGGTGCAGCTCCTGAAGCTGCCCTACAACATCCTTTTCCCCCTGATCATCCTGTTCACGATCCTCGGCGTCTATTGCTCGAGCAACAACGTGTTCGACGTCTATGTGATGATCGCGTTCGGCATCGTCGGCTATTTCATGCGCAAGCTCGGCTACGAGCCGGCACCTCTGGTGCTCGCCTTCGTGCTCGGGCCGATGCTGGAGAACAATCTGCGCAAGTCGCTGATCCTGTCGCAGGGCGATCTCTGGACCTTCGTGCAGCGGCCGATCTCGGCCGCCTGCCTTGCGCTCGCGCTGGTGCTGCTGATCGCACCGCTGTTGCCGTCGCTGCGCAAGAAACGCGAGCTGGTGGCGCTGGATGAAGGCGCGTGAATGTCTTCCTTGGAAACGTTCGTCAAAACAACCCCATGCACAGTAGAAAGGGGTTGATTCCAAAGAGGAAATTTTGACGCGAACCGCTACCCCGCCGCAGGCAGCGCGCTGTCCGGCGGTGCGCTCCACGGGCGCTCGGCCGAGGCGAGTCCGATCAGGCGGCCCTGGATGTAGTCGCAGCCCCAGTCGCGCAGCATGTGTGCGGCATCCTCGTCCTGGACCCATTCGGCCACTGTCTTGATGTCGAGGCGGCGGGCGAGGTCGATCAGGGTCTGCACGAAGGCGCGGTCGTCGGCGGAATGGGTGATGTTCTGCACGAAGGCGCCGTCGATCTTGACGATGTCCACGCCGAGCTTGCGCAGGTTTCGGAACGAGGTGTAGCCGGCGCCGAAATCGTCGATGGCGATGCGGCTGCCGAAGTTCTTCAGCCGCGTGACGAAGCCGCGGACGTCCTCGATGTCCTGGATCGCGACCGTTTCGGTGATCTCGACGATCAGCCGGTCGGCAACGCCGGGATGCGCGTGCATGAGCGATTCGATGCTGGCCCACCAGTCCGGATCCATCGTCGTATCCGGCGAGATGTTGAGGCTGAGGCAGATGTCTGGCGCGGCCGCGAGCTCGGCGACCACGAGCTCGAGCACGCGGTGATCGACGAGGCGGATCAGGCCGAGCCGTTCGGCGACCGGCACGATGTCGGGCGCGAGCAGCACCTGGCCGCCGCCCTGGTCCATCCGCACCAGGCATTCGTGGAACGCGCGTTCGCGCGAGGCGGCCGACACGACCGGCTCGTAGGCGAGCTTGATGCGGCGCTCGTTCAGCGCCGTGACGATCTCGTCGGTGACGCGGATGTTGACGCGGCGCTGTGCGTCGCGCGCGGCATCCGGGCGCCATGCCGCGAACGAGCCGGCACGGCGGCGCTTGGCGGCGTCCAGCGTCTCATGGGCGCGATTGACGGCCTCGTCGGTGTTGCGGGCATAGCGCGGCACGCTGACCGCACCGATCGAAGCGGTGACCGAGACCGGTCCGGATTTGGTCGGCACCACCTCGTCGCGAATGCCGGCAAGGAAACGCTCGGCGGCGACGTTCATGTCGTCGACGGTGCAGTTCTTCAGGATCAGGCCGAATTTGTTGCCGGAGAAGCGTCCGAGCACGTCGCCGCCGCGCAGCCGTGCGCGAATGCGCTTGGCAACGTCGAGGATGACGGCGTCGGCAACGTCAAAGCCGAAGGCGTCGTTGACTCGGGCGAGATGATCGATGCCGACCAGCATGAAAGACGCGGTCGAGCGGAAGCGGGTTGTCTCCTCGATCGCTTCGGCCAGAGCCGCGATCAGGTGCGAGCGGTTGAGCTCGCCGGTCAGCGGATCGAGCCGGGCGAGCTTGGTCAATTCCTCGTCGCGGGCATGGCGCTCGTTGTTGATGCGGACGGAGCCGATCGCGCGGACCGGGCGGCCGTCGGGGCCGGCAAACCAGCGTCCGGTCTCCTCGATCCAGACCACGGGATCGGAGGCGCTCATGCGCACGCCGTACTCGACCCGGTAGGGCGTGCCATCGGCACCATGCACCGCCGAGGTCTGCGCCAGCGCCGCGGTCCGCAGCGACTGCGCGGGCTCGATCAGCTTGGCGAATTCGGCGCCGGTCGCCAGGCGCTCGGCCGGGATGCCGGGGAAGATGGCACGGGCCTGCTCGCCCCAGACGATGACGTCGCTGGTGATGTCCCAGGCGAACACGGCCTGACCGAGGGCGGCCAGGATGTCGGAGGCTTGCGGCAATGCAGGGGTCAAAATCGCCTCGTTTCGGGACAGCGGGGAGTCCTGAGTCGGCACAGATTACGGCCAGATTCGACTCCAACCCTAGGCAAAGTTCATAAACAATTTGGAAACCACGTTGCGCAGCCTTCCGGAACCAACCCGGCCCGGCCGGCATAGGCCTTGCGAGTACATGACACGCAGCGGCGCCAACGTCTCGCAACGGGACAGGCCGCCGAATCAACGGTGATTGCGATGTTGAGTACCAATCAATCGGACGGGATGGACAACGGCCCGGGCACGACCCTGGTGCCGATGATGCCGACGCTTGCATGGATCCAGAAGGCGCCCCTGCCGCGCCCCGATCCGAGCTTCCTCGCCCAGCTGATTGCCAACGCCGAGCATCTGCCCCAGACCAGCCGGCTGCGCCGCGCCTCGTCCGAAGACGCACAGATGGCCTATGGCAGCAAGCGCCCGCTTCCGAGCGTCACTGCGCGCACGCGGCAGGTGGCTTAGAGCAGATCAGCGCGGCGGCGCGTCGGAAGACGGCTGCGTGCCGTTGCCCGGCTGCAGATGCGGCGAGGGAATTTCCGGCGAAGGAGCGCTCACCGGCTTCGGCGCGGGGTGATCCATCAGCACGGATTCGGCAACAGACTGCGCCGAGGGCGCGGGCGTCTCGACCACTGGCGGCTGCGGCACGTTGACCGGCTCGAAGCTGGGCTCCGCGACGGCTTCATCGGCCGGCAGCTGGGTCTGGCGCCTGGACTTGCGCGGTGCCGGCACCGTCGTCTCGGCGACATAGGTGACGCGGCGGCGCGTCCGCTGGGCGATGCCGCCGAGGAAATCGGCCATCGCAAGCAGCACCAGCAGGAAATAGGTGGAGTTGCCGAATTTGGGCCACATCACGAATTCGGCCGCGGCGGCACCGAACACGATCAGCGACAGCAGATGATCCATCAGGAATTTGGAGCCGGGCCGCGCGCCTTTGACCACTTCCAGCAGCAGCAGCACGACACCGAGCGCGAGCATCACGTCGGCGAGCGTGACCGGCCAGACTTCGCCCGTGATCATCGGCACCTTGAACAGCACGTCCGTAAAGGACACGCTCGGCATCAGGAAGGCGATGATGTTGTAGACCGCGAGCGGAATCAGGAGCAGCGGGAAACCGACCATCGGCGAAATGCCTTCTCGATCAAGATATCCAGACAGGACAATGCGGCGGCGGAGCATTGGCTCCGCCGCCGTCACTGGCATATCTCAAGGGTTGGCCGAAATCAGGCAGGCGAAATCATCCTGCCCGAGAAAAAAGTCCTGCTTCAGGACTCTTTTTTCTTCAGGACCTGACGGCCCTTGTACATGCCGGTCTTGAGGTCGAGATGGTGCGGACGACGGAGCTCGCCGGAGTCCTTGTCTTCCACATAGGTCGGCTTCTTGATGGCGTCTGCCGAGCGGCGCATGCCACGACGCGACGGCGAGGTTTTTCTTCTCGGAACGGCCATTTCAATATCCTCTAGGGATTGGTGTTGTCAGGGCATCGTCCGAGGGACGGCTCAGCACCCCAACGGGGCGAGCAAATGCCGATCAAGGCCGGGCTTATAGAGGAAGGCTGGTCGTAAAGCTAGGGTTCTGGGCCGGAAATTGCGGCCGAAAGGGGCTCAAAATCAGCGATTATCCCGCCAGCAGGTCAAAAGTGAGCTGGCCTGCGCCCTTGCCACGTAGGTCCCCGCCAGCCGTCGGACCCCCGGCCCCGGGGTCCTGGCGCTGCGTTTGACCGGATTCGGCAGAATCGAGGCCAGAAGAGCCGCCTCCCGGGGTGAAAGGTCCTCGGCCGACTTGCCGAAGGCATAGGCGCTGGCCGCCTCGACGCCAAACTGGCCCTGTGGCCCGAGCTCGGCGATGTTGAGGTAAATTTCCAGGATCCGCGCCTTGGGCAGGACGAAGTCGATCCACAGCGCCAGCGGGAATTCCAGCGCCTTGCGGACGAAATCCCGCCCCTGCCACAGGAACAGGTTCTTGGCCACCTGCTGGGTGATGGTGGAGGCGCCGCGGAAGGCGGTGCCGTCCTCCTGCGCGTCGTCGATCGCCTCCCGCAGCGCGCCCCAGTCGATGCCATGATGCTTGCAGAAATGGGCGTCCTCGGCCGCCACCACCGCGCGCGGCAGGGAGGGCGACATTGCCGCCAGATCGATCCACTCCCGCTGCATCGGCGCGCTCCGGAGCGAACGCCAGGCCATCAGCGTCGAAACCGGATGGCCGGCGCGGTAGAACGGGGCGATCACATAGGGCGCGAGGACTACGAGCGCGACCAGCAGGAGGAGGATTTTAACGATGCGCAAATCGACCTTTCCGGCGCGAAATAAACGCGGCCACGGATCCCGGCATTAAGTCTGTGATAATTCGGGCCTTTTCCAGCACTTTTTAGGCCTTCCAAACGATTGACTGAGGCCGGCTCATAAAGGATTGTCCCGCCGAATTTTAGTTCTGGAGCCCTTCTTGATGACCGGCACGTCCCCGTCCGATTTCGCCAAACGTCTGGACAAGACCGCTGATGATACCGAGGCCCTGCTCGGGCGCCTGTTGTCGGACGACATCCTGCACGATGAGATCGCCCGGCCCAAGCGACTGATGGACGCAATGCGCTATTCGAGCCTGAATGGCGGCAAGCGTCTGCGGCCGTTCCTGGTGGTCGAGAGCGCCGCCGTGTTCGGTGTTCCCCGCGAGGCCGCGCTGCTCGTCGGCGCCGCGCTCGAATGCATCCACTGCTACTCGCTGATCCATGACGACCTGCCGGCGATGGACAATTCGGACCTGCGCCGCGGCCGCCCCACCCTGCACAAGAAGACCGATGACGCCACCGCGATCCTCGCCGGCGACGGTCTCCTGACGCTTGCCTTCGACATCGTCACCCGCGACGAGATCCACCGCGACGCCAATGTGCGGCTGCTGCTGACGCGCGCGCTTGCGCGCTGCGCCGGCATCGGCGGCATGGTCGGTGGCCAGATCCTCGATCTCGCCGGCGAAGGCCGCTTCGGCGGCAACGAGCCGATCGATGTCGCCCGCATTCAGCAGATGAAGACCGGGGCGCTGCTGCGTTACGGCTGTATCGCCGGCGCGATCCTCGGCCAGGCCTCGCAAAAGGAATATCAGGCGCTCGACGATTACGGCCGCGCCCTCGGTGAAGCCTTCCAGATCGCCGACGACCTGCTCGACGTCGAGGGCGACGCGGCCGCGCTCGGCAAGCCCGCCGGTGCCGATGCCGCGCTCGGCAAGACCACCTTCGTCACCCAGCTTGGCATCGAAGGCGCCAAGCAGCGCGTGCGCGACCTGCTCGCGCGTGCCGACAGCGCGGTGTCGATCTTCGGCGACCGCGCCGCCGTGTTGCAAGCCGCCGCACGGTTCGTGGCCGAGCGGAAGAACTGACGTAGCGGACGATCTTCACCTCGCCCCGCTTGCGGGGAGAGGTCGATATTCAAGCGCAGCTTGAATATCGGGTGAGGGGGATTTTCCACGAGTCCAACTCTCACCGTCCTCGCGGAGGCTCCCCCTCACCCCGACCCTCTCCCCGCAAGCGGGGCGAGGGAGCAGATCACCACTGCGGCAGCAACGAGAGCCAGCGAGAGAGCCGTAGTCATCATGGCCACTGACAAAAAAGAAGATCCCGTCCTCGTCCGCTTCCGCCAGATGTCGCGGCCGATGCGGCTGATTTATGCGCGGCCACGAACCTTTATCTCGCTTGGTATCGGTATCCTCGCCTGCCTGCTCTTGCCCGGCTCGATGCGGCTGACGACGCGGCTCGTGCTCGGCTGGGACGCGCTGATCGCGGTCTATCTGGTGCTGGTCTATGTGATGATGTTGTGCAACGACCACGAGCACATCCGCCGCAGCGCCGCGATGCAGGACGACGGCCGCTTCGTGATCCTTCTGATGGCGGCGATCGGTGCGTTTGCGAGCATCGCGGCGATCGTCGCCGAGCTCGGCGCCCACCGGGGCGCCGCGGAACTGACGATCGCGATCACGACCATCGCGTTGTCATGGGCCGCCGTGCACACCACCTTCGCGCTGCACTATGCGCATGAATATTACCTTCACCCGCCGGGCGGACTGCAATTCCCCAGCGGCGACAAGGAAGACCACGCCGACTATTGGGACTTCGTCTATTTCTCGTTCGTGATCGGCATGACCGCGCAGGTCTCCGACGTCGGCATCACCGACAAGACCATCCGCCGCACCGCCACCGCGCACGGCATCGTGTCGTTCATCTACAACACGGCCTTGCTGGCGCTGACGGTGAACATCGCGGCGAGCGCGATCTCGAACTGACGTCGCCCCCGGTTGTCCGGGACGACGTCGTGAATAGTGCGAAATCCTAGTTGCACACCTCGGCATTGGCGTCGTTGCCGGGGCCGCCGCCGCCGCGATATTCGAGATGGCAGCCGCGGTTGACCGGGCGGCAGCCGCCGCCATTGCAGAACACCTGCCCACCACCCGCAGCACGGCCTGCGCCGGCTGCGGCACCGGCCGCGGCGCCGATTCCGCCCATGCCGCCGTAACCGCCCGCAGTGCCGACCTGCCGACGCTGCCGTGCCGGACGGTCTTCGCTGTCGTCGCGCCGCGAGGTCGCGGGCTTGGATGCCGACGGCTTGGCGGCGCGCTGCTTCACGCAGTCATTGTCGTCGTCGAGCACATAGCCGTCGCCACAGACGATCTTGGTGCACTTGTCGCTGTCGGCCTTGAAGCCGTGCTCGCACACCAGCGGACAGACGCGCGACGGCTTTGACTTGACCGTGTCGAGGGCATCGGTGCTCGCCACCTTCACGTCCAGCTTGGTGCCGGCATAGCGGTTGAACTGCGACAGCGACCGCTGCGCGGACGTGTTCCAGTTGCCGTCGGCCTGGCCAGAGAAGCAGCCGACGCGGCCGAGCTCGGTCTGCATCGACCGGTTGAGGTCGACCGGTGCCGTTGCAGGCGTCAACGAGGCGACGTTGGTGCCGGCGGGGCTTGCCGTGCCGGCCGGCGCAGCGCTCGGCGCCGCGGCGGCAAGACTGACGCGCTGCTGCTCGGCGGCGGCGGCCTGCTGCTGCGCCTGCTCCTTGACCTTCTGCGCAGCCAGCTGCGCCTGCTCGGCGGCTTTCGCATCGGCCGCGGCCTTGGCCTGCGCATCCTTCTGCGCGCCAAGCGCGGCGAGACGATTTCGCTCCGCTTCGGCCTGCTTCGCCTTCTCGGTGGCAGCCGCATGGGCCTGCTCGGCACCGATCTTTTCAAGCTGCAGCTTGGCGAGGCTCGAATAGAAGCCGTCGGGATGCTGGGCGAGGAACGCATCCCACGCCGGCCTGTTGCCGACCTGGAGCGCGAGCTCGTAGTCGCGGCGGATATCGGCCTGCGGATTCGCCACTGGCGCCGCCGGGGCTGCAGCCAACACCTTGACCGGCACCAGCGGCACGTCTTCGCCGCCGAGCGAGCCGTACACGAACGGCTCCTGCTTGTTGCCGGTCGACTTGAGCACCTCGTCGCGCACGAAGCCGAAGGCGCGGCGGACATCGAGGCCCGGCGTCGTCAGATGCTTCGACAGCGCGACAGTAAAGGGACTGTTGGCGCCGTCGCCGTCCTGCGCGGTGAAGCCGGCCTTGGCCGAATAGGCAATCAGCGTGTTCGGGCTGGTCGGCTCGACCTGGGCGAGGCCGCGGCCGATGCCGCGCGAGGCGATCGTGCGCCGCATGGTCTTGCCGAACGGATTGTCGCGGCAGGCATCCAGGATCACCAGGCGAAGCTGCTTGGCGGGCTCGACCGCGACCAGGACGCGGTCGAGGGAGAGCGCTTCGTCGTAAACGTCGGTGTCGCGCTCGAGCTTGGCATCAACCGGGATCAGATAGTTCGAGCCTTCGACCTCGATGCCGTGGCCGGCATAATAGACCACGGCGATGTCGGCACCGCGGGTTGCGTCGGCGAATTCGCGCAGCACACGCCGCGTGTCCAACGCCGACAGATCGTGCCGGGAATCGACGATGTCGAAGCCGGCCTCCTTCAGGGTCCTCGCCATCACCGAACCGTCGTTGACGGGATTGGTGAGCGACGGCGCGTGCTGATAGGCCGAATTGGCGATCACCAGCGCGACGCGCTTTCCGGCGAACGCGGGCCCGGCGCCGAACAGCAGCGCGGCAGCGAGGAGGAGCGGGCAGAATCTGAGAAAATTGCGCATGACACGACTTCCACGAGTTCAGGGCAGTTCAAGCCCCTTTGGGACCGCTTTAGCAAGATCCGCCGCTGGCGCTTGTGATGGAGGTCACGAACCCCGCGCCGGCGACCGGCCGAAAGACCCCTTTTGTTTGTCGCGCCAGTCCGGTCGGGGTTCGCCCGGAAATGCGCGTGCGGGCCGGGTTCCCGTCAAACCTGCCCGATGTGCCCCCGATATTGCGGCAGACCGTCCGTGATCTCATGCCAGGGCGCTTTCGAGCCCACGAAAATATGGGCGCTCGGCCGGATCGAGGGGGCATCGACCAGGGTTCCCATGGCGACATGGACCCATTTGCCGTCGCGCACCCGGGAATAAAGCAGCGAGCCGCAGCGGGCACAGTGCGCGTCATGGGTGGTGGCGTCGCCGTAGATGAGGCGCCGGTCCTCACCCCGGACGAGACGGAGCTGGTCCTGCACGATTCCGGCGAATGGCTTGAAAGCGGAGCCGGTGGTGCGGCGGCAGTTCGAACAGTGGCAGTTCATCGCGTAGGAAAACGCATCCGCCACCTCGTAGCGCACGGCGCGGCAATAGCATTCGCCGGTGAGGATGCGAGCGTTCGAGTTTTCTGATCCGGTCATGGCGAGGCCTTCGCGCAAATGGCTGACACACCCATAGCGCATTCCAATGTCTACGACTAAGTTCGCCCCAAACCATCAGCCAAAAGGATGACCCATGAGCCAGAACCGTTCGAGCGTCGAAGCCGTCGTGCAATCCTATTTCGACGGACTTTACGAGGGCGACGCCGAAAAGCTCGGCGCCATCTTCCATCCCTCCGCCGATCTGCGCTGGGTCGAAAAGGGCGAGCTGCAGGTGCTGACCGTGCCCGACTGGCTCGACCGCGTGCGCAAGCGCCCCTCCGGTAAGGCCGAAGGCAAGCCGCGCGAAGATTTCATCGTCACCATCGACCGCTCCGACGACAAGACCGCCTTCATCAAGGTCCGCTGCCAGCTGCCGCCGCGTTTCTTCACCGACTATCTGGTGGCGATGAAGCTCGCCGACGGCTGGCAGATCGTGTCGAAGTCGTATCGGTATGACCTGAAGGAGTGAGGGCGCGCCTCTTCGCTCTGCCCGCAGTTTCGGACGCTCTGTCCATATCCTCCGTCATTGCGATGTCTGAAAGCTCCCCATGCCTCTCGACCGCCGTTCTCTGCTCGCTTCGCTGTGCTCGATGGCCGCCTCTTCCGCGTTCGCCGCGGACGCGCCGCCCGAACTCGAATCCTACGAGCGCGAGACCGGCGGCCGGATCGGGGTCTACGCCGAGAACCTTGCGACCGGCGCAAAGCTCGCCTGGCGCGCTGATGAGCGCTTCGTCATGTGCTCGACCTTCAAGGCCTCGCTCGCGGCTTGCGTGCTGGCGCGGGTCGATCGCGGCGAGGAGCAGCTTGCCGCCATGATCCCCTACGGCAAGGCCGATTTGCTCGACTACGCACCGGTCGCCAAGCAAAATCTCGCGACCGGCAGGATGTCGGTCGCCGAGATGTGCAAGGCGATCGTCGAGCTCAGCGACAATAGTTGCGCCAATCTGCTGCTGGCGCGGATCGGCGGGCCGGCCGCGCTCACGGCGTTCTGGCGATCACTCGGCGACACCACCTCGCGGCTCGACCACAATGAGCCCGAGCTCAACCGCTCACAGCCCGGCGATCCCCGGGACACCACGACGCCGGCGGCGATGGCCGGCAATCTGCGGAGGCTGGTGACGGGCGAGGCATTGTCGCCGTCATCGCGCGCGCAGCTCACCGAATGGATGGTGGGCTGCAAGACCGGCGCGAACCGGCTGCGCGGCGGCCTGCCGGCGAGTTGGACCATCGGCGACAAGACCGGCAACAACGGCAAGGATGCATCGGTTGACATCGCGGTCGCCTGGCCCAAGATCGATACAAAGACAGATACGAAGACCGGCACGAAGGCCGACATCAAGCCCGCTGCGCCGATCCTGATCGCGGCCTATACCCAGGGCGGCACGCCGACCGCGGCGCAGATCGAGGCGGTGTTCGCACGGATCGGACGCATGGTGGCCGAGCGGCTGGCGTGAGCCGGCCGCATTGACCTTGCGGGCGCTTCCGGGTCAAGACAGACCATCATGGAAGTGAAGTTTCAGATCTTTCTCATCCTGCTCGCCGTGCTGGCCGGCACGGCGCTCGCCGCACGCCGCTTCAACGTCGCGCCCGCCATCCTCCTGATGCTCGTGGGCGTCGGACTCGCCTTCGTGCCGGGCATGCCGCCGGTGGAGCTGCCGCCGGCATTGGTGCTGCTGTTGGTGCTGCCGCCGCTGATCTACTCGGCGAGCGTCGCGATGAGCTGGCGCGAGTTCAGGAACAACCTTCGCCCGATCGTGCTGCTCGCGGTCGGCGCGGTGATCTTCACCGCGGCGATGGTCGCGGCCGCCACGCATTATCTGATCGGCCTGCCCTGGACCATCGGCTTCCTGCTCGGGGCCATCGTCGCACCGCCCGACGTGGTGGCGCCGCTCGCGATCGCGCGCCGGCTGAACATGCCGCGCCGGCTCCTGGTCATCCTCGAAGGCGAAGGGCTCGCCAACGACGCCACCGCGCTGATCCTCTACCGTTTTGCGGTCGCGGCCATCATGGTCGGACATTTTTCGCTGCCGCTCGCGGCCGGCCAGTTCGTGCTGATCGTCGCCGGCGAGATCGCCTTTGGCATCGGCGTCGGCTGGCTCTCCTTGCGCTTCCGCAAATGGGCGAGGGATCAGCAGATCGAGCTGACGCTGTCGCTGATCACGCCCTACGTCTCCTACTGGCTGCCCGAGCATGTCGGCGGCTCCGGCGTGATCGCGACCGTGGCCTGCGGCCTCTATGTGAGCTGGAACGGGCCGCTCCTGATCTCGTCCGCGACGCGCCTGCAAGGCGTCTTCTTCTGGGACCTCGTGATCTATCTGATCGAGGGCCTGCTGTTCCTGCTCACCGGCTTCCAGATGCGCGCGCTCTACGAGAGATCGAAGGCATTCCCGCTCGACGACATCATGATCGCGACCGCCTTGGTCATGACCATCATCGTCCTCGCGCGCTTCGCATGGCTCTATCCCGCGACCTATCTGCCGCGGATACTCAGCAAGTCGCTGCGCGCGCGCGATCCGTCACCGCCATGGCAATGGCCGTTCGTGCTCGCGTTCACCGGCGTGCGCGGCGCCGTGTCGCTCGCAGCAGCCCTGGCGCTGCCGTTCACTCTGCCTGATGGCGATGCCTTTCCCTATCGCGACCTGATCCTGTTCGTCGCCTTCGGCGTCATCTTCATCACGCTGATCGGCGTCGGCCTGACACTGCCGCCGGTGGTGCGCTGGCTCGGCATCGCCGAAGCCGGCCGCAACGAACATGTCGCCGAGCACGAAGCCGAGATCGCGGCGCGACGCCAGGCCCTCGACGCCGCGCTGAAGTCGCTCCACGCGCTGACCGCGAAGAAGGACATCTCCGACGAAGTGATGCGGCTCCTGCGCGCGCGCCACGAGATTCGCTTCAGCCAGCTTCCCGATTCGCTCGATCCCGCCCATCACGACGTCTCCGCCGCCGGCACCGCACTGACTCGCGAGCTGATCGCCGCCGAACGCAAATTCATCCATGACCTGCTGCGCGACGGCCAGATCACCGACGAGACACGGCGCCGGATCGAGCGGGATCTCGATCTGGAGGAGGCGAGCCTGGCGAACCGGGAGTATCGGAGCGTGCTATAGCAGAGCGATCTACCGCCTTCCGCAAAACTCCCCCACCGCCGCGGCCACCGCTCCTGCGATCAGCTCGTGCCGCTCCGATGAGTTGAGCGCCATTTCCTCGTCGCGGTTGATGATGGAGCCGGCTTCGAGCAGCACCGCGGCGCTGCGCGTTTGCGACAGCACGACGAGGCCATCATAGCGGTAGACGCCGACATCCTTGTCGAGCAACTGGCGCCGGTAGCGGCCCATCAGCGGCAAGGTGTATTGGCTGGCATAGCGCAGGCCCTGCTCCTTCAACTGCCGTCCGATGATCCGGGCCAGCTTCAGGCTGGTGGTGAAGTGCGGATTGCGCTCGGATACGAACAGCGAGTGTCCCGAAAAGCGGTCGCTGAAATAGCTCTTTGCCCCGTCGAATTCCCAAGTCTCGAGCAGCGTGTCCGGCACCGAGTCGTGATGGATCGACAGGAACAGATCGGGCCGGCCGTCATTGGCAGCACTGACGCGCTTGACGAGGCTCGCCTTGGCCTTGCCGTCCGTGACGAGCAGGCGGGTCGCAGCAAAACCCTCGGACTTGAGCTTCGCCGCGACGAGCCTTGCAAGACGGAAGTTGAAGCCGAATTCCGGATCGTTGCGCGCGCTGAGCGCGCCGTAGGATTCCGGAGTGTGCCCGACATCGACGACGATCCGGAATTTGGGCGGCTCGCATCTGGCCTGCGCTTCCGGCGGCCTCGGTCTCGCCTTTGCAGCCTTGCGCAACTCGACCCCGTGGCTATCGTCGACGGAGCAAAACAAGAGCGGGACCAGCGAGACAGCGACAGCGGCAATGGTGCGCCACGGCTTTCTCACACCGGCCGCTCCCCCTTCACCGTCACGCGCGTGCCCGAGCGTGTGTGCGGCCAGTAGTCCCACATCGCGCGGTGCTGGGTGCAGCGGTTGTCCCAGAAGGCGATGGCGTTCTCGGTCCAGCGGAAGCGGCACTGGAACAGCGGGTTCTCGGCGTGCTGGTAAAGGTAGGCGAGCATTGCGTCGCTCTCGTCGCGGGGGATGCCGTTGATGTGACGGGTGAAGCCGCGGTTGACGTAGAGCGCCTTCCTGCCCGTGACCGGATGCGTGCGCACCACGGGATGCTCGGCGTTCGGATAGGAGGGACGGTCGGCGACGCCGTAGTTCGCATACAAACCGCGATAGATCGGCTCGCCGTCATGCAGCGCGGTGAGCCCGTCGAGATAGGCCTTCATGCGATCCGACAGCGCTTCATAGGCCGCATACATGTTGGCGAACAGCGTGTCGCCGCCGCGCGGCGGGCACTGCTTGATGTAGAGGATCGAACCCATCGGCGGCTCGAGATCGCAGGACACATCCGAATGCCAGCCCTCGCCATTGGCACGTGGCGAGTTCTTGTCGGCGTAGATCTTCATCAGCGCCGGGTCTTCGTCCTCATGCGGCGCGGCAGGATGAAAATGCAGCTCGCCGAACTTGCGGCCGAAGGCCAGATGCTGCTGCGGCGTGATCTGCTGGTCGCGAAAGAAGATGACGAGGTTTTCGGCGAGCGCGCGGTGGATCTCGTCCATCTGCCGGTTCGAGCGCGAATCGTCGGAGACGAGCCTGCCGATATCGACACCGGTGATTTCCGCGCCGATGATGGGGGTGAGCTTTTCAACGGCGATGGTCTCGTAAGGCGCACCGTCTTCGGCCGTGTGGCGATAGCGCGGGCCCTGCTTGCCGGCGAGTGAGCTCATGGCATGTCTCCCGATCATTGTTGATTGGAGACATCGTAGCGCGCGGTGATGGATGTGCAATCTGCATCGCGAACGCAGCCGTCGTCCCGGGGCGCGCAAAGCGCGAGCCCGGGACCCATAACCACAGGATTGAATTTAGCGAAGATTCGGAGTGACAGCTCACCAAAACCACAAAGGCCTGTGGTTATGGGCCCCCGCCCCCGTGCGCAGTTGCGCACTAGGCGGGGCGACGAGCAGGGCGCGGGCTACAGCCGAGCTAGCTCACTCCGCCGCGGTCACCGGCGCCTTGGCGCCCTGGCCGTAGCGCTGGTCGATGTAGTCGATCACCAGCGCCTTGAAGTCGGCGGAGATCGTGGGCCCGCGCAGCGTACGGAACTTCTTGCCGTCGACGAAGACGGGCGCGGCCGGGGCTTCGCCGGTGCCGGGCAAGGAGATGCCGATATTGGCGTGCTTGGATTCGCCGGGGCCGTTGACGATGCAGCCCATCACCGCGACGTTGAGCTCTTCGACGCCGGGATATTTCGTCTTCCAGCCCGGCATCTCGTCGCGAATGAATGCCTGGATCGAGCTGGCCAGTTCCTGGAACGTGGTCGAGGTGGTGCGGCCGCAGCCCGGGCAGGCCGCAACCAGCGGCACGAAGGTGCGGAAGCCCATCGTCTGCAGCAGTTCCTGGCCGACCTGGACCTCGCGGGTGCGGTCGCCGCCGGGCTCCGGCGTCAGCGAGATGCGGATGGTGTCGCCGATACCCTGCTGCAACAGGATGCCAAGCGCGGCCGAGGAGGCCACGATGCCCTTGGTGCCCATACCGGCCTCGGTGAGGCCGAGATGGATGGCGTAGTCCGAGCGGGACGCGAGATCCTGATACACCGCGATGAGATCCTGTACCGCCGAGACCTTGGCTGAGAGGATGATGCGATTCTTCGGCATGCCGAGCTCTTCGGCGCGCGCCGCCGAGAGCAGCGCGGACTGCACCATGGCCTCGCGCGTCACCGCGCGGACGTCGCGCGGATTGGCGGATGCGGCGTTCTCGTCCATCAGCTTGGTCAGCAGCTCCTGGTCGAGCGAGCCCCAATTGGCGCCGATGCGCACCGGCTTGTTGTTCTTGTTGGCGATCTCGATGATGTCGCCGAACTGGGTGTCGCGCTTGTCCTTGAAGCCGACATTGCCGGGATTGATGCGGTACTTGGCCAGCGCCTCGGCGCAGGCCGGATAGGCCGCAAGCAGCTTGTGGCCGATATAGTGGAAGTCGCCGATCAGCGGCGTGGTGATGCCGCGCTTGAGCAGGCCGTCACGGATGTGCGGGACGGCGGCGGCGGCCTCCTCGCGGTCCACGGTGATGCGGACCATTTCGGAGCCGGCGCGCGCGAGCGCTGCGACCTGGGCGATGGTGCCGTCGATATCGGCGGTGTCGGTGTTGGTCATCGACTGCACGACGATCGGCGCACCGCCGCCGACGGCGACGTCGCCGACCTTGACCTGGGTGGTCTGGTGCCGGGGCGCCGGGCCCGCGATATCGGAATCGATGGGGTTTTCGAGCTTGTTCATGGGGTCCAAATATCAGGTTTTGGTGACGTTCAGCAATGCATCGCGAGGCGCCGCGGCCGTTTGGCTCGGACGGTTAACCAGAAAAAGCCCAGCAATTACAAGGACGGCTGCCGCCCCGAAGGCCAGGCTCAGGTGATCGTGCATGATGAAATAGCTACCCACCACGCCAAACAAAGGGGTGATGAAGGTAAAAGCCGACAATTTGCTGGCGGAATAGGCCTTCACCAGCGCGAACCAAAGCGTGAACGTGGTTCCAACCACCCAGATCGCCTGGAACGCCATCAGGCCGATCGACAGCGGCGAGGGGGTGTGGGTGATGGTCTCGCCGAACAGATACGCCGCGGCGCCCAGGATCGGGATCGAGGTCGCAACCTGGTAGCCCAGCGCCTTCTCCGGCGCGGCGAAGCGAAGGCTCGTGCCCTTGGCTACCAGCGTGGTCGCCGCCCACAGCCCGGCGCCGGCGACGATCATGAGGTCGCCGAGCAGGACGTGTGAATCGACATTGGCCTGCGGCACGCCGATCGCCAGCGCGACGCCGGCAAAGCTGATCGCCAGTCCCAGCCATTGCGTGCTGCCAAGGCGCTCGCCGAGCACCTGGTAGGAGCCGAGCGCGACGAAGAACGGCGCGGTGTAGAGAAACACCACCGCGCGCGAGGCGGAGGTCAGGCGCAGGCCTTGAAAGATCAGCACGAACTCGATGCCGAACATCAGTCCCGCGATGAGGCCCGGCTTCCACGTGCCGTCGCGCTCGAAGAATTTGACGCCGCGCAGGCTGCCGATGATGAACAACACGGGCAGCGCGCCCATCGATCGGAACATCGCCTGCAGCATCGGCGGGATATCCGGCAGCACCAGCTTCACCGCGATCTGGTTGAAGGCCCAGGTCAGGCACAGCATGAGCATCAGGGCAATGGCGCCGGCACTGAGGGGGCGACCGGCGGACGGCATGGCTTGAGGTGAGGACATTTCTACCCGAAATCCGGCTTCACGCCGTTGTTGCTTCAAGACGTTTGCTGACAATGGGTGCAGACGCCCGTGATCTCGACCACGGACAATTTTGGCGCAAACCCGGAGCTGCGCGCGGCGGCGTTGAGGTCCTTCGCGAACGAGGCTGATGGAATCTCGCCGACCAGGCCGCAGCGCTCGCAGATCAGGAACGCAACCGC
This sequence comes from Bradyrhizobium betae, assembly GCF_008932115.1. Classification (NCBI taxonomy): domain Bacteria; kingdom Pseudomonadati; phylum Pseudomonadota; class Alphaproteobacteria; order Hyphomicrobiales; family Nitrobacteraceae; genus Bradyrhizobium; species Bradyrhizobium betae. The sequence goes on from NZ_CP044543.1 coordinate 2,858,356, forward strand.
CGAGGTCGAATCATGGTCGTGGGCGGCGCAGGCGAGATAGGCGTTGCGGCTCTCGATGCGATGCACGAGGCCGTTGGCCATCAAAAAATCGAGAGCACGGTAGACCGTGATCGGCGCCGGCCGCGCCATCGACTTGGCGAGCTCGTCGATCACCTCATAGGCGCCGAGCGGGCGATGGCTCGACAGCAGCGCCCCCAGCACATGGCGGCGAATCGGCGTGAATTTCTGCGCACGCTGCTCGCAAACCGCCACGGCATGCGACAGCGCGTCCGCAGTGCAGCGGCCGTGATCGTGGTCGGGCGCGGGAAAGGCCGGCTTTGCGAGGGTCATGGGATCGGCGTTCTAGCATTTCAGCCGGGGAACCCAAAGCGCGACCGGCGAGCGGCTGCCAGCCATGCTTTTGCTGCGGGACAGCACCGCGTTAACCTGCCGTGAAATAATCATAAGCTTGCTTATCATATGCGAGCTTATTGGAGACAAAGCTTATGACCCGCGGGTCCGTCGACCAGAACTTCCTGTTCACGCTCGGTGAGCTCTACCGGCTGCTGCGCGTCTACGCCGACAAGGAGGCCTCGCGCTTCGGCATTACCCGCGCCCAGTGGGCGGTGCTGGCCAAGGTCGAGCGCAGCGAGGGCATGAAGCAGTCGGAACTCGCCGAGCTCATGGAGATGCAGCCGATCACGCTGACGCGGCTGATCGACAAGCTCTGCGACAGCGACTGGATCGAGCGCCGCAACGACGCTTCGGACCGCCGTGTCAAACGGCTCTACCTGAAGAAGGCCGGCCGTACCTTGCTCGGCAAGATGAGCGGCCTGAAGTCCGAGCTGACCGCAAACGCGCTCGACGGCATCAGTCCGGCGGACGCCCACCGCCTCCTCACCCAACTCGAAACCATCAAGGAAAACATGCGTCACGCGATCCAGGCATCCGGAGCGGAACAGGCACGGAAGGAGCAGCGCTATGGCTGATCAGGTCCTCAAGTTCCAGCCCGAGCAGAAGAGCGACAGCGGCAAGCCCACCAAGAAGGCCGGCACCAACCCGCGCCGCCGCCTGCTGGCCGGCCTGCGCCGCTATCGCCGGTTCCTGCTGATGGTCGTGCTGCCTGTCATCGTCGCCATCGGCGGCATCACCTTCTATCTCAATGGCGGCCGCTATGTCGGCACCGACGACGCCTATGTCGGCGCGCAGAAGGTGCTGGTGACGCCCGACATCTCCGGCAAGATCGAGAAGGTCGTCGTGAGGGAAGGCCAGATCGTCAAGCAGGGCGACGAGCTGTTCGAGATCGATCCCGTCCCGTTCCGCCTCGCGGTGGACGAGGCCAGGGCGCAGGTCATGCAGGCGCAATCGACCTATGACAACCTTCGCGCCAACATCAAGATCTACGGCGACATGCTCAACCTCGCCCAGCAGGGCGTCGATCTGAAGCAGCGCGACGTCGAGCGCAAGCAGGCGCTGGTAAAGAACAGCTTTGGCTCGCAGCTCGACCTCGACAATTCCGCGAACGCGCTGGTGACGTCGGGTTCAATCGCGCAATACGTCAAGCAGCAGATCTCGGCGGCCAAGACGCAGCTGCTCGGCGACACCGACCTGCCGCTGGAGAAATTCCCGCCTTACGCGCAGGCCAAGTCCAAGCTGGACAATGCCGAGCGCAACCTCGACCACGCCGTGGTGCGCGCGCCCATGGGCGGCGTGGCGACGCAGGTCGAACAGATCCAGCTCGGCCGCTACGTCTCGGCCGGCACGCCGGTGTTCTCCATCATCGACGTCGCCCATCCCTGGGTCGATGCCAATCCGAAGGAGAGCGACCTCACCTACGTCACCGAAGGCCAGCCCGTCACGCTCGAGGTCGACGCGTTCCCGAACCACCTCTTCAAGGGCAAGATCGGCTCGCTCTCGCCCGGCACCGGCGCGCAGTTCGCGATCCTGCCGCCGCAGAACGCCACCGGCAATTTCGTCAAGGTGGTGCAGCGCGTGCCGATCCGCATCTATTTCGACGAGACCGACAAATACGTGCGGAAGCTGAAGGCCGGCATGAGCGTCTACGCCACCATCGACACCGGCCACAAGCGCTCGCTCGCCGGCCTGTTCGGCCTGTCGGCGACGGCAAGCCAGGACAAAGATCAGGACAAGGACTGATCCGATGGCGGAGTCCAATCCCGCTCTGATGGTCCCGGGCCTGCGCCGGAACATGGTGACGATCTGCGCCATGACCGCGACCATCATGCAGGCGCTGGACACTACCATCGCCAACGTCGCGCTGCCCTACATGCAGGGCACGTTGTCCGCCTCGCAGGACCAGATCAACTGGGTGCTGACGTCCTACATCGTCGCCGCCGCGATCATGACGGCGCCGGTGGGTTGGATCTCCAACCGCTTTGGCCGCAAACGCATCTTCATCATCTGCGCGGCCGGCTTCACTTTCGCCTCCGTGCTGTGCGGTCTGGCGCAGGACATCAATCAGATGGTGCTGTTCCGGCTGCTGCAGGGCGTATTCGGCGCGGCGCTGGTGCCGCTGTCGCAGTCGGTCATGCTCGACTATTACACGCTGCAGGAACGCGCCACGGCGATGTCGATCTGGGGCATGGGCGTGATGATGGGGCCGATCATGGGGCCTTCGCTGGGCGCCTGGCTCACCGAGACCTATTCCTGGCACTGGGTGTTCTTCGTCAACCTGCCGTTCGGCGCGATTACCGTGCTCGGGCTCGCGGTCTTCATGGACGAGACCGACAAGAATCTCAGCCTGAGGTTCGACTGGTTTGGCTTCGCCGCGCTTGCGATCGGGATCGGCGCGCTCCAGCTTGCGCTCGATCGCGGCGAACAGCTCGACTGGTTCGAGTCGGTCGAGATCGTGACCGAGTTCGTGATCTCGGGGATCGCCTTCTATTACTTCTTCGCCCACTCATTCACGACCTCGCAACCGTTCATCCAGTTCGCGCTGTTCCGGGATCGCAACTTCCTGACCGGCTGCATCTTCATGACGGTGATGGGGCTCGTGCTGTACTCGACCATGGCGCTGGCCTCGCCGTACCTGCAGAACGTGATCGGGTATCCCATCATGACCGCCGGCGGGCTACTGGCCAGCCGCGGGTTCGGCACGTTCTTCGCGATGATGATGGTCGGCCGCATCATGCGCTACATCGAGGCGCGCACGCTGATCATTTCCGGCCTGACGCTGACGGCGGCGTCGCTGTTCCAGATGACCGGCTGGACCGACCAGACCCAGGTGCCGGAAATCGTGGTCGTCAGCGTGATCCAGGGCTTTGGCTTCGGTCTCGTCTTCGTGCCGCTCTCGACCGTGTCGTTCCTGACGCTGCCGAACCACCTCCGCACCGACGGCACCTCGATGCTGACCCTGCTCCGCAACGTCGCGAGCTCGGTCGGCATCTCCATCGTGATCGCGCAGCTGACGCAGGGCACGCGAAAGACCTACGCGATCCTGTCCGAGCACATCAACCCGTTCAACCACGCGCTCCAGATGCCCGACGTGCGCGGCATGATCAACCTCTCCACCGACGCCGGCCGCGCCATGGCCGACCGGATGGTCAGCGTGCAGGCGCAGATCATCGCGTTCGCGCACGACTACATGCTGGTGATGGTCTTCATCCTCTGCACCATCCCGCTCGCTTTGATGATCGGCTCGACCAAGGCGACGCTGCGCAAGCAGTCGGCCGGGCCGGACCATGCGGTGATGGAGTAGCCGGAGGTGTCATGCCCCGGCTTGACCTGGGCATCCAGTACGCCGTGGCTTCTCCGAATCCCGCGAACGTCTCTGGGGACTGGGTCGCCCGGTCAAGCCGGGCGACGACAGTGAATTTGTGGCGCGAGTGGCTACAGCAGCTCCTCACACCCCAGATCCTCGACCGCCATCATCACCCGCTCCAGATTGTTCCACCAGATCAGCGGCGGGAGGTTGATGCTCCACTGCCAGACCGGCTTGGTAATCTGCCAGAGCACCGACAGGCGATAGTCCTGGTCGAGCGCGCCGCGGGTGTAACCGCCGACGCCGCAGGAGATCAGCGTCTCGTAATAGCGGTTCAGCAGCGCCCGTTCGAGCGCCTGCCGTCGCTCCGGATACCATTGCATCGCGATCATGTAGGCGAGGTCACTCGTCGGCACGTTGATGCGCCACTGGTCGAAATCGAAGATGCGCACGGTATCGGCGACGCCGAAGCGCGGCAGCAGGAAGTTCCAGATATGGGCATCGCCATGCGCAATGCTGATGTGACGGCGCGAATGATAGCGCTGGGACAGCCGAACCGAGTGCTCGATCAGGCGCCGATAGAGGATGCGCCGCTCCTCGCTGAGGCGATCACCGAGCAGGTCGGCAAAGCGATCGTAATGGCCGGCGAAAGTCTCCATGTGCTGCGCGCGGTCCTCGGCGCTCGCCCAGTTGCCGACCGTGTCACCAAGACCGGGATGGTCCCACCAGGCCGCATGCCAGCGTGCCAGCGTCGTGACGATCGCCACCGCCTGCTCACGCGACGGCGGCAGCGGCCATTGGGTTGCGATCTCATGGCTGTCAGTGAGGTCCTCGAGCAGCAGATGCCAGGCTTGGCTCTCCTCGTCGAAATTCCCGTCGAAGCAGCGCGGCACCAGACCCTGCGGCATGCTCGGCGCAAGCTGCGTGTAGAAAGCCACCTCCTGTCGGCCAGCATCTGCAAGCGTCTTGGCGAAGTCGGAATTCGCTGTCTTCAGGATCAGCGATTGCGGCGCCCCGGCGGACTCACCGACGTAGCGCAAGCCGAGACGGACAATATGTGACACGACGGTATCGCGCTGATGCAGCACCTTCACTTCGCGGACGGCGCCGGCGTCCAGCACGCCGCCCCTGCGCAGCGCCGCAGTCAACCGGGCGGGCTCGACCACTTCAGGCAGTTGTGGAGGTGTCATGAAAGTCACGATGCCCCTGTCCCGCGCCATACTGCACGATCACAACCGCGGGCACCAGCCGCCGTCCTGATGCCCGGCTTCAAGCCGCGGCGGTCGAGTCGCGCACGGTCCGGACCACGACCGAGCGCAACGATTCCAGATTGGCCGCCATGCCCGCGATCGCCTGCCTCACCTCAGCGGCGCGCTCGTTCACGGAAGCCGCGTCGCGGCTGACATTGCCGATCTTGGCCGAGACCTCCTTCGCGGCGGAGGCCGATTCGGAGATCGACCACGCGATCTCGCGCGGTGCGGCGTCCTGTTCTTCCATCGCGGCCGCAACCGACGTCGCCACGCCGTCGATCTCGACGATGTGACCGCCCATGGTCTCGACGGCATCGACCGCGGCCTGCGTCGAGGCCTGAATCTCCGCAATCAGCCGCCCGATCTCCTCGGTGGATTTGGCGGTCTGGTCGGACAGGGATTTCACCTCGGCGGCGACCACCGCAAAGCCGCGCCCGGCCTCGCCGGCCCGCGCCGCCTCGATCGTGGCGTTGAGCGCCAGCAGGTTGGTCTGGCCGGCGATGCCGCCGATCAGGTCGGAAACCTCGGCGATCTTCTTCACCGATCCGGCCAGCGCCTGGATCGTCGAACGTGCCTGCTCGCGGCCGGCAGCCGCGGATTTGGTGACCGTGCTGGTCCGCGCGACCTGGCTCGCAATCTCGCGGATCGAGGCGCTCAGCTCTTCGGCGGCGGCCGAGACGGTCTGCGAACTGCCGAGGGCCTGGGTGGAAGCCGCGGCAACCGCCTGGGACTCCGAGGACAGCGACCGGGCGATCTCGGACAGGCTGGAGGCGGCGCGTTCCACCCCTTGCGTCGCTGCGCTGTAGGCGTCCTTGACCTGCGCATAGGCGCGTTCGGCCGCGGCCATATCCTTGTTCTTCAAGGCCGGAAGGAGCTGGTCGGAGAGGAGCTTCCAGAACTTCTGCACCTCGGCGTCCGATTTCGACACCAGCGCGGTCTTCAGGTCGGCGGCCAGGCTTGACGTGACCCAGAATGCCTTGCGCTCGTCGTAATCCTTACGGAGCTGGACCAGGCGCTCGCCATGGGCCGCCAGCTGGTCCGGCTCGCGCATGGCGAGAGTCGCTTCGAGATAGGCCTCGATGACATATTCGGGCGGCGGCAGGATGTCCGCGATGAGGTCGTTGCCGAGCTTGATGTCGGTGTAGAGCGGCCCGCCGACCTTGAGCTCGCGCACCGCGTACAGGCTGGTCAGGACCACAGCCGTGAAGCCGATGGCGAGAGCGACGCCGAACGCGATGATCGCGGAGGACAGCGAAAGGCGAATTTTCATGAAACGATCCAGGTCGCGTGCCGAAACCGCGGTGAGTCTAGATCAATGTGGTAAATACGGAATTGCCGGGCAGAACCGTCGCCGCGCGATGCGCTGCGGAAAACTACGGCAATCGGCGACGATCTGCCTGTTTTTGAGTAAGTGAAGCTGACGCATGAACGCGAGACCGGTCATGTCGCACGCCAATACGAGGCAGGGCGATCGTCCGTGCACTTGGTGAGAAGCGTGTGCCGGCGACCTGATATCGCCGGCATGTCCTCGCCTCAGACGTCGAAGAACACCGTCTCCTCGTCGCCCTGCAGGCGCAGGTCGAGCCGATAGACCGGCTTGCCGGCCTCGCGCGTCGCGATCAGCGTGGCGCGGCGGTCGGCGGGCACCACCGCCAGCACGGGATCGGCGGCGTTGCCGGCTTCGTCGCTGAAATAGATGCGGGTGTAGAGATGCCGCAGCATGCCGCGACCGAACACCGCAAGAACGATGTGCGGCGCCTGCGGCTTGCCGTCGGGATCGGGCACGGTGCCCGGCTTGATGGTCTCGAACGAATAATGGCCGTCCTTGTCGGTGCCGCAGCGGGCGAAGCCCCGGAAGCTGGCGTTCGGCAGCGCGCGCTTGTCCTGCGGGTCGGCAAAGCGCCCTTGCGCGTCCGCCTGCCAGATCTCCAGCATGACGTCAGGCACGGCGACGCCGTCGCCGTCGAACACGCGGCCCTCGATGCGGACACGATCGCCCGTGACGTCAGGCGTGAGGGTCGAGTTGGTGAATGCGTCGTTCCAGGCGTACTCGCCATTCGGCGTCAGGCCGTACTTGAAGAACGGACCGACGGTCTGCGACGGCGTGATCCCGCTGGACTTCAAAGAATCCTGGGGCTTCAGAGCATCCTGCACCTTAGTGGTTCTCCATGGGGGTGGCGTTCTTGCCGCGCAGCACGATGTCGAAGCGGTAGCACAGCGCCCATTCGGGCTTGGTGTTCTCCAGGTCGAACGACGAGACCATGCGCGCCCGCGCCTTCTCGTCCGGCACCGAGTTGAAGATCGGATCGAACGGGAACAGCGGGTCGTTCGGAAAATACATCTGCGTCACGAGGCGCGTGACGAAAGAATAGCCGAACACCGAGAGATGGATGTGCGCCGGACGCCAGGCATTGTGATGATTGCCCCAGGGATAGGCGCCGGGCTTGATGGTGACGAAGCGATAGTAGCCGGCGGCGTCGCTCACGGTGCGGCCCGCGCCCGTAAAGTTCGGATCGAGCGGCGCCGGGTGCTGGTCGCGGACATGGACGTAGCGGCCGCAGGAATTGGCCTGCCAGATCTCGACCAGCGAGTTCGGCACGCCGCGACCGTCCTCGTCCCGCACATGGCCGTGGACGATGATCCGCTCGCCGATCGGCTCGCCTTTGTGCTGGGTGGTGAGATCGTTGTCGCCGTCGCGCACGGTCTCGTGACCGTAGACCGGGCCGGTCAGCTCCGACAGCGTGTGGCGCATCGGGATCAGCGGCTTGTTCGGCGCGCGCTTGATCGAACTCTTGTACTCGGGCGACAGCGGCAGCGGATGCGCCTTGTTGCTGTCCGTGGGATAGATGAATGTCATTGGCGAACTCCTCCCCCAGCCATTCCGGTCCGGCCGGTCAACGCTTCCGCCGATCATTATAGAATATAACTAATCGTGGGAAGCGGGTTTCCTTCGCCTCTCCCCGCCTGCGGGGAGAGGCCGGAATTCGCGCCAGCGAGTTCCGGGTGAGGGGGACTCTCCGCGAGTCCAACTGATGCCGTCCCCGTGGAGACTCCCCCTCACCCCAACCCTCTCCCCGCAAGCGGGGAGAGGGAGAGGAGACACCGTCAGTTCAGCTTCTCGATCGCGACCGCGACGCCCTGGCCGACGCCCACGCACATCGTCGCCAGCGCGAGCTTGCCGCCGCGCTTTTCCATGCCGTGCACGGCGGTGAGCGCGAGGCGGGCGCCGCTCATGCCGAGGGGATGGCCGAGCGCAATGGCGCCGCCATGCGGATTGACGAAATCGGCATCGTCGGCGACGCCGAGCTGCCGCATGCAGGCAATACCTTGCGAGGCGAAGGCTTCGTTCAGCTCGATCAGGTCGAAATCGCTGATCTTCTTGCCGAGCCGCTCCATCAGCTTGCGGGTCGCGGGCACTGGTCCGATACCCATGATGCGCGGCGGCACGCCGGCCGAGGCGAGGCCGAGGATGCGGGCGCGCGGCGTCAGGCCATGCTTCTTCACGGCAGCTTCCGAGGCGAGGATCATCGCGGCGGCGCCATCATTGACGCCGGAGGCATTGCCGGCGGTGACCGTGCCGGGATTGCGCACGATCGGCTTCAGCTTGGCGAGGGCTTCGAGCGTGGTCTCGGGACGCGGATGCTCGTCCTTGTCGATCGTAACAGGGCCGGCCTTGCCGCCGGGAATGGTGATCGGGATGATTTCTTCGGCGAAGTAACCTGACGCAATCGCGGCCCCCGCGCGCTGCTGCGAGCGGATGGCGAAGGCGTCCTGATCGGCGCGCGAGACCTGGAATTCTTCGGCGACGTTCTCGCCGGTTTCCGGCATCGCATCGACGCCGTACTGCGCCTTCAGCAGCGGATTGATGAAGCGCCAGCCGATGGTGGTGTCGAAGATTTCGGCGGAGCGCGAAAAAGCCTCCTGCGCCTTGCCCATCACGAAGGGGGCACGGGTCATGGATTCGACGCCGCCGGCGATCGCAAGCTCGATCTCGCCGGAACGGATGGCACGGCCGGCCGCACCGACCGCATCGAGACCGGAGGCGCAGAGCCGGTTCAGGGTCTGGCCGGGAACCGAGTCCGGCAGACCCGCGAGCAGCAGCGCCATGCGCGCGACGTTGCGGTTGTCCTCGCCGGCCTGGTTGGCGCAGCCGAAGAAGACTTCGTCCACCTGCGCCCAGTCGAGATTGGGGTGCTTGGCCATCAGCGCCTTGATCGGGGCTGCGGCCAGATCGTCGGCACGCACCTTGGCGAGCGAGCCGCCGAAACGGCCGATCGGGGTCCGCACGGCATCGCAGATAAAGACGTCACGCATCGTTGTTCTCCCTCAATGTCGCGGTTCGGCGGAAATTCTTCCAAATTCTTGGATGTCGGCGGAGTTTTAGGAGGGCGCCTGCGGCAGGTCAATTGACGGTTTCTTGCGTATTCCGAAGGCGCCGCACGCCGCCAGCGCATGCCGCGGTGCGGACAACGTGGAAAACCTCCCCTGTCGGGCCAAAGCGATAGGAGCAAGGGGCGAAATTTTGTAGGTTGCGCCGCTCATGACTATGCAACAGCCCATTCCTGTACCGCCCCCCGACGAAGCACCCGCGCCGCAGGCCGAAGCCGCCGCGCGCGTCACGCCGATGATGGAACAATACCTGGAGATCAAAGCAGCGCATCAGGGCCTGCTGCTGTTTTACCGGATGGGCGATTTCTACGAGCTGTTCTTCGAGGATGCCGAGATCGCCTCGAAGACGCTCGGCATCGTCTTGACCAAGCGCGGCAAGCATCAGGGCGCGGATATCCCGATGTGCGGCGTGCCGGTCGAGCGCTCCGAGGACTATCTGCATCGCCTGATCACCGCCGGCCACCGGGTCGCGGTGTGCGAGCAGACCGAGGATCCCGCCGCCGCGAAAGCGCGCGGCAACAAGAGCGTCGTGCGCCGCGGCGTAGTGCGGCTGGTCACGCCGGGCACGCTGACCGAGGACACGCTGCTCGACGCGCGCGCCAACAATTATCTGCTGGCGATCGCCCGCGCCCGTTCGTCCGCCGGCGGCGACCGCTTTGGCCTTGCCTGGATCGACATCTCGACCGCCGAATTCACGGTGATGGAATGTTCGGGCGGCGAGCTTGCGGCAACGCTGGCGCGCATCAATCCGAACGAGGCGATCGTCACCGACGCGCTCTACAGCGACAACGAATTGAGCCAGACCCTGCGCGAGCTGCCGGCGGTGACGCCGCTGACCCGCGACGTCTTCGACGGTGCCACCGCCGAGAAGCGGCTGTGCGACTATTTCGCGGTCGCGACCATGGACGGGCTGGCGCAACTGACGCGGCTGGAAGCGACCGCCGCGGCCGCCGCCGTCACCTATGTCGACCGCACCCAGGTCGGCAAGCATCCGCCACTGTCCCCGCCGGCACGCGAGGCCTCCGGCGCGACCATGGCGATCGATCCAGCGACGCGCGCCAATCTCGAACTAACGCGAACGCTCGCGGGTGAACGCCGCGGCTCGCTCCTCGACGCGATCGACTGCACCGTGACCTCGGCCGGCTCACGCCTGCTGGCGCAGCGGCTCGCAGCGCCCTTGACGGATGCACCGGCAATCGCGCGGCGGCTCGATGCCGTCAGCACCTTCGTCGCGGACTCCGCCGCGCGCGAGGACATTCGCAGCATACTGCGCGGCGCGCCCGACATGTCGCGGGCGCTGGCGCGGCTGTCGGTCGGCCGCGGCGGGCCGCGCGATCTCGCCGGCCTGCGCGATGGCATCGTCGCCGCCGACCAGGTGCTGGCGCGGCTCGGCGAGATCGACCAGCCGCCGCAGGAGATCGCGGTCGTGATGGCAGCCTTGCAGCGTCCATCGCGCGAACTCGCGGCGGAATTCTCCAGCGCGCTCGACGATCAACTGCCGCTCATCAAGCGCGATGGCGGCTTCGTGCGTCAGGGCTACGAGCCTTCGCTCGACGAAACGCGCAATCTGCGCGACGCCTCGCGTCTCGTGGTGGCCTCGATGCAGGCGCGCTACGCCGACAGCACCGGCGTCAAGGGTCTCAAGATCCGGCACAACAACGTGCTCGGCTATTTCGTCGAGGTGACCGCGCAGCACGGCGACAAGCTGATGTCGGCGCCGCTGAACGCGACCTTCATCCATCGCCAGACGCTGGCGGGCCAGGTGCGCTTCACCACGTCGGAGCTCGGCGAGATCGAGGCGAAGATCGCCAATGCGGGCGACCGCGCGCTCGGACTCGAACTCGAGATTTTCGAGCGGCTCTCTGCCAAGGCGCTGGATATCAGCGACGATCTGCGCGCCGCCGCCCATGCCTTCGCGCTGCTCGACGTCGCGACCTCGCTGGCCAGGCTCGCGGTCGACGACAATTACGTGCGGCCGGAGGTCGACCAGTCGCTCGGCTTCGCGATCGAGGCCGGCCGCCATCCCGTGGTCGAGCAGGCCTTGAAGCGCAATGGCGAGCCGTTCATTGCCAACTCCTGCGACCTGTCGCCGGGCCCCGCGCAGAAGTCCGGCCAGCTCTGGCTGCTCACCGGCCCGAACATGGCTGGTAAATCGACCTTCCTGCGCCAGAACGCGCTCATTGCATTGCTGGCTCAAATTGGCAGTTTCGTGCCGGCCACGCGCGCGCGGATCGGCATCGTCGACCGCCTGTTCTCGCGTGTCGGCGCCGCCGACGATCTCGCCCGCGGCCGCTCCACCTTCATGGTGGAGATGGTCGAGACCGCCGCGATCCTCAACCAGGCCGGCGAGCGCGCGCTCGTGATCCTCGACGAGATCGGCCGCGGCACCGCGACCTTCGACGGGCTCTCGATCGCCTGGGCCGCGATCGAGCATCTGCACGAGAGCAACCGCTGCCGCACGCTGTTCGCGACGCATTATCACGAGCTGACCGCGCTCTCGGCCAGGCTTCCGCGCATGTTCAACGCCACCGTGCGGGTGAAGGAATGGCAGGGCAACGTCGTGTTCCTGCACGAAGTGCTGCCGGGCTCGGCCGATCGCTCCTACGGCATTCAGGTCGCCAAGCTCGCCGGACTGCCTGCGGCCGTGATCACACGCGCGAAATCGGTGCTGGCAAAACTCGAAGCACAAGACCGTGGCCAGACCGCCCGCGCGCTCGCCGACGATTTGCCGCTGTTCGCAGTGCCCTCGCGCGCGGCGGCCGAAGCCGCCCCACCGAGCGAGGCCGAGCTGGTGTTGGAGGCGGTGAAGGCGCTGCATCCCGACGAGATGTCGCCGCGCGAGGCGCTCGATGCGCTCTATGCGCTCAAGGCAAAGCTGCCGAAGGCGTGACGGGTTTACGTTTCGCCAGGGCGTTTTGACCGCGACCGACTCGACACCTATGCCAGCTCGGCCGAAGCGCGCTGCATGTTGGACGACATCTCGGCGGTTACGATGCTCTGCTCCTCGACCGCGGCGGCGGTGGAGGCGATGAAGTCGTTGACGCCTGATATCGCGGCCTTTATCGCGGACAGCGAGCCGGTGACGTCGCCGGCAACGGTATTCAGGGCGTTGATTTCAGTCGAAATCGTGTCGGTCGCCTGCTTTGCCTGGCTCGCGAGGTTCTTCACCTCGGAGGCGACCACGGCGAAGCCGCGGCCGGCTTCGCCGGCGCGCGCCGATTCGATCGTGGCGTTCAGCGCCAGAAGGTTGATCTGGCCGGTGATGCCGGCGATCATCTCGACAATGCCGCTCATCGATTGCGCCGCCTCGTTCAGCCTGACGGCCTGGCTGTCGGCCGCGTCCACGCGCGCGGTCGCGACTTTCGAATTCTCGCGCGACTTGGCCATGGTCTCGGAAATCTCGCGGATCGAGGAGCTCATCTCCTCGCTGCCCGCCGCGACCGCCTCGATCAGGCCGCGCGCGTTCTCGGCCTTCTTGCGGCCGATCGCCTGCGCGGTGATGTCGGTGGCGTATTTCACCACCTTGTAGGGCTTGCGGTTGAGGTCGAGGATTGGATTATACGAGGCTTGAATCCAGATTTCGCGACCGCCCTTGGCGATGCGCTTGAATTCGCCCGCCTTGAATTTTCCGCGATTGAGCGCGGCCCAGAACGCCTTGTAGCCGGCGCCGTCGCGCTGATCGGCCGGCACGAACATCGAATGATGCTTGCCTTTGATCTCGTCGAGCGCATAGCCGAGCGCCTTGAGGAAATTGTCGTTGGCGGTGACGATCGTACCATCGAGCTTGAACTCGATCATGGCTTGCGACCGGCTGAACGCCTCGATCCTGGCCTGGAAGTCACCGCGTCCTAAACCAAACATTCCTGCACTCCAAATCGGAATGCCTCCATCAAAGGGCATTCGCGGCAATAAATCTGCGGAATTCCCATTGACGGTATGAAGCTTCGGCCAGACCCAAAGAGTGGCGAGCCAATAACATTTCTGCCACCTGTCGTCCTGCACAGCCGGGTAGAAGAATCGTATAGGCCAAAACTTTAGAAGGACTGATAACCAACGTATCGGTAATCGGCACGCAAATTCAATCCGAAACTCATCTGCATCACGTCAATCAATAGCTTGCCACGATGGCAGCGCCGCGCCTGTCCAGATCGTGCCTCGGCCCCATTCAACCTGCAGCCAGTCTTGCCACCTCGGCCGCAGCGTCATGGATACTGCTCGACATGTCGCTGGTGACGGCGCTCTGCTTCTCGACCGCCGCGGTCGTGGAGCTGACGTAGTCGCTGACCTCGGTGATCGCCTGCTTGATGGCGTTCAGCACGCCCGCGACGTCGCCTGAGATATAGTTGAGGCTGCCGATCTCCTCCGCGATCTTGTCGGTGGCCTGCTTGGCCTGGTTGGCGAGGTTCTTCACCTCGGACGCGACGACGGCAAAACCCCTGCCCGCCTCGCCGGCGCGCGCGGACTCGATCGTGGCATTGAGCGCCAGCAGGTTGATCTGCCCCGTGATGACGTTGATCATCTCGACGATCCCGCTCATAGATTTGGCGGCCCCGGTCAGTCGCTGCGCCTGCGCGTCGGCGGTAGAGACCTGTTCGACGGCGCCCATCGCGGTATCGCGCGATTTGATCATGGCGTCCGCGATGTCGCGCACCGACGCGTTCAATTGGTCGGCTCCCCCGGCGACCGTCTCGATCATGCCGCGGACGCGCTCGTTGCCCATGCGGACCAGCACCTGCTGCGTCGTGTCCGTTAGATATTTGACGACCTTGAACGGCTTGCCGTTGAGATCGAGGATCGGATTGTAACTCGCCTGGATGTAGACTTCCTTGCCGCCCTTGCCGATCCGCCGGTACTCAGCAGCCTGGTATTCGCCACGATTGAGCGCGGCCCAGAATTCACGATAGGCCGCGCTGTCGCGCACGGCTGGCTCGACGAACATGCTGTGGTGCTTGCCCTTGATTTCATTCAGGGCGTAGCCGATCGCATGGAGGAAATTGTCGTTGGCCGTGATGATGGTGCCGTCCATGTTGAATTCGATGACGCCTTGGGACTTGGAGATCGCGACGATCTGGGCATCGGTTTCGGCATTGCGCAGCTTCTGCGCGGTCACGTCGGTTGCGAATTTGATCACGCGAAGCGGCTTGCCACGCGCGTCCAGCACCGGGTTGTAGGAGGCGAGGATCCAGACCTCGCGGCCGGCCTTGCCGATCCGCTTGAACTCGCCGCGCGGAACTTCTCCGCGATTGAGCGCGGCCCAGAACTCACGATAGGCGGCACTGTCGCGGTCCGCCGGCAGGATGAACATGGCGTGGTGCTGGCCTTTGATCTCGCCGAGGGTGTATCCCATCGCCGTCAGGAAAATGTCGTTCGCCGTCACGATCGTGCCGTCGAGATTGAATTCGATAACCGCCTGGACGCGATCGATGGCGGCGATCTTGCCCGAATTGTACAGGCTGTTCAGCGTCTTTTCCGTCACGTCGCTCGCGATCTTGACAACCTTCAGCGGCTTGCCGTTGTCGCCGAGAACGGGGTTGTAGGATGCCTCGATCCAGACATCCCGTCCCGCCTTATCGACTCGCCGGAACTGTTTCGATTGAGGTTCGCCGCGATTGAGTGCGGACCAGAAGGCCCGGTACTCGGCGCTGTCGCGCTCCTCGGCCGGGACGAACATCGAATGGTGCTTGCCCTTGATTTCATCGAGCGAGTAGCCGAGCACATCGAGGAAGTTCTTGTTGGCCGTGAGAATGGTGCCATCCAGCGCGAATTCGATCACCGCCAGCGACCGATTGATGGCTTCAAGCTGAGCCTTGGCGTCGGTATCAGGCTTGCGACCGAACATCATACATTCTCCGTATCGAGACCGAGCAATTCGGCAGACGGGCAATTGTTGCGGAATGCGAAAACGCGCGCAGGAAGGGCCAGCCCGCTTTCGGCCGGCATAACCTTGCTCCGCACCGGCCGCGAGGAGCGGCCGCAGCCCGGCACAAGCCGTCTGAAAGAGTAACCCTTGCGCAGGCTAAGGCGCTCCCGCCGAAGGAAATCTTAACGGCGGCATCGGAATCGCTGAATCCGAAGCACGTGAAACTACGGGCTCGTAATAGTCCCGTAGCTCTCATGCAGGGCATCGACACGGCTGAGACGGCCGCACGTGTCCCGATCGTGCCTCCGGGCAACTACGGTGACAAAGACCATGCGACTTGATTCGCATTCACGCCATCGGTCGCGCGCGCCGCGCCAGAGACCACAGCGTCAGGTTCCACACGATGCAGGTCGCGAGCGCGAGGCTGAGGCCGACCGCGGAGCCGAAATGGGCTGCGCCGACATGCACCACGGCAATCGCCATCCCGAATCCCAGCAGGCCCCAGGCGGAGTTGGCGAGCACGGCGGCGGTCGGCGGGCCGCCGATGCGCGGATGCAGGATCACCATCATGCTGGAGAACACGACGGGATAGAGCGCGATGATGCCGCTGATGCGAGGGCCGACCCAGCTCGACGTCGAGACGACGATGGCGACGAGGGTCGCGACCAGCGCGGCACGCATCGGAATGTCGTACCAGCGGCGCGTCACCAGCGGCATCTTCACGTGGCGATAGCCCGCGAGCAGCGGAATGCAGATGCCGAAAGCGATCAGGTTGACGGCGAGCCCGGCCGTCAGGGTCCAGTCGAACATGCGGATGATCGAGGCCATGGCGATCCAGACCGCAAATGCGCTTCCGCAACTCACCAAAAGGCTGTGCCGCTGCGCCAGCACGACATAGGCGAGAGCCATGAAGATGGTCGCCGCGTTGACCGGAAGGCTCGACAGCGCACCTTGCGCGATGAAGGCGGCGTCGTGGTCGATCGCGAGGAAGACGTAGGACGGCCCTGCCGAGACCGGCAGCGTCGCCACCAGCGCGCCGATCACCGGCCCCGAACGCTCGGTGATGACAGACGCGGACACGACGAACGCCGCCGCGATCGCCATGCGCAAGAGGAGGAAGAGAATGAAGTGGAGGTCGAGGGACATTTTTTTCGTCCCGGACAAGCGAAGCGCAGATCCGGGACCCATAACCACAGGCTTTGCTGTGTTAGACGGTTGTGGTGACGAGTTCGGCAATACAATCGGCGTTTGGGATTATGGGTCCCGGCGTTCGCCGGGACGACACCGATTGTCGGGTTACGGCCCTCGCCTCACATCCGCTGCATAGACACCGAGACCTTCGGGCCGTTCTTGATGGTCTGGTAGACCACGCAATAGCGCTCGGTGAGCTTCAGCAACAGGTCGAGCTTGTCCTGCGGCGCATCGGTGTCGACCTCGAAGCGCAGGCGGATCTCCGCGAAACCGACCGGAGTCTCCTTGTCGACGCCGAGCGTGCCGCGGAAATCGAGATCGCCTTCGGCATAGACGTTGCCGGTCTTGAGCGGAACCTCGATCGCGGTCGCAACCGATTTCAGCGTGACGCCGGCGCAGGCGACCAGCGCCTCGAGCAGCATGTCGCCGGAGCAAAGTTCGAGGCCGGATCCGCCGGTGGCCGGATGCAGGCCTGCCATCGCAATGGCGCGGCCGGTCTCGATCTTGCAGGCGATGCCGTCGCTGTCGGTCGAGCCTTTCGCCTTCAGCGTGATCATCGCGGCCTTGGGATCGGTCTTGTAGCGTTCCTTGATCGGGGCCTGCATCTGGCGAAGTGCGGCGGCGTCCATCTTGTTCTCTCCCGGGACAGTTGCCCTTCGATGTACCGGTTCGGAGAGAAAAAGTCACCACCACATCGCCTGACCGGGACCCTGGGTCGCGTCGCGGTCGGGCACGCTGCGGTCGAGCGACCGGTCGAGTGACGTCAGCACACTCCGCTTGAAGGTCTCGAACAGCGGCGAATTGCGGTCGCGCGGCCGGCCGAGATTGATCTCGATCTGGTCGAACAGACGGCCCGGCCGCGGCCGCATCACCAGCACGCGGTCGGCCAGCACCACGGCCTCGTCGACGTCGTGCGTGACGAGGACGAGCGTCGGACGCGTATCGGCCCAGAGGTCGAGCAGATGATCCTGCAAATCGCGGCGGGTGAAAGCGTCGAGCGCGGAGAATGGCTCGTCGAGCAGCAGCACCTCGGGCTGGGGCACCAGCGCCCGGGCAATCGCGACACGCTGCGCCTGTCCGCCCGAGAGCTCGCGCGGCCAGGCCTGCGCCTTGTCGGCAAGCCCGACGCGTTCGAGCGCGCGGGCGACCTTGGCGCGGCGCTCGGTCGCGGGCAGATCGGCAAGACCGAAGCCGATATTGTCGGCGACGCTGAGCCAGGGCAGCAGCCGCGGCTCCTGGAAGATGATGCCGATCTTGGCATGCGGCGAGGCGATCGCCTCGCTGTCGAGCGTCACGGTGCCCGCACTGGCACGGTCGAGACCGGCGATCGCGCGCAGCAGCGTGGACTTGCCGCAGCCGGAGCCGCCGATGATGGCAACGATCTCGCCCTGCCTGATCTCGGCGGAGAAGCGCGCCAGCGCCTGCACGCCGTTGGGATAGGTCTTGCTGACCCGGTCGAGCGCCAGCATCGCGTTATGTTCCCTCGTCAAGTTTCTTTGGCGCGCCCGAAGGCGTCCTGCCAGCGCAGGAAGGGCGCGGCGACGACCTCGATCAGCCAGTCGGTGAGCTTGCCGAGGATGGCGAAGATGACGATGGCCGCGAGGATCTGCGCAGGCTTGCCGAGCTGCTGGCCGTCGAGCAGGAGATAGCCGAGGCCTTCGGAGGCGCCGATCAATTCGGCGGCGACCACGAACATCCAGCCCAGACCCAGGCCGACGCGCAAGGACACGACATAGGCCGGCAGCACCGCGGGCAACAGGATGCGGCGGATCATCGCCGGTCCGGAGAGACGAAAGGTGCGGCCGACTTCGACGATCTTGCGATCGACCGAGAGGATCGCGCCCATCACACCGAGATAGACCGGGAAGAACACGCCGACCGCAATCAGCGCGATCTTCGAGGTCTCGAAAATGCCGAGCCAGAGAATGAACAGCGGCACCCAGGCCAGCGACGGGATCGCGCGGATCGCCTGCACGGTCGGATCGAGCAGCCGCCGCGCCAGCGACCAATAGCCGGAGATGGCGCCGAGCAGCGTGCCCGCGACCACGCCGAACGCGAAGCCGAGACCGACCCGCCACAGCGTCGCAGCGATGTGGCGAACCAGTTCGCCGGACCGGGCAAGATCGGTGATGGTGGCAAAGACGCGCGAGGGCGGCGGCACCAGCCGGCCGTTGGACCAGCCGGACCAGACCAGGAGTTCCCAGCCGAGCGCAAGAGCCAGCGGCAGCAACACCCCCAGCATCGGCCCTGCGTAGCGCGAGACGCGCGAGGGCGCGGCAGCGCTCTCGGCCGGTTCCGATGTCTGTTGCAGCACTGGCGCGTCGGAGATCATGGCCATTAGCAAGCGCGTCTTTTCAGGGAATGCAAGGGTGCGCGGCAATCTCGGTTGTCGCCCCCGACAAGCGAAGCGCAGATCCGGGGCCCATAACCACAGGACGATGTGGTTACGGGGACTCGGGGTGACCTCTTTCGCGCCAAATCACTTCCTGGGGCTATGGGTCCCGGGCTCGCTTCGCGCCCCGGGACGACGGCGGAGTTTGTTGCGCGCTCATGCCTCTTCCGCGCGAACTAATTCGTCGGCAGCGGGACCTGGTCGTCGATCAGCGCATCCAGCGTCGCCTTCACGTCGACCTTGGCATCGACCACGCCGGCCTGCTGGAGGGCGAGGCCCGCGGCGAGGATCGACTCGCGCTGGGGCGCGCCGATGCGGCTGTGGGTGAGCTCGGTGCGCTCCTTGAGCTGCTTGTCGACGACGGCCTCGGGAAGCTTGGTCACGGCGATGAAGGTCTTCTTCAGCTCATCGTAATTCGCCAGCGAATATTTGCGCGCCTCTTCATAGACCGCGAGCACGCGGCGGGCGGCATCCGGGTAGTCCTTCAGGAACTGCTCGCGCGCATTGAGGATGCCCCAGGTGTTGGCGTCGGCCTTGCGATAGAACAGCTTTGCGCCCTCCTCGACCTCGGCCTGCGCCATCATCGGATCGAGACCCGCCCAGGCATCGACGTCGCCGCGGATCAAGGCGGTCTTGCCGTCGGCGTGCTGGAGCAGCACCGGCGTGATGTCCTTTTCGGTGAGGCCTGCGCCGAGCAGCGCACGGACCAGGAAGATGTGCGGGTCGGTGCCGCGCGTCACCGCGACGCGCTTGCCCTTGAGGTCGGCCACGCTTGCGATCCTGGACTCCTTGCCCGTCACCAGCGCGGTCCATTCAGGGCGCGAATAGACGTAGATCGACTTGATCGGGTTGCCGTTGATGCGGGCGACCAGCGCCGCCGAGCCCGCGGTCGAGCCGAAATCGATCGAGCCGGCATTGAGGAATTCGAGCGCCTTGTTGGACCCGGCCGACTGCACCCAGGTGATGGTGATGCCGTCCTTGGCGAACTCCTTTTCCAGCAGCCCCTTCTGCTTCAGGACCAGCGACACCGGATTGTAGGTCGCCCAGTCGATGCGGATCTCCTTGAGTGGATCCGCCGCCTTTGCCGCGGGGGTCGCGGCGAGCGCAACCGCTCCCACCAGCAGAATGCGTCGCGTAATGTTTGCCATGCCCAGCCTCCTCCAAAATTTCATTGTTTTTCAATGAGTTATCTCTAGAGGTCAACGAGAAAATCCCTTCCGTGAAAGCGCGCCGCCCGAGAACAGATTTGCCCAAAGCCGGTCTTTTCCAGCATGGAACGACTATTGCCAGAGAATGGCGGGTGACAGCGCCTGTCACCTCTTATATCCGGTGAGACATGGACAGTGTTGCGACTGAGCAAAAGCCAGAGGTTGATGATCGCTTCGACACCGCGCGGATCACCGCCGCGGTCGACGCGCTCGCCGAAAAGCACCAGGGACGTGAGGACGCATTTCGCACGGCCATGGCGCAATTGCTCAAGGCCGAGCTGATCGCGGCGCGGGACGTCGCGCAGGCGATCCTGCTCAAAGACCGTCACGGAAGGCACTGTGCCGAGCGGCTATGCCACGTGCAGGACGAGATCATCCGCATCCTCTATTCGGCGGCGACGCGTCATCTCTATCGCTCGCCGATCCCGAGCGGGGCCGAGCGCATGGCGGTGGTCGCGACAGGCGGCTATGGCCGCGGCCTGATGGCTCCCGAGTCCGACATCGATCTCTTGTTCATCCTGCCCTACAAGCAGACAGCCTGGGGCGAGCAGGTCGCCGAAGCCATCCTCTACTGCCTCTGGGACATGGGGCTGAAGGTCGGCCACGCCACGCGCTCGGTCGACGAGTCGATCCGCCAGGCGCGCGGCGACATGACCATCCGCACCGCGATCCTGGAGACGCGCTTCCTCACCGGCGACCAGCCGCTCTATGACGAACTTGTCGAGCGCTTCGACAAGGAAGTGGTGCAGGGCACGGCGTCCGAATTCGTCACCGCAAAGCTCGCCGAGCGCGAGGAGCGGCATCGCCGCGGCGGCCAGTCGCGTTATCTGGTCGAGCCCAACGTCAAGGACGGCAAGGGCGCGCTCCGCGACCTGCACACGCTGTTCTGGATCGCGAAATACGTCTACCGCGTGCGCGACACCGACGAGCTGGTCGAGCGCGGCGTGTTCGACGCGCAGGAATATCGCACCTTCCGCCGCTGCGCCGATTTCCTCTGGTCGGTGCGCTGCAATCTGCATTTCTACTCCGGCCGCGCCGAGGAGCGCCTCTCCTTCGACCTCCAGCGCGAAATCGCGGTCCGGCTCGGCTACACCTCGCATCCCGGCATGCAGGACGTCGAACGCTTTATGAAGCACTACTTCCTGGTCGCCAAGGAAGTCGGCAACCTCACCGCCATCCTCTGCGCCAAGCTCGAGGACCAGCAGGCCAAGCCCGCGCCTGTGCTGAGCCGGATGATGGCACGGCTGCGCCCGACCCAGGTGAAGCGGCGCGTGCCCGACAGCGACGACTTCATCGTCGACAACAACCGCATCAACGTCGCCGCGCCCGACGTCTTCAAGCACGATCCGGTCAATCTGATCCGCATCTTCCGCCTGGCGCAGAAGAACAACCTCGCCTTCCATCCGGACGCGATGCGCGACGTGACGCGTTCGCTCGGCCTGATCAACGCGCAAATGCGCGAGAATCCCGAGGCCAACCGGCTGTTCATGGAGATCCTGACCTCCGACAACGCCGAGATCGTGCTGCGGCGGATGAACGAGACCGGCGTGCTCGGCCATTTCATCCGCGCCTTCGGCAAGATCGTCTCGATGATGCAATTCAACATGTATCATCACTACACGGTCGACGAGCATCTGATCCGCTGCGTCGGCTTCCTGCAGGACATCGAGCGCGGCGGCCTCGACGAGTTCGCGTTCGCTAGCGACCTGATGCGCAAAATTCGTCCCGAGCACCGCGCGGTGATCTACATCGTGACGTTGCTGCACGACATCGCCAAGGGCCGGCCCGAGGATCACTCGATCGCAGGCGCCAAGGTGGCGCGCCGGCTGTGTCCGCGGCTCGGCTTCAGCGCGGCCGACACCGAGCTCGTGGCCTGGCTGATCGAGGAACACCTCACCATGTCCACGGTCGCGCAGTCGCGCGACCTCTCCGACCGCAAGACGATCGAGAATTTCGCCGCCGTGGTGCAGTCGGTCGAGCAGATGAAGCTGCTGACGATCCTCACCACCGCCGACATCCGCGGCGTAGGTCCGGGCGTGTGGAACGGCTGGAAGGCGCAGCTTCTGCGCTCGCTCTATTACGAGACCGAGCCGGTGCTGACGGGCGGCTTCTCGGAAGTCGATCGCGGCAAGCGCCTCACGGCCGCCTATGCCGAATTCCGCATGGCCTTCGCCGAATGGCCGGCGGACGAGCTCGATGCCTATATCGGCCGGCACTATCCGGCCTACTGGCTCAAGGTCGAGCTGCCGCGCAAGATCCGCCACGCCCGCTTCGTCCGCTCCAGCGAGCAGGCCGGCCACAAGCTCGCGATCAATGTCGGCTTCGACGAGGTGCGCGGCGTCACCGAGCTGACGATCTTCGCCGCCGACCATCCCTGGCTGCTGTCGATCATCGCCGGCGCCTGCGCATCGGCGGGCGCCAACATCGTCGATGCGCAGATCTACACCACGACCGACGGCCGCGCGCTCGACACGATCTCGATCTCGCGGGAATACGACCGCGACGAGGACGAGGGACGGCGCGCCACACGTATCGGCGAGATGATCGAGGACGTGCTGGAAGGCAAGCTGCGCCTGCCGGAAGTGGTGGCGCGGCGTACCGTGCGCAACAAGGCGCGGCCGTTCGTGATCGAGCCGGAAGTGACCATCAACAACCAGTGGTCTGACCGCTACACCGTAATCGAGGTGTCCGGCCTCGACCGCCCCGGCCTGCTCTACGAGCTGACCACTGCGATCTCGAAACTCAACCTCAACATCGCCTCGGCCCATGTCGCGACCTTCGGCGAGCGCGCCCGCGACGTGTTCTACGTCACCGACCTCCTGGGCGCGCAGATCAACGCGCCGACGCGGCAATCCGCGATCAAGAGCGCGCTGACCCATGTGATGGCCGGCGACAAGGCGGTTGCGGCACCGGCGGCGTGAGATAGGGTAGCGCGCCTTTCTCCCCTCGTCATTCCGGGGCGCCGCGCAGCGGCGAACCCGGAATCCAACGGGGCGCTGGTGACGCGGATAAATGGATTCCGGGCTCGCGCCGCGCGCGCCCCGGAATGACAGAGACTTAAATCTCCACCCCCTCATGCCGCAGCAGCCAGCGCTTTCGCTCCAGCCCGCCGCCGTATTTCACCAGCGAACCATCCGCGCCGATCAGGCGGTGACACGGCAGCACCACGCTGATCGGGTTGGAGCCGTTGGCATGGCCGACGGCGCGAATGGCCTTGGGCGTCTCGATCCTTGCGGCAAGCGCGCCGTAGCTCATGGTGGTGCCGGCAGGGATTTTCGCCAGCGCGGTCCAGACTTTCTGCTGGAACGGCGTGCCGGCGGTGCGCCACGGGACACCTGAGAGCTGGCCGAGATCGCCTTCGAAGTATCCGGACAGAGCAGTCTTCATCGCCGTCGGAGCAGGCTGATCATTCAGATCGACCGCACCGTAGTGCAGGCGCAACAGCTCGCGCATGCGGTGCTCGTAGTCGTCCCAATCGAGCGCGCGCAAGGCACCCTCGGCATCGGTGACGAGCAACGCGATCCCGATCGGCGTCGCCAGGCGATCGAGGCCGAAGCTGACAGGCGGTTTGGCTGATCGCGCGGGCATGACGGCACCATGGCATCGAGACACGGCATCGCACTTGCCATGCCGGGCGTGCTAACGTCCACCCGAAAGCTGACGCTTTTTGGGGGAGCTCAACTTGGTTCTGATCGCCAATATCCTGGTGGCGCTGATCGCCGCACTGCACGCCTACTTCCTGATCCTCGAGATGTTTCTCTGGGACAAGCCGCTGGGCTTGAAGACCTTCCGCAACACGCCGGAGAAGGCCGAGACCACGAAGGTGCTGGCCGCCAATCAGGGCCTCTACAATGGCTTCCTTGCCGCCGGCCTGATCTGGGGTCTGGTGCATGGCAACCCGGCCTTCGCGTTCCAGATCAAGGCGTTCTTCCTGCTCTGCGTGATCGTGGCCGGCGCTTACGGTGCCGCGTCCGTCAGCACGCGTATCCTGATCGTGCAGGCACTGCCGGCGGCAATCGCGCTGGTTGTCCTGTTCCTCGCTTAAGGTTCTTTGCCTGAGACGCTAGAGCGCAGCGCCGCGATCCTTGCGCGGCACTCCACCTTCCTCCACAATCTTCGGCAGCGATGGCGACCGTTGGCAATCAACGGGAAAAGACCGTCGACCGGAAAATTCCGTCAGGAGGAACAACCCAACATGAGCAATCGCAGAGCTTTCGTAGCTGCCACGGCGGCGCTCGCCTTCGTGTTCTCCACCGGCCCAACCCTCGCCCAGAAGAAATACGACACCGGAGCCAGCGACACCGAGATCAAGATCGGCCAGACCGTGCCGTTCTCCGGGGCCTATTCGGTCTATGCCAATATCGGCAAGACCCAGGCGGCCTACTTCAAGATGATCAACGATCAGGGCGGCATCAACGGCCGCAAGATCAATCTGATCCAGTATGACGACGCCTATTCGCCGCCGAAGACCGTCGAGCAGGTGCGCAAGCTCGTCGAAGGCGACGAGGTGCTGTTCACCTTCCAGATCATCGGCACGGCCGCCAACGCCGCCGTGCAAAAATATCTCAACGGCAAGAAGATCCCGCAACTGCTGGCCTCGACCGGCGCCGCGCGCTTCAACGATCCGCAGAACTATCCCTGGACCATCGCCTACAATCCCAACTACGTGTCCGAGGGACGGATCTACGCCAAGTACATTCTCAAGGAGCATCCGAACGCCAAGATCGGCGTGCTCTACCAGAACGACGACATGGGCCGCGACTACCTGGCGGGCCTGAAGAGCGGTCTCGGCGACAAGGCCGCCAGCATGATCGTCGGCGAGGTCTCTTACGAGGTCACCGATCCGACCGTGGACTCGCAGGTGGTGAAGCTGAAGTCGCTGGGGGCCGATCTTTTCTATGATGCCTCGACGCCGAAATTCGCGGCGCAAGCCATCAAGAAGGTCGCCGAGCTCGGCTGGAACCCGGTGCACATCCTCGACATCAATGCGAGCCCGATCTCGGCGACGCTGAAGCCGGCCGGCCTCGACATCTCCAAAGGCATCATCTCGACCCAATACGGCAAGGAGCCGAGCGATCCGCAATGGAAGGACGATCCGGGCGTGAAAGCGTTCTTCGCCTTCATGGACAAGTATTTCGCGGAAGGCGACAAGCTCAACACGGTCAACACCTATGCCTATTCGGTCGCCGAGCTGCTGACGCAGGTTCTGAAACAGTGCGGCGACGACCTGTCGCGTGAGAACGTGATGAAGCAGGTCGCCAACATCAAGGACTTCACCCCGAGCTTCGCGCTGCCCGGCATCAAGATCAACACCGGGCCGAACGACTACCGCGTCAACAAGCAGATGCAGATGATGAAGTTCAACGGCGAACGCTGGGAGCTGTTCGGACCGATCATCGAGGATTCGGGCCCGTCGGGTTAGTCTCGCTTCGTAGCGTGGGTTAGCTCGCGGTCGCGCAAAGCGCGATCCGCGGGCGTAACCCACCCTACCAAGGACGGGCGTCCGCCCACCTTGCGTTGCACCAACGCCTCATCCACACTCGCCCTCAGCGATGGCATCGGACGCACCGTGCGCCCGGCAGACCATCGGCCATAACAAACTGAGGAAATTGCGAATGAGGAATGGAATTCTGCACCTGGCCGCGGCAACGGCGCTGGGCCTGGCGCTGTCGGTGTCCGCGGCCAATGCCCAGAAGAAATACGATCCGGGCGCCAGCGACACCGAGATCAAGGTCGGCCAGACCATGCCGTTCTCGGGACCGGCGTCGGCCTATTCGTCGATCGGCAAGACCCAGGCCGCATATTTCAAGATGATCAACGACCAGGGCGGCATCAACGGCCGCAAGATCAATCTGATCCAGTATGACGACGCCTATTCGCCGCCGAAAGCCGTGGAGCAGATCCGCAAGCTGGTCGAGAGCGACGAGGTGCTGCTGACCTTCCAGATCATCGGCACGCCCGTGAACGCGGCGGTCCAGAAATATCTCAATTCCAAGAAGGTGCCGCAGCTGTTCGCAGCCACCGGCGCCTCGAGGTTCACCGATCCGAAGAACTTTCCGTGGACGATGGGCTTCAATCCGAACTACTTCGTCGAAGGCCGCATCTACGGTCAGTACATCCTGAAGGAGCATCCGAACGCCAAGATCGGCGTGCTCTATCAGAATGACGACCTCGGCAAGGACTATCTGAACGGCATCAAGGCCGGCCTCGGCGACAAGGCCGCCAAGATGATCGTGACCGAAGCGTCCTACGAGGTCTCTGATCCGACCGTCGACTCGCAGGTCCTCAAGATCAAGGACGCCGGCGCCGATCTGTTCTTCAGCGCGACAACACCGAAGCAGGCTGCGCAGGCGATCAAGAAGATCGCCGAGATGGGCTGGCATCCGGTGCAGATCGTCGACATCAACGCCACCTCGGTCGGCGCCGTGCTGAAGCCCGCCGGCCTCGATGCCGCCAAGGGCCTGATCAGCGTCAATTACGGCAAGGAACCGCTGGATCCGAAGTGGAAGGACGATGCCGGCATGAAGCGCTATTTCGACTTCATGGCGAAGTACTATCCTGATGGCGACAAGGACTCGAACTTCAACACCTACGGCTACAGCACGGCGCAGCTCCTGGTCCACGTGCTGAAGCAATGTGGTGACAACCTGACGCGCGAGAACGTCATGAAGCAGGCGGCGTCGCTGAAGGACGTCGTCAGCGACACCGCGCTGCCCGGCATCAAGGCCAACACCTCGCCGACCGACTACCGCGTCAACAAGCAGCTTCAGATGATGAAGTTCAACGGCGAGCGCTGGGAGCTGTTCGGCCCGATCCTGGAGGATGCCGGTCCAGCGGGTTAGTTCTTGCCTGATCTTGAAATGCGATCGGCGGTCCATCGGCCGCCGATTTTTTTCGGGCTTCAACCAATCCATCACCGTTACCCTGAGGTGGCCGCCTCTTCGGCGGCCCTCGAAGGGCGACGGCCCGGCTGGTCGCCACGCGGAGACATCCAGGCCGTACATCCTTCGAGGCTCGCAAGGGCTCGCGCCTCAGGATGACGGGTGGAGACCGGCGTCTACTGCGGTATCTCCCCAAAATTCTTCCCCACCGGCAGCACCGCGTGACGGATCAGCCGCGAATCCTCGACGGCAGCCTGCCGGTGCTTCACCGCTTCGCGGTAGACGGGATCGCGGATCATCTCGACGAAGGCTTCGACGCTCGGGTATTCGGCGATGAAGCAATGGTCCCAGCGCTCGTCCTGCGGGCCGATCAGCATCAGCTCGAACCTGCCCTGCCAGACTATGCGGCCGCCGAGGCGTTCGAACACCGGGCCGCTGTCGCGGCCATAGGCGGCATAGGCTTCAGCGCCGCTGGCCTTGCGGCCGTCAGGGTAGGCCGCCTCCTTGCGCAAGCGGACCAGGTTGAGCATGTGGATCGGGCCCGGGCGGTTGTTGTCCCGGAATTGTGCGAAGACGTCCTTGGTCGGATCGATGTGGCCCATGCGGCTCCCTCTTGTTCTATGTGCGCGATCCTAGTCCTGCGGCCCAGGAAGCGGAACTGCGGCGGGCGAATGCCGCACCTCCTAATCGCGCGTTAACGTCCGGGTAACCGGGCCTTAAACAGCGACCGCTAGCGTGCGGCGGGGCGGGCTGACCGGGCGTTTCGCGTATGGGGTTGGGAAAGAAAAAGGCTGGGCGGAAGGAGCCGTTATTCGGCTTGCCTGCTGCGCTCGCCGATCTGCGCCTGACTGCGGCGGATCGCATCCCCAACGCCGATGACAAGCCGAAGAAGCCCGCAAAATCATCCGCCAGGCGCAAAAAGGCTGAAGAACCCGACGACGAGCCGCCGCGCGAGCGCAAGGCATCGGCTGGCCGCAGCGGCGCCAAGCGCCGCTCGAAATCATGCTTCGGTGCCGGCCTCGGCCGCCTGGTCTATTGGGGCGCGGTGCTGAGCTTGTGGGCCGTGATCGCCGTGGTCGGCGTCGTGGTCTATGTCGGCGCGCATCTGCCGCCGATCGACTCGCTGGAAATCCCCAAGCGGCCGCCGACGATCCAGATCGTCGGCCTGGACGGCAGCATGCTGGCGCAGCGCGGCGAAATGGCCGGCGCCAACGTCTCGCTGAAGGACCTGCCGCCGTATCTGCCGAAGGCTTTCATCGCCATCGAGGACCGCCGCTTCTATTCGCATTTCGGCATCGACCCGGTCGGCATCCTGCGCGCCCTCGTCACCAACGTGCTCCATCGCGGCGTGTCGCAGGGCGGCTCGACCTTGACGCAGCAGCTCGCGAAAAACCTGTTCCTGACCCAGGAGCGCACCATGCAGCGCAAGCTGCAGGAGGCAGAGCTCGCGATCTGGCTGGAGCGCAAGCATTCCAAGAACGAGATCCTGGAGCTCTATCTCAATCGCGTCTATTTCGGCTCGGGCGCCTACGGCGTCGAGGCCGCGGCGCAGAAATATTTCGGCAAGCCGGCGAAGAACGTCACCGTCGCCGAAGCCGCGATGCTGGCCGGCCTCGTCAAATCGCCCTCGCGCCTTGCGCCGAACCGCAATCCGGAAGGCGCGGAAGCGCGCGCGAAGATCGTGCTGGCGGCGATGGCGGATGCGAAGTTCATCACCGACGCACAGGCGCAGGCCTCGATCGGCCAGCCCTCCTACAATGTGAAGCCGGCCGGCGCCGGCACGGTCAACTACGTCGCCGACTGGATCGGTGAAGTGCTGGACGATCTCGTCGGCCAGATCGACGAGAGCATCAAGGTCGAGACCACGATCGATCCGAAGCTGCAGGGCGTGGCGGAAGCCGCCATCATCGACGAGCTCGCGGCCAAGAGCGTGAAGTTCAACGTCAGCCAGGGCGCGCTGGTGGCGATGACGCCTGACGGCGCGGTCCGCGCCATGGTGGGCGGGAGGAACTATTCCGACAGCCAGTACAACCGCGCGGTGACCGCCAGGCGCCAGCCGGGCTCCTCGTTCAAGCCGTTCGTGTACCTGACCGCGCTCGAGCAGGGTCTGACGCCGGATACCTTGCGTCAGGACGCGCCGATCGAGGTCAAGGGCTGGAAGCCCGAGAATTACACCCATGAATATTTCGGCGCGGTGACGCTGACGCAGGCGCTGGCGATGTCGCTCAACACGGTCGCGATCCGTCTCGGCCTCGAGGTCGGGCCGAAGAACGTGGTGCGTACCGCGCACCGGCTCGGCATCTCCTCGAAGCTCGAGCCCAACGCCTCGATCGCGCTCGGCACCTCGGAAGTCTCGGTGGTCGAGCTGGTCGGCGCCTATGCCCCGTTCGCCAATGGCGGCTTCGCGGTGACGCCGCATGTCGTGACACGGATCAGGACGCTCAGCGGCAAGCTGCTCTACATGCGCCAGCCGGATGAGCGCAACCAGGTGGTCGAGCCGCGCTATGTCGGCATGATGAACGCGATGATGCGGGAGACGCTGATCTCAGGCACCGCCAAGAAGGCCGAGATCCCCGGCTGGCCGGCCGCCGGCAAGACCGGCACCAGCCAGGATTATCGCGATGCCTGGTTCATCGGCTACACCGCTAACCTCGTCACCGGCGTCTGGCTCGGCAATGACGACAACTCGCCGACCAGGAAGGCAACCGGCGGCGGCCTGCCGGTCGAAGTCTGGACGCGCTTCATGAAGACGGCGCACGAGGGTGTGCCGGTGGCGAACCTGCCAAGCTCGCCAGGTGGCTGGGGCCTCTCGAACCTCGCGCAGGCGGCCTCGCAGGTATCGCCGCCAACGGTGGCCACGCCCGGACCGGCGCCGGTCAACAATGGCGGCGGCTATCGCCCGCCCCCACGCGCGCCAATGCGCGGCCGGAAGCGGCGGCGGGGCTCGATGGCTGGCTGATGGACCGGCTGTTCGGCGGGAATCGGTAGGCCGTTGCTGGGGGCCTCACGACAAAACTGCGAAAACAACCCCATGCACAGTAGGCGACGGTTGCGCGCGTGATGTGAGGTGGATCGTTCGAAGCGCTTGAAGCGACAAGGCGAATGACGCGCGCGGCGCGACCGTCGCGAAATGTTGCGAGAATCGAGCGAGGCGCGCTGATGGTGCCCACACTCAGCTGTCATTCCCCGCGAAGGCGGGGAATCCAGTACGCCGCGGCGTCTTGATCCAATCACTACGGCCTCTGGGATACTGGATCGCCCGCCTCCGCGGGCGATGACAGCATCAAATGGCGAAGCAGCGAGCCCTAATCCTCGATCCCGTACCGGTGCAGATCGTTGCCGTAGGTGTCGAGCCACTTCTTGGCGCGCTCCATCGACGGGCAGACCTTGCCGCAGACGCGCCAGAACTTCGCCGAGTGGTTCATCTCGACGAGATGGGCGACCTCGTGGGCGGCGAGATAGTCGAGCACGAAGGGCGGCGCGAGGATCAGGCGCCAGGAGAACGACAGCGAGCCCGCCGAGGTGCAGGACCCCCAGCGGCTGGACTGGTCGCGGATCGAGAGCCGCTTGACCTTGACGCCGAGCTCGGCGGCATACGCGTCAGCCGAGCGCTGAAGATCGTGACGCGCCTCGCGTTTGAGGAAGTCATGGACGCGACGGTCGGCATGTTCAACGCCGCCGGCGACGCAGAGAATGCGTTCACCGCTATCGCGCACCTCGGTCCACACCGTGCCGCGCGTGCCGGCGCGATGAACGATGCGATGGGGGACACCGCGAAGCGGTATCACTGTGCCAGGCTGGAACGGCGCGGCCTTCGGCAAGCGGCCGAGACGTGCCGCAATCCATGCGCCGTGACGCTGCGCGAAGTCCTTGGCTTCAGCCAGAGTGCCGCGCGGCGGGATGGTCAGGATCGCCTCGCGGTCGCTCGGATGAATTCGAAGCGTGTAACGGCGTGCGCGGCGATGCCGGCGTAGCCGAATCGCGAATAATTGCGACCCGTGGGTGATCACGAGGGCCTTCGGTTCGTGGGGCCGACGATAGAGGAGTGCGCGTGTGGCCATGTCTGTCAGTCCGGGGAGCAGGAGTTCGCCCGGATTCTGCCATAACCGCCGCCAGGGAAAGCGCTCGGCGCAAAAACAAATCATTTGCCCAATATACAGGGGTTCTGGCGTCCGGGAGACCCTACAGACTGGGGTTGGAACCCCGATTTTTCGCCCCCGCTGGACGCATGCGGCACCCCCAAGGGGTGAGGCCTGACTCACTCCTATAAAGCTACCTAAATACCTCGAATCTGGCGGGTTCCGCTGTCTGCCGGAGGCTCCGGCAGAACCCGAATTTTCGACGGGAAAGCCGAAAAACGGAGTTATTCGGCTGCAAGCGCCTGCAACGAGCTCGGATTCGCTGCGGAGACCATGAAGTCGTGGATCCTCGGCACGATTTCCGACTTGAAACGCGATCCGTTGAACACGCCGTAATGTCCGACGCCCTTCTGGACGTAATGAACGCGGCGATGATCGGGAATCGAGCTGCACAATGTGTGCGTTGCTTCGGTCTGACCGAGACCCGAGATGTCGTCGTTCTCACCTTCGACCGTCATCAACGCCACGCGCGTGACCTTGGAGGGATCGACGCGGGTTCCACGATGGGTCATCTCGCCCTTCGGCAGCGAGTGCTTCACGAACACGGTGTCGACCGTCTGCAGGTAATATTCGGCGGAGAGATCCATCACCGCGAGATATTCATCGTAGAATTCACGATGCTTGTCGACGAGATCGCCGTCGCCCTTCACCAGATTGGCGAAGAGCTGCTTGTGGGCATCCATGTGCCGGTCGAGATTCATGCTGATGAAGCCGTTCAGCTGCAGGAATCCCGGATAGACGTCGCGCATCATGCCCGGATGCGGAAACGGCACCTTGGTGATGACGTGGTTGCGGAACCAGTCGATGCCGCGCTCCTGGGCGAGGTTGTTCACCGCGGTCGGATTGCGGCGGGTGTCGATCGGACCGCCCATCAGCGTCATCGAGGTCGGCACGAAGGGATCGCGCCGCGCTTCCATGATCGAGACGGCGGCGACGACGGGCACGGAAGGCTGGCACACCGCCAATACGTGCGTGTTGCCGCCGAGAACGTGCAGCATTTCGATGACATAGTCGATGTAGTCGTCCAGATCGAAGCGGCCTTCGCTGAGCGGCACCATGCGGGCATCGGCCCAATCGGTGATGTAGACCTCATGCGCCGGCAGGAGGGCTTCGACCGTGCCGCGCAGCAGCGTCGCATAATGGCCGGACATCGGCGCCACGATCAGCACGCGCGGCTGCGGGCTGCGCAGCGGACGGGTGAACTTGCGATCGAAGTAGAGGAGGCGGCAGAACGGCTTTTCCCAGACGGAGCGAACCTCGACGGGAACGCGGATGCCATTGACCTCGGTGTCGTCGAGGCCCCATTCCGGCTTGCCGTAGCGGCGCGTGGTGCGCTCGAACAATTCGCAGGCCGCGGCGACAGACTTGCCGACCTCGGTGCGCGTCCAGGGATTCAACGGATTCTGAAACAGGAGCTTGGTCGCGTCGGTGACCGCTCGTGCCGGATTGAGAGAGGCGTGGGCCATCTCGTACATCCAGTACATCGGTGTCGTCAGGACCGGACTGCCTTCAGCCGCCAGGGGCGGCGCGCCGCCAAACTCACCAATAGGCATCGCTATATTCCTCTTCGCATCGCAGCATACTGCCGAATGCGTAATATTGCGTCAATGCATGGTTCCGTACATCTACGTAGCGTAGACGGTTAAACCAGCATGAATCCACGATAAAGTGACGTTATTCGCCGCCCGACAGCAGCGAGCCATTCTTCCTGGCGCTGCGCAAAAGGGCAAGGAATGCCCAAAAAGAAGCAACCAGCAGCACCGCATTGATGGCTAACGCCTCCAGCATCAGATCGATCCGGAAGGTCTGCTCGATCAGCAGCGCACGCATTCCTTCGAACACGTAAGTCGGCGGCAACGCCCAAGCGACATACTGCAGCCAGGCCGGCAGCACGCTCACCGGATAATAAATGCAGGCGAGCGGCATGATCGCGAACATCAAGGTCCAGACGATGCTCTCGGCCCCCAGGCCGTTGCGCAACACCAGACCTGACACGAAGATGCCGACCGACCAGCTCATGAAGATCAGATTGCAGAAGAACGCGATCAGCGGCAGGCCGAGGCCGTAGACGTTGAAGTGAAACAGGACCAGCGCGAGCAGCGTCATCGGGATGACGCCGATCGCGAGCCGGATCAGGCTCATCACCATGAGCGACAGCAGAAACTCGATCGGCTTGAGCGGGCTCATCATGAGGTTGCCGAGATTGCGCGCCCACATCTCCTCTAGAAACGAGATCGAGAAGCCGAGCTGCCCGCGGAACAGGATGTCCCAGAGGATGACTGCGCCGATCAGCGTGCCGCCGGCGCGCGCGAAGAAATTGGAATTCTCGGCGATGTAGTACTGGATGAAGCCCCAGGTGATGACCTGCAGCGCCGGCCAGTACAGCAGCTCGAGCAGCCGCGGCCAGGACGACATCAGCAGATACCAGTAGCGCAGGATCATCGCGCCGATGCGGTGAAGGGAGATGCCGTGGTGGAGGGAGAGGTCGGTCATGGGCGCACCGGGCAGCCTGATTGTAAGCCGTCATCCCGGGGCGCGACATAGTCGCGAGCCCGGGATCCATAGCCACAGGATTGAATTTGGCGAAAACTCGGGGTTACGAGTCTCGCCCCATAGCCACCGCCTGTGGTTATGGATTCCGGGCTCGCGCTCCGCGCGCCCCGGAGTGACGGGGCTTCACTCGGACTGCGATGGCAACACGAGAGCTCGCTCATCTCGCCTCCTCCTTTGCCCCGTTCACCCGGCCGCGGGCGACGTCCAGGAACACTTCCTCCAGCGTGGTGCGGTTGTAGCGGGCCATGATGGCTTCCGGCGTGTCGTCGTCCTCGATGCGACCGCGCTTCATGATGATGACGCGGTCGCAGAGCCGCTCGACCTCGAGCATGTTGTGCGAGGCCAAGAGGATGGTGGCGTTGTTCTCCTTGCGATAGCGCTCCATATGCGCCCGCACCCAGTCGGCGGTGTCGGGGTCGAGCGAGGCGGTCGGCTCGTCCAGCAGCAACAGCTCGGGGTGGTTGATCAGCGCCTTGGCCAGCGCGACACGGGTCTTCTGGCCGGCGGAGAGCTTGCCGTTGGCGCGGTCGATGAAATCGGTGAGGTCGAGCTCGTCGGCGAGCTCGGCGATGCGATCGGAGAGATTCTTCACCGCATAGAGTTTGCCGAACACGGTGAGGTTCTGGCGTACCGTGAGCCGCATCGGCATGTCGACATAGGGGCTCTCGAAATTCATCCGCCCCAGCACGGATGCGCTTTCCTCGGGCATCGCTCGCCCGAGCACCCTGACACGGCCGGAGGTCGGCAGCACCAGGCCCATGATCATCGCGATGGTGGTGGTCTTGCCGGCGCCGTTGCCGCCCAGAAGTCCGGTGATGCTGCCGCGCGGGAGCGAAAAGGAGATATCGTCGACGGCGCGGGTCTGCTTGTAGACCTTGACGAGGTGATCGACCTCAATTGCCGCGGAGGAGCTGCGCTCCGCGACAGTCGGCGGACTTGAAGC
Source organism: Bradyrhizobium betae (assembly GCF_008932115.1). Lineage (NCBI taxonomy): Bacteria > Pseudomonadati > Pseudomonadota > Alphaproteobacteria > Hyphomicrobiales > Nitrobacteraceae > Bradyrhizobium > Bradyrhizobium betae. The sequence goes on from NZ_CP044543.1 coordinate 2,892,862, forward strand.
TTTGTCGTTCCCGGTCATGCTGGGGCGTTCTTCTGCTATTGCAGCGGAGAGCGCAAGGCTTGTAATCCGGGTGGTTCCGCGAGCCCCGCGTTTGTGACCGAGAAGGCACCGCCACATTGGCCGACATGACCGAAATTGCCGCCTCCGACTTTCGCCCTGCGCAGCGGCATATCCGCCTGGACACGATCCTGCGGCTGCGCTGGCTCGCGGTGCTCGGCCAGCTCGCCGCGATCTTCATCGTGGCGCAGGGGCTGGAGTTCAACGTCGAGATCGTCCCCTGCGTCAGCATCATCGCCCTGTCGGCGGCGCTCAATTTGGCACTCCAGACCGTGTCCAATCCGCTGCAGCGTCTGGAGCCGATGCAGGCGGCCGGACTGCTGGCGCTGAACATCATCGAGCTGGCCGCGCTGTTGTTCTTCACCGGCGGACTGCAGAACCCGTTCTCGTTCCTGTTCCTCGCGCCCGTACTGATCTCGGCCACCGCGCTGCCGGCCCGCTTCACCTTCGGGCTCGGCGTGCTCGCCGTCGCCTGCGCCTCGGTGCTGTTCTTCTACCATTTCCCCCTGCCCTGGGATTCCGACGATCCGCTGGTGCTGCCGCCGATCTATCTGTTCGGCGTCTGGCTCTCGATCGTGCTCGCGATCGGCGTCACCAGCCTCTACTCGTTCCAGGTCACCGAGGAGGCGCGCAAGCTCGCCGACGCGCTGGCCGCGACCGAGCTGGTGCTGACGCGCGAGCAGCATCTGACCCAGCTCGACGGCCTCGCCGCCGCCGCCGCGCACGAGCTCGGCACGCCGCTTGCGACCATCTTCCTGATCTCGCGCGAGCTCGAAAAGACAGTGAAGGATCCGAGCTTCGCCGCCGACCTGAAAACCCTGCGCGAACAGACCCAGCGCTGCCGCGAGATCCTCAGCAAGATCACCCAGCTCTCCTCCACCGGCGCGCCGTTCGACCGCATGAAGCTGTCGGAGCTGATCGAGGAGGTGGTGGCGCCGCACCGCGATTTCGGCGTCGACATCAAGGTGCGGATCGCGGTCGCCGTGGCGGCCGAGCCGGTCGGCTCGCGCAACCCGGCGATCCTGTACGGCGTCGGCAACATCGTCGAGAACGCGGTGGATTTCGCCCGCAGCACGGTCGAGGTGAATGCTTGGTGGAACAAGGACAACATCGAGCTCGTGATTTCCGATGATGGTCCCGGCATTCCGCCCGACATCCTCAACCGGATCGGCGAGCCCTATCTGTCGCGGCGGCGCACACTGGATGAGGGCGGCGGCGAACAGCGCGGCCTCGGCCTCGGCGTGTTCATCGCGCGGACCTTGCTGGAACGCACCGGCGCCAAGGTCTCGTTTACCAACCGGACCTTTCCGGAACACGGCGCGGTGGTCCAGATCACGTGGCCGCGAGAGCGTTTTGAGGCTATCGAGACGCTCGAAGAAACAATAGGATAGACCGCGACCTTGCGTCGCACGACAGGGCCGATCGACTATTGGCGGCCTTGGCACCGCTTGCTTGCGACGCCATATGTAGATGTGCAGGACAAAGGACAACACCTTGAACGCCATCGCCGAACTGAACGAACAGACCGACCGCTCGCTTCTCATCGTGGAGGACGACAAGCCGTTTCTGGAGCGGCTGTCGCGCGCCATGGAAACCCGTGGTTTTGCGGTGACGTCGTGCGACACGGTTTCGGATGGTCTTGCGCAAATCGGCAAGGCCGCGCCGGCATTCGCCGTGGTCGATCTTCGCCTCGGCGACGGTAACGGCCTCGACGTCGTCTCCGCACTGAAGAAGAAGCGCCCCGAAGCCCGCGCGATCGTGCTGACCGGCTACGGCAACATCGCGACCGCCGTCACCGCGGTGAAGATGGGTGCGATCGATTATCTCTCGAAGCCCGCGGATGCCGACGATGTCGTCGCCGCATTGCTGTCGACCAGCACCGACAAATCCGAGCTGCCGGCGAACCCGATGTCGGCGGACCGCGTCCGCTGGGAACACATCCAGCGCATCTACGAAATGTGCAACCGCAACGTCTCGGAGACGGCGCGGCGGCTCAACATGCACCGCCGTACCTTGCAGCGGATTTTGGCGAAGCGCGCGCCGAGGTAAAGTTCGGCAATCACGACTCCCTCCCCGTCACCCTGAGGTGTTCGCCTCTTCGGCGAGCCTCGAAGGGCGACGGCCCGGCTGCATCCCGGCCGTGCATCCTTCGAGGCTCCCGGCGCGATGCTCCGCATCGCACCACTCGTACCTCCAGCGACAACCGCTCCGCGGTTGCGCGGGGATGACGGAGTGAGGTTCCGGTTTCGCCGCTACTCCCAAAACTCCGCATGCCCCTGCGGATCGACCAGCCGGTTGATCCGCAGCGCCGCGGCCATTCCAAACCGCACCGTCATCTGCTTGCGCGTCGCGGCTGCGATCTTGTGCTCGGGCGCCTCGCACTGCAGATGCGCGCCATAGGCGTCGGCGATGATCAGGCCGGTTCCTTCCGGAAAGATCTCGCACGGCAGATCCTGCGTGAAGGCGAAGAACAGCCGGTCGCAATGGGCGCGGTATTCGTGCCACTTCTGGTCGGCGCGCAGATCCTCGACCGAAGACTTGATCTCGACGATCCAGATCTCGCCGCGCTCGTTCAGCGCCACAAGGTCGGCGCGACGGCCCGACGGCAGCGGCAATTCGCTGATGCAGGTGAAGCCGAGCGAGCGCAACAGCCGCGCGGTGCCGCGCGCGATCGCCAGCGCCGTCTCGGACTGGCGACGGTCCGGCGGCGGCACGAGCGCGATGTTGCGGGCGGGGTTGTCCATGGCGGCAGTTTAGCCGATTCCACAGCGTGCGCCCATCGTTCAGTCCGGCACGAATCTTTTGCTTGGCCATGGGCCAAAAATCGGCATTGTGGCGCCATGACCGAGCAAAATGACGCACAATCCAAGGCCGGCGCGATCATCGTTCCCGTGACGCTGTTCGAGCAGAACTGCACCATCATCTGGGACGAGCCCGGCAAGAAGGCCGTGGTGATCGATCCGGGCGGCGACGTGCCAAAGATTCTGGAGGCGATCAAGCAGACTGGCGTCACCGTCGAGAAGATCTGGCTGACGCACGGCCATATCGACCATGTCGGCGGCGCGGCGGAATTGCGCGATGCGCTCAAGGTGCCGATCGAGGGCCCGCATGTCGCGGATAAATTTCTGCTCGACAACGTCGTCGAGAGCGGCGCGCGCTTCGGCATGACCGGCGGGCGCAACTTCGCGCCGGACCGCTGGCTGGAGGAGGGTGACACCGTCGAGATCGGCGGCTTGTCATTCGACATTCTGCACTGTCCCGGCCACTCGCCCGGCAGCGTGGTGTTCTTCAACAAGGATCTACGTTTCGCCCATGTCGGCGACGTCTTGTTCGCAGGCTCGGTCGGGCGCACCGATCTGCCCGGCGGCAGCCACGCCACGCTGATCAATTCGATCAAGACCAAGCTGCTGCCGCTCGGCGACGATGTCGGCTTCATCTGCGGCCATGGCGCCGGCTCGAGCATCGGCCAGGAGCGGATGACCAATCCGTTCATCACCGGCGAGATGTGAGACGTCATTCGGCGGCGGAGCGAGAACGACGCATACGTCATTCCGGGGCGCGCGATAGCGCGAGCCCGGAATCCATAACCACAGGAAGATGTGGTTACGGGGACTCGGAGTTGCGCCCGTGCGCCTAACTTTGTCCTGGGGTTATGGATCCCGGATCTGCGCGCGCTTACGGCGCGCTTGTCCGGGATGACAGCGGAGTGTGTCGCGCGCTTGGGAGCGACGAGCTATTTCATCAGCCCCGCGGCGGTCAGCGCGCGGGTGATGATCTGACCGATGTCCAGGCCGCGGGATTGCTCGGGCTTCGGTTCGGCGGCCTCGTCGGCGACCGCCGAGCGGATCGAGCGGGCCAGATGCGGCGCGGGTGAGCGTGCCGGCTGCGGTGCAGGCTTTGCCTCCGCCTTCTTGCTGGCTACGTCCGCAATCCAGCCGGTGAGACCGAAGAATTTCGCGATGTGATAGGACGAGGAGATACCGGCCTCGATCAGGAACGCACCCTCGACGCCATAGCGCTGGTCGTTGTCGGCGAGCCCAAGCGGCGTGCCGTGCGCCATGTCGGTGATGGCGTAGGACTCGACCAGCGTCTCGCCGTCCTTGTTCCACCAGGCCTGGCGCGGATAGCCGTCGACGATCGTTTCCGCCATCGGCGCCGCCGGCAGATCGTGCAGGTCGAGCCACTGCTTGACGATCTCGTTGGCGTTGCCGGGATTGACGGTGCGGTCGGCGCTGCCATGCCAGACCGACATCTTCGGCCAGGGCCCGCGATGGTCCGACGCGCGCCGCACGAAATCGCCGAGCTCGCGCTCGGGCCGCGCCGGCGAATGAAACATGCCGTCCAGCGCCTCCCGCAGATTCGAGGCGATGCCGTAGGGCAATCCGGCAATGACCGCGCCGGCCGCGAAGACTTCCGGATAGGTCGCGAGCATCACCGACGTCATGCCGCCGCCGGCGGACAGGCCAGTGATGAAGATGCGCTTCGGATCGATGCGATGAGCCTCGGCCATATGCGCGATCATCTCGCGGATCGAACGCGCCTCGCCGCCGTCGCGAACGGTGTCTTCCGGGTTGAACCAGTTGAAGCAGGTGTTGCCGTTGTTGGCGCGCTGCTGCTCGGGCATCACCAGCGCGAAGCCATAATGCCGGGCGAGCGTCGACCAACCCGCGCCGAGATCGTAGGCCGCGGCAGTCTGGCCGCAGCCATGCAGCACGACGACGAGCGCGCGCGGCTTCTGCCATTGCGCCGGCACGAATGCGAACATGCGCAAATTGCCGGGATTGTCGCCGAAACCGGTGACTTCTTCCAACGGACTGGACGCGGCCGCGCTGCGGCCGAACTCGGCAAAGCGCAGACCATCCACCTTTGGCAGATGTCTCAGGAAATCGAGATTTTTGGCGAGAGACACGGCAACTCCTGGCAGGTGACGTTCAACGTCCACCCCAGCCAGATAGTTGCTGCAGTGCAAAATAAAAAGACCGTGTGCTGTCGGTCACCGTGGAATCGCGGGAATCCCGCGGAAATTCGTACGTATTAACCGCAATGCCTCAACTTCGTGCAGATGCGCGGCGCGTTCGCGGCGGAAATGCGGGCGAGATCGCGATCAACGCAGCAAACGGCACGGGTGAAACGACAAGACCTGCGCGCGCTGATTGCAGAGATTCGATCACAAAGGACACCTGATGCGACGGCAAGGAGAGGGAGAAGACAGGCGCATGCCTGCATTCCGTAACGCGGGACACCGCGCGATTGCGTTCGCTGTTTCCAGCACGTAGCCTCGCCGCACAACAAACAGAAAATGACAGCCGGAGAGACCGCCATGGCGCGCCTGAAATTCGGAGCCTTCCTTGCCCCGCATCACCCGATCGGGGAGCATCCGATGCTTCAGTTCCGGCGCGATCTCGACCTGGTCGAGCAGCTCGACGCGCTTGGTTATGACGAGTTCTGGTGCGGCGAGCATCATTCCTCCGGTTGGGAGATGATCGCCTCGCCCGAGATGTTCCTGGCGGCGGCGGGCGAGCGCACCAAGCGGATCAAGCTCGGCACCGGCGTGGTGTCGCTGCCCTATCACCATCCCTACAACGTCGCGCAGCGCATGGTGCAGCTCGACCACATGACCGGCGGCCGCGCCATCTTCGGCTCCGGCCCCGGCGCGCTGGCCTCCGACGCACATACGCTCGGCATCGACCCGATGACGCAGCGCGACCGCCAGGACGAGGCGATCGGCGTGATCCGCCGCCTGTTCAACGGTGAGCGCGTCACCGCCAAGAGCGACTGGTTCACCATGAACGACGCCGCGCTGCAGATCCTGCCGCTGCAGGAGGAGATGCCGTTCGTGGTGGCGTCGCAGATCTCGCCCTCCGGCATGACGCTCGCCGGCAAATACGGCATCGGCATCATCTCGCTGGGCTCGATGACGACGCAGGGCCTGATGTCGCTGCAGCAGCAATGGCAGTTCGCCGAGGACGCCGCCAAGAAGCACGGCACCACCGTCGATCGCGCGAACTGGCGCGTGCTCTTGACCTTCCACGTCGCCGAAACCCGCGAGCAGGCCCGCAAGGAGGCCGGCGCGGGGCTGATGCGCTGGCACAACGAATATAATGTCGGCACGCTGAAGCGGCCGGGACTGACCGCATTCGCCTCACCCGACGAGGCCGTGGACAAGACCGCGTTCGTCGAGGGCGCCGCATCCGTCATCGGCACGCCTGACGATCTCGTCAAGATGATCAAGAACGTGATGCAGGTCTCCGGCGGTGTCGGCGCCGTGATCGGCTTCGTGCACGACTGGGCCAATCCGGAAGCCACGCGCCGGAGCTGGGACATGGTGGCCCGTTATGTCGTGCCGGAGATCAACGGCTATACCGACGGCCTGCGCCGGTCGCAGAAATTCGTGATCGAGAACCGCGCGATCTTCGAGCGTGCGGGACAGGCCGTGATGGCCAAGATCATGCAGAACGAGAAGGCCGCCGAGGCGCTGAAGGTGACCGGCCCCGGCCGCGTCGCGATTCCCGCCGTCAACGCGCCGGATCTGCAGAAGGAAGCGGCCAAGCGATAGGCCCGTCGTCCCGGGATTATGCTATGTAGGCACGGCCAACCAGAGCAATCGTCATGTCGATGCAGAATATGGCCGCGCCTGAGCTTCCCTACACCGCGCCGAAGCGCAACGAGCTGACGCACATCCCCGGCGACGAGGGCTGGCCGATTGTTGGCAAGACCTTTCAGGTGCTCGCCGATCCCAAGGGGCACATCGAAGCGAACGCCGCCAAATACGGCCCGGTCTACCGCACCCATGTTTTCGGCGAGACCAATGTCGTGCTGCTCGGGCCCGAGGCCAACGAGCTCGTGATGTTCGACCAGCAGAAGCTGTTCTCCTCGACCCATGGCTGGAACAAGGTGCTCGGGCTGCTGTTTCCGCGCGGCTTGATGCTGCTCGATTTCGACGAGCACCGGCTGCATCGCAAGGCGCTGTCTGTCGCGTTCAAGTCCGGGCCGATGAAATCCTATCTGTCCGATCTCGACCGCGGCATCGCCGCGCGCGTCGCGCAGTGGAAGGCGAACCCGGGCGAGATGCAGCTTTATCCGGCGATGAAGCAGCTCACGCTCGATCTCGCCGCGGCGTCCTTTCTCGGCGCCGATATCGGCCCGGAGGTCGACGAGATCAACCGCGCCTTCGTCGACATGGTCGCCGCCGCCGTCGCGCCGATCCGCCGCCCATTGCCGGGCACGCAGATGGCGCGCGGCGTGGCGGGCCGCAAGCGCATCGTCGCCTATTTCCGCCAGCAGATTCCGCTGCGGCGCGGCAATCATGGCGGCGACGACCTGTTCTCGCAGCTCTGCCGTGCCACCCATGAGGATGGTGCCCTGCTGTCCGAGCAGGACATCATCGACCACATGAGCTTCCTGATGATGGCGGCGCACGACACGCTGACCTCGTCGCTGACCTCCTTCGTCGGCGAGCTCGCCGCCAATCCGGACTGGCAGGACAGGCTGCGGGCGGAAGTTCTTGCGCTCGGGCTTGCGCCGGGTGCGCCGAGCAGCTTCGACGATCTCGAAAAAATGCCGCTGTCGGAAATGGCGTTCAAGGAGGCGCTGCGGATCAAGCCGCCGGTGCCCTCGATGCCGCGCCGCGCGATGCGCGATGTCACCTTCAGGGGATTTACGATTCCCGCCGGCACCGCGGTCGGCGTCAATCCGCTCTACACGCACCACATGAAGGAGATCTGGCCGGAGCCTGATCGCTTCGATCCCTTGCGCTTCACCGAGGAAGCCCAGCGCAACCGCCACCGCTTCGCCTGGGTGCCGTTCGGCGGCGGCGCGCATATGTGCCTCGGCCTGCACTTTGCCTACATGCAGGCCAAGTGCTTCGCGCGGCACTTCCTGCAAAACCTCGAGGTCTCGCTGGAGCCGGGCTACAAGCCGGACTGGCAGATGTGGCCGATCCCGAAGCCGCGGGATGGGCTGAGGGTACGAGTGAAGGCGGTGCAGGTTTCGTAGGGTGGGTTAGCCCCGGGCTGCGCGAAGCGCAGTCCCTTGGCGTAACCCACCTCTTTAGTTTCCGCAGAGACAGAAGCGGTGGGTTACGCCAGCGACTGCGCTTCGCGCACCCGCCGTCTAACCCACCCTACGCATCTCTTTCTTGGCACCTACGCCCCCTGATCGAATGCATTTCGCAAGGCCGCTAGGCCCTGCTGCTGCTGGCTCCAGTTGCGGCCGCCGGTGATGGCGCCGTCGATGACGAGGTCGTGGCCGTTGATGAAGCTGGATTCGTCGCTCGCCAGGAACACCGCGGCATGGGCGATGTCGTCGGGGATGCCGGCGCGCGGGATCGGCTGGGCGGTCTTGTAGACGTCGCGCATCACCGCCGGCGTCTTCTCGGCAGCTTCCGTCGACAGGCCCAGCGCTTTGCCGAAAATGCCGGTCGCGATCGCACCGGGCGAGACCGAATTGACACGCACATTGGACTCGCCGAGCTCCATCGCCACGCATTTGGTGAGGTGGATCACCGCCGCCTTGGCCGCGCCGTAGACGACGGACGAGGAGAAGCCGGCGAGGCGGCCGGCAATGCTGCCGTTGTTGATGATGCTGCCCGACCCCTGCTTCTTCATGAAGGGCGCGGCGTGCTTCATCCCGAGCATGACGCTGCGCACCAGCGTCGCCATCGCCGCGTCGAAGCGCTCGACCTCGAGGGCTTCGATGCCGCCGGTCTGCGCCGGACCGCCGGCATTGTTGAAGAGGCAGTCGATCCGGCCGAACTTCTCCACCGCGAGCGCGACCAGCGCCTGCATCTGCGCCTCGACCGTCACATCGGTCTGGCGGAAGACGCAGTTGGCCCCGAGCTGCTTCGCCAGCGCTTCACCCTCCGGTATACGCCGCCCCGCGATCACAATTTTGGCACCTTCGGCAACGAAGACTTCCGCAGTGCGCAATCCGATCCCGCTCGTCGCGCCCGTGATCACCGCAACCTTGCCGTCAAGCCTGCCCATGGAATCTCCCTGTTCTTGAACGATTTGATGCCAAATGGCCGACACCGATCGATGACGGCGCTGCGACAGTCGGCGCCGCGACGCTCACTATTCCTGCGGGCTATCGACAAGGCAAGCTTTGCTTGAGCATGCGACATGCGTAACATCCTCGTCCACCTCTCGATTTCCGAGCGCATCTTGCAACCGGGCGGCGCATGCAGAAGCTGATCGATGAATTCCGCAACGGCTGGCAGGGCGAGGCACCACCCTCGCTCGCGCTGAGCATCGCTTTCGCGGTCACCTGCCTGCTGGTCGCAACGCTGACGCGCTGGGGTCTCGCGCATGTGCGACCGGACGTCTACTTCACGCCTTACTTCCCGGCCGTGTTCTTCGCCGCGGCGTTCGGCGGCTTGCGGATCGGCATCATCACCGCGCTGGTCGGCGGCGTGCTCGGCGTCGTCGTCAATTTCGGCGATGCTTTTGCGGATCGGTCCCGGTTCACCCTGCTGACGCTGTATTGGTGCGTCTGCGCCCTCACCATCTGGGGCGTCGAGCATTATCGCACGATGCTGACGGAGCAGCGCCGGATCTCCAGGCGCCTGATCGAGGAAGAGGACTATCGCAAGCTATTGGTCGACGAGCTTCAGCACCGGCTGAAGAACAAGCTGTCGACGGTGCATGCCGTGCTGCATCAGGTGCTGCATGACGAGCCGCAGGTCTGGGCCCGGATCGACCCCCGGCTGCGTTCTCTGGCCACGACCGACGATTTGATCTCGCGGATCGACAAAGCGGGCTGCGACATCCGCGATCTGCTGATCGCGGAGCTCGGGCCTTACGGCCATGTCCGCTTCACCCTCAATGGCGACCGGCTGTTCCTGCCGCCGAAGCTCGCGGTCACGCTGTCACTGATGTTTCACGAGCTCGCCACCAACGCCGGTAAATATGGTGCGTTCTCCGCACCGTGCGGATTGTTGCAGGTGTCATGGACCGTCAGCGGCGACCGGCTGACCATTACCTGGGACGAGACCGAAGGCCCGAGCATCGGCCAGGTGTCGGCGCCGGGTTTCGGCACCAAATTGCTGAAGTCCGCGCTATCGGCCTTCGACGGCAAGACCGAGGTCTCGTATCTGGCGACCGGCCTGCATTGCATCATGCAATGCCGCATCCCGCCAAGCGGCTAGACCCGGCACAAGCGAAACAGAACCGCCCGCTCCGCTCGCGGTTTCGCAAGCGGCGTTGACCCTCTGTTAATGACGATCGGGGGCACGCGTCGCATCGCCGCAAGTTTCCCCCGAAACACCCTCGTATTTCTGCGGAGCCCTTAACCAAACCTAAGAGGGAACCGCGCAAGATCGTGCCCATTGCAAAGGCGCGCTGAAACAACAAGATTCATGACTTCTATGAACGACAACAGGTATTCCGGCGCGAGCGAAGCCGAACTCGGATTTCTCAAGGAAATCGTTAGAATGCTGCCGGCCGGCCTGACCGTGCAGGACGCACAAGGCGAGCTTCTGCTGGTTAACGATGTCGCGGCCGCCCAGCTCGGCATGGACGGCAGCCGCCCCTCACCCGATCTCGCACAGCGCCGGGAAGCCTGCCAGCGGGCACTGACCGCCGGCCAGGCTGTCGTCACCGAGGAAGCACTTCACGACGGCGCCGCGCGCCAGGTGCTGCTGACCACACATCGTCCGGTCCGCCTTGCCGGACGCGAGCTCCTGATCTCGGCCTCCTCTGATATCACCGAGCAGAAGAACTTCGAGGACCAGCTGTTCCGCTCGGCCTATTTCGACGAGCTGACCGGCCTTCCCTCGCGGCGCGTGATCGAACATCGCGCCAACAGCTTGCTGGCGCGCGAGGGCAACGGCGGACGCTTCGCGCTCGCTTTTCTCGACGTCGACAATTTCAAGCACATCAACGACTATTACGGCCACGCCGTCGGCGACGCGCTGCTGGTCGAGCTGTCGAAGCGGCTCGGGCGCGACTTGCGCGAATCCGACATGCTCTCGCGCATCTCCGGCGACGAATTCCTGCTGCTGCTCTCGCCGATCCAGAGCCAGGAGGAGGTCGCCGAATTCATACAATCGACGCTGGAGCGGCTGACCGCGCCTTTCTTCATCGACAATTCGGAGGTCTTCGCCTCCACCTCGGTCGGCATCAGCCTCTATCCCGACCACGGCCGCAGCTTCGAGACGCTGCGCCAGAACGCCGACATCGCGATGTACCGCATCAAGAACGGCGGCAAGGGATCGGCGGCCTTCTTCGACTCCAGCATGGAGCGCGAGGCCCTGGCGCGGATGAAGATCGAGCAGTCGCTGCGGCTCGCCATCCTGGAAAAACGCTTCTGCTGCGCGTTCCAGTCCAAGGTCGACATCAGGACGCAGGCGGTCAAGGGTATCGAGGCGCTGGTGCGGCTGCGCGACGACGAAGGCGTGATCCAGGCGCCGGGCTCGTTCATCAACCTGGCCGGCGAGCTCGGGCTGATCGACGAGCTCACCCATCTCGTGCTGGCCGAGATCGTCAAGTCGATCGACCTGATCAACGACACCTTTGGCGCGGAAGCCACCATCAGCATCAACGTCGCCGCCAAGCAGGCCGGCAATCCGGAATTCATGCGCAACTTCGCGCAGGCGCTGGAGGACACCGGCTTTCCGCAGCGCTTCATGATCGAGGTGACCGAAGACGCATTCGTCGCCAAGAGCCATTTCCAGTCGGAAATCCTGCCGATGTTCCGCAAGCTCGGCGTCGGCATCTCCATCGACGATTTCGGGACCGGCTATTCCTCGCTCTCGGCGCTCGCCGACATCACAGCCGACGAGATCAAGATCGACCGCTCCTTCATCACCGACATCCATAAGCGCCCGCGCAGCCAGGGCATCCTGCGCGCCATCGAATCCCTGAGCGAGGCGCTCGGCATGACCGTGATCGCCGAAGGGCTCGAATCCTACGAAGAGCTCGCCTATCTCCAGGCCGCGACCAAGATCCGCTACGCCCAGGGCTATTATTTCGCCCGGCCGATCTTCCTTGAGGAGCTGAAGCTTGCCACGCCCGCCTCGAGCGAAGCACGTGGCAGCGTCGCCAGCCGCCCGCTGCAGCAGAACCGCCAGGGCTATTCACGGGCGAACGGGTATCGGCGGTAGGGCGACAGCGGCGCAACAATCTCGCTGTCGTCGCCCGGCTTGACCGGGCGACCCAGTACGCCGAGACGGTTGTGGTTGAACCGGTACGCCGCGGCGTACTGGATGCCCCGGTCAAGCCGGGGCATGACAGCGGTGGGGGCGGCTCGCAACTCCAACGCCCATTTCCCCCTTTGAAATCGCTACCCTTTTGCTAATACAGGCGGACTTCCCCTGAGGTACGCCATGCCCTCTCCCCCCTCCGTCAGCGATCCCGCCTATGTCCGCGCACGGGCGATGGTGACGCTGTTCGAGCGGCTGGAGCATTTGTGCGAGGGCGCGATTGCGATCGATCGCGGCGGGCGGGTGATCTACGTCAACGAGAAATATCTGGCGTCGCTCGGCCTGAAACAGACGGCGGAGGCGATCGGGCGGCCGATCGAGGAGATCATCCCGAACAGCCTGATGCGGAACGTGGCCGAAAGCGGCGAGCCGATCCTGCTCGACATCATGGAGCTCGGCGGCGAGCAGCTCGTGGTCACCCGCATGCCGATCGAGGACGAGGAGCGCAACGTCATCGGCGCGATCGGCTTCGTGCTCTATGACCACATCGAAGGCCTGAAGCCGCTGCTCGCGCGCGTCACCCGGCTCGAGAGCGACCTGCGGCTGGCACGGCGGCAATTGTCGCACGCCCGCGCGGCGCGCTTCACCCTGGCCGATTTCGTCGGCACGACACCGGCGATCGCACAGGCAAAGGAATTTGCCAAACGCGCGGCGCGGCAGAGCGTGACCGTGCTGCTCACCGGCGAGACCGGCACCGGCAAGGAGCTGCTGGCCCAGGCGATCCACAATGCATCCTCGCGCGCGGAAAAACCGTTCGTCAGCGTCAATGTCGCGGCGATCCCGGAGACGCTGATCGAATCCGAATTCTTCGGCACCGCGCCGGGCGCCTATACCGGCGCCGACCGCAGGGGACGCGAAGGCAAATTCCGCCTCGCCGACGGCGGCACGCTGTTCCTCGACGAGATCGGCGAGATGCCGCTGCAGCTGCAGGCCAAGCTGCTGCGCGTGTTGCAGGAGCGCGAGATCGAGCCGCTCGGCTCGGACAAGATCACCAAGGTCGATTTGCGCGTCATCGCCGCAACCAATGTGGACCTGCGCAAGCGCGTCAGCGACGGCGCCTTCCGCGCCGATCTCTATTACCGCCTCAACGTGCTCTCGATCGACCTTCCGCCCTTGCGAAAATGCATCGACGATCTGCCTGACATCTGCGCGCGGCTAATCGAGGACATCAGCGCCTCCGGCGATTTCGTCAATGCGAGGATCACGCCGAGCGGGCTTGTGGCGCTCGCGCGCTACGATTGGCCCGGCAATGTCCGCGAGCTCCGCAACATCCTGGAGCGCGCGCTGATCCTGAGCGATTCCGGACGCCTGACCGGCGACGATTTCGTTCACATCCTGCCGGTCAGCGCAAACATCGACGTAGCGCCGGTGCCGCGGATGACCGGCTCGGTCCTGCCCTATGCCGAAGCCGAGGCCGAGTTCGAGAAGCAGACGCTCGAACATGCGCTGGCTGCCAGCAACGGCCAGATCACGGAAGCCGCGCGCATGCTGCGGATCTCGCGCGCGACCTTCTACAAGAAACTCGCCAAGTTCGGGCTGGCGTCCGGATCGCCGCCTGTCTGAGTTTCGAGACAATCCGTGTCTGGAGTCTCGGATTCCCGACACCATGATGCCGGCCTTGCCTTTGGCATCGTCAGCGCTTCTGCCGCATTTTCAGCCATTCCAATGCAAAGCTCCGCATCTGGCGCAGGGCTTGCTGTGGGCAGCCAGAGGAAACGCATGGGCTGATGCACGACGTGTCAGCGCGCAGGCATCGCGAACGTCGCGACGCCCACACGTCAACAGATTGTCACATGCGCCTCATGCAGGCTCTGCCGGAAGGTGGAATTGCAATGTATGCACACTTGTGCAAATCGCTGTGATCAAGGCAGTTCATTCAAGGAGGAACCCATCGTGCGTCGATCGCTCATTCTCACAGCAGCCATGCTCGGCCTGGCCGCGACCACCTCCGCCCGAGCCGACGACCTCAAGGTCGCGCTGATCTACGGCAAGACCGGCCCGCTAGAGGCTTACGCCAAGCAGACCGAGACCGGCCTGCAGATGGGCTTTGAATACGCCACCAAGGGTACGATGACGCTCGACGGCCGCAAGATCGTCGTCATCACCAAGGACGACCAGGGCAAGCCGGATCTCTCCAAGGCCGCGCTCGCCGAAGCCTATCAGGACGACAAGGCGGACATCGCGATCGGCACGACCTCGTCGGCCGCAGCGCTCGCCATTCTCCCCGTCGCCGAGGAGAACAAGAAGATCCTGATCGTCGAGCCCGCCGTCGCGGACCAGATTACCGGCGAGAAGTGGAATCGCTACATCTTCCGCACCGCGCGCAATTCGTCGCAGGATGCGATCTCGAACGCGGTCGCGATCGGCAAGCAGGGCGTCACCGTGGCGACGCTGGCGCAGGACTACGCCTTCGGCCGCGACGGCGTCGGCGCCTTCAAGGAGGCGCTCGCCAAGACCGGCGCCACGCTCGCCGCAGAAGAATATGCTCCGACCTCGACCACCGATTTCACCGCAGTCGGCCAGCGCCTGTTCGATGCGCTGAAGGACAAGCCCGGCCGCAAGGTGATCTGGGTGATCTGGGCCGGCGCCGGCAATCCGCTGGCCAAGCTCCAGGACATGGACCCGAAGCGCTACGGCATCGAGCTCTCCACCGGCGGCAACATCCTGCCGGCGCTCGCGGCCTATAAGGGTCTGCCGGGCATGGAAGGCGCGACCTATTACTACTACGACATCCCGAAGAACCCGGTGAACGACTGGTTCGTCGCCGAGCACCAGAAGCGCTTCAACGCGCCGCCGGACTTCTTCACCGCCGGCGGTTTCGCCGCCGCGATGTCCGTCGTCGCCGCCGTCACCAAGGCGAAGTCGACCGACACCGAGAAGCTGATCACGGCAATGGAAGGCCTGGAGTTCGACACGCCGAAGGGCAAGATGGTGTTCCGCAAGGAGGATCATCAGGCGCTGCAGAGCATGTATCACTTCAAGGTCAAGGTCGATCCGAACGTCGCCTGGGCCGTGCTCGAGCCGGTGCGCGAGCTGAAGATCGAGGACATGGACGTTCCCGTCCGCAACAAGCGCTGATCTTTCTTCACCTCTCCCATAGGGAGAGGTCGGCGCGAAGCGCCGGGTGAGGGTGACCGCCCTCTCGTGGGACCTGAGCCCCCTCACCCGATTTGCTACGCAAATCGACCTCTCCCCTCCGGTGAGAGGTGTAACGTCCAGCCAAGACACCTTACGAACATGACGCTGACCCTCGAAACCCGCGACCTCACCATCCGCTTCGGCGGTCATGTCGCGGTCAACAACGTCACCTGTACGTTTCGCCCGGGCGAGCTCACCGCCATCGTCGGGCCGAACGGCGCCGGCAAGACCACTTATTTCAACCTGATCTCGGGCCAGCTCCGCGCGAGCAGCGGCAGCATCCTGTTCGACGGCACCGACATCACCCAGCAGTCCGCGCCGATGCGCACCCGCGCCGGCCTTGGCCGCGCGTTCCAGCTGACAAACCTGTTTCCGAACCTCTCCGTGGAAGAGAACGTTCGCCTCGCGGTGCAGGCCGCCGATGGCACCCATTACGACATGCTGCGGCCCTGGATGGTCCGCCGCGATTTGATCGCCCGCGCCGACGCCATCCTCGACCAGGTCATGCTCGGCGGCCGCCGCAGCGTCGCCGCGACCGCGCTGTCGCATGGCGACCAGCGCAAGCTCGAGGTCGCGCTGATGATCGCCCTGGAGCCGAAAGTGTTCATGTTCGACGAGCCGACCGCGGGCATGAGCATCGACGAAGTGCCGGTCGTGCTGAACCTGATCGCGCAGCTCAAGCAGGACAAGAGCAAGATCATTCTCCTCGTCGAGCACAAGATGGACGTAGTGCGCTCGCTCGCCGACCGCATCATCGTGCTGCATAACGGGCAGCTCGTCGCCGACGGCCCGCCGGCCGAGGTGATCGCCTCGCCGATCGTGCAGGAAGCCTATCTCGGCGTCGCCCCCAAGAACGCTGCGGAGAGCGCAGCATGACCGATCTGCTCAAACTCTCCGGCGTGCACACCCATATCGGCCGCTATCATATCCTCCAGGGCATCGACCTCACGGTGCCGCAGGGGCAGACCACGATGCTGCTCGGCCGCAACGGCGCCGGCAAGACCACGACATTGCGCACCATCATGGGCCTCTGGCAGGCCTCCAGCGGCGAGATCAGTCTCGCCGGCCAGCGCATCGAAAGCCGCGCGACGCCCGACATCGCACGGCTCGGCGTCGGTTACGTGCCGGAGAGCATGGCGGTGTTCTCCGATCTCACGGTGAAAGAGAATCTCGTTCTCGCCGCCCGCGACGGGCCGATGGACGACAAGCAGCTGGAATGGATTTTCGGCTTCTTCCCAGCGCTGCGCCGGTTCTGGCTGTCGCGCGCGGGAAGCCTCTCGGGCGGGCAAAAACAAATGTTGTCCATCGCGCGCGCCATCATCGAGCCGCGCAAGCTGCTCCTGATCGACGAGCCGACCAAGGGATTGGCGCCTGCGATCATCGTGGCGCTGATCGAGTGCCTGAAGGAGATCAAGCGCAAGGGCGCGACGATCCTGCTGGTCGAACAGAATTTCTTTGCCGCGCGCGAACTCGGCGACAACGTGCTGGTGATGGACAACGGCACCATCGTCCATCGCGGCGAGATGGCGGCGCTGGCCGCCGACGTGCCGCTGCAGGAGCGGCTGCTCGGCCTGAGCCTGGAGACGCATCAGTGACTGAACTTGCCGCAACCGATCCGCTGCCGAAGCCGAAGCGCGATCTCGCCCCGGTCCTTCTGCCGATCGCGCTCGCCCTTGTCATGATCCCGCTGATCGGCTCGCCCAGCACATGGCTGACGCTGACCGCGGCGAGCCTCGCGATGGGCATGATGATCTTCATCATGGCCTCCGGCCTGACGCTGGTGTTTGGCCTGATGGACGTGCTCAATTTCGGCCACGGCGCCTTCATCGCCGTCGGCGCCTATGTCGCGACGCTGGTGCTGGCGCCGTTCGCGGCCTCCATCCAGGCCGACTCGCTCTGGATCAACCTCGCGATGCTGGCGCCCGCGGCGCTGCTGTCGATGGCGGTGGCCGGCGCGCTCGGCCTGGTCGTGGAGCGCGTGCTGATCCTGCCGGTCTACGGCCAGCATCTGAAGCAGATCCTGATGACGACGGGCGGGCTCATTGTCGCGGAACAGACGCTCTATGCGCTGTGGGGACCGCAGATCATCCCGATGCCGCTGCCCACCTCGCTGCGCGGCTCGTTCATCCTCGGCGACGTCGCGATCGCCAAATATCGCGTGCTGGCGACACTGATCGGTCTCGCCGTCTTCATCGCGATCCAGCTCGTGCTCAACCGCACCAAGCTCGGCCTGCTGATCCGCGCCGGCGTCGAGAACCGCGAGATGGTCGAGGCGCTCGGCTACCGCATCCGCCGGCTGTTCCTCGGCGTCTTCATGACGGGATCTGCGCTCGCCGGTCTCGGCGGGGTGATGTGGGCGCTCTATCGCGAGCAGGTCCATGCCTCCATGAGCGACGAGCTCACCGTCCTGATTTTCGTCGTCGTCATCATCGGCGGCCTCGGGTCGATCGGCGGCTGCTTCATCGGCGCCATTCTGGTCGCGATGGTCGCCAATTACGGCGGCTTCCTGGTGCCGAAGCTCGCCCTCGTCTCCAACATCCTGCTGATGGTCGCCATTCTGATGTGGCGGCCGCGCGGCCTCTATGCGGTGACCAGCCGATGATGATCCTGTCAGGCGATCCGCCGAAGAGCCGCGTGCTCACGCTCGTTCTCGTTCTCATCATCCTGGCGCTGGCGGCGACGCCGTTCCTGTTCCCGGGCGCTAAAGCGCTGAACGTCGCAGCCAAGATCTGCGTCTTCGCCGCGTTGGTCGCGTCCTACGATTTGTTGCTCGGCTATACAGGTTCGGTGTCGTTCGCCCACACCATGTTCTACGGCATCGGCAGCTACGCCATCGCGATCGCGCTATACGGGATGGGTCCGAACTGGGCCGCGGTCGCCACCGGCATCGTCGTCGGCCTGCCGCTGGCGGCGCTGCTGGCGCTTGCGATCGGCCTGTTCTCGCTGCGCGTCGCCGCGATCTTCTTTGCCATGATCACGCTCGCGGTCGCCTCCGCCTTCCAGGTGCTGGCCTCGCAATTGTCGTGGCTGACCGGCGGCGAGGACGGGCGCAGCTTTCAGCTGCCGGAGCTGCTCCGCCCCGGCACTGTGCTGATCTCCAAGAGCCTGTTCGGCTTCGAGATCAACGGCCGCATCCTGACCTTCTACCTGGTGTTCGCGATCTCGGCCCTGATGATCCTCGGCCTGCTCCGCGTGGTGAACTCGCCGTTCGGGCGCGTGCTGCAGGCGATCCGCGAGAATCGCTTTCGCGCCGAGGCGCTCGGCTTCCGCACCGTGTTCCATCTGACCTACGCCAACTGCCTGGCCGCACTGGTCGCCGCCGGCGCCGGCATCCTGAATGCGCTGTGGCTGCGCTATGCCGGCCCCGACACCTCGCTCAGCTTCTCGATCATGCTCGACATCCTGCTGATGGTCGTGATCGGGGGCATGGGCACGATCTACGGCGCCATCATCGGCGCCACGATCTTCATCCTCGCGCAGAACTATCTGCAGTCGCTGATGGGCGTCGCGTCCAAGGCGGCGTCTGAGGCCGGGCTGCCGCTGCTGCCAGGGCTGCTCCACCCCGACCGCTGGCTGCTGTGGCTCGGACTGCTGTTCATCGCCAGCGTCTACTTCTTCCCCACCGGCGTGGTCGGGCGGCTGCGCCATGGCGGCGGCGACAAGGGCGCGGGCGCCTCGCATTAAGCGGCGATTCATGATGCAGCGCAGCGGTTGTTACTCGTGTCGCACAACCGCGAGGTGATTCCCGCCTCGCTGCATGCGAGCCTGGCCGCACAACCGAATTAATCCTTAGGTAACTGGCTTTGCTAAGGTTTGGGCCATTTGTGCGGTGTATTCGTGTTCCCTCAGGGAGGGGGAATGCGTCAGGTCTCTGCAAGGATCGCAGCCGGAATGTCTCTAGCCGCAAAGAGCGGCTGGGAGGCAGCGACGCGGCGCGGCCCGGTGCTCTGGCTCACCCTGTGCGGCATGTTGCTGGTCGCGGGCATCTTCGCGGTGACCGCCATGGCCATCGGCGATTTTCGCGAGCGCACGCTGACCAACCGCGAGCGCGAGCTGGCAAACACCGTGCAGCTGATCGCGCGGCATTTCGATCAGCAGTTTGAGGATTCCGACGTCGTCGCCGCCGACCTGATCGGGCAGATGAACCTGACGGAGATAACCTCGCCCGCGATGTTCCGCGAACGAATGTCCGGACCTGCCGCCAACCAGATGCTGCGCGGCAAGATCAGCGCGGTCTCCTACCTCGGCGACATCGTGATCTACGACGCGGACGGCGACATCATCAACTGGTCGCGCGCCCAGCCGCTGCCCGCGATCAACGTCTCGTCGCGCACCTATTTCCAGACCTTCAAGTCAAATCCGGGGTCGGAGCCGGTGCTGCTGGAATCCGTGCAGAGCTTTCTCATCGGAAAATGGACGACCATCGTCGCGCGCCGGCTCAACATGCCGGACGGCACGTTCATCGGCGTCCTGGTGCGCCGGATCGATCCCGAGAGCTATCAACGCTATTTCGCCTCCGTCGCATTGGCCGAGGGCGCCGCCATCTCGCTGTTCGATCGTGAAGGCAAGATGCTGGCGCGTTACCCGCATGTCGAGGAGCTGATCGGGAGGAATTTCAAGGACGCGCCGCTGATGCGCAAGATGCTGGCCGAAGGCGGCCGGCATACGCTGCGCGTCAAGGGCCCGATCGACGGCGAGGACCGCCTCGGCTCGGCGGCGTCGCTGTCGCATTTCCCGCTGGTCATCGTTGCGACCAACACCGCGAGCGCCGCGCTTGCCGACTGGCGCCACCAGACCGGCTTCATGGTCACCACGGCGACGGGTCTGGCCGCGGTGATCGCGCTGATCCTCTTCCTCATCATTCGCCAGATCAGCCGGCAGAACCGGGAGGCCCATGAGCGGATCGAGGCGGAGCGGCAGCGCCTGGACACCGCCCTGAACAACATGTCGCAGGGTCTGATCCTGTACGACGCCGCCGGCTATATCGTCACCTGCAACCGCCGCTACGCCGACATGTTCGGCCTGTCCACGGACGTCATCAAGCCCGGCTGCCACATTCACGAGGCGATGTATCACCGCAAGGAGCGCGGAGCATTCCGTGGCGACGTCGAGGCGTTCTGCGCCGATGTGATGCGGGTGGTCGCCGAAGGCAAGGTCTCGACCAGGATCCATGAGCTGCCCAACGGACGCGCCTTCCAGGTCATCAACACGCCGCTGGCGCAAGGCGGCTGGGTCGCCACGATCGAGGACATCACCGAGCGCCGCAATCTCGAGCAGGAGCGCGACCGCACCCAGACTTTCCTCCGCGAGATCATCGACCACATCCCGTCGCAGATCACGGTGAAGGACGCGCGCACCCGGCAGTATCTGCTGATCAACGGGGTCGCCGAGCAGCAGTTCGGCCAGTCGCGCGAGCACGTCGTCGGCAGGACCGCCTTTGACATCTTCCCCAAGCCGTCCGCGGTGCTCGTGACCGAAGACGACGACACGGCGCTACAATCGCCCAAGGGATTGTTCAAGGACGAGCACCCCTGGCAGACCCAGGCCATGGGACTGCGCTACATCACCTCGACCCGGATCGGCATCCGCGACAATGCCGGCGAGCCGCGCTACCTCATCCACGTCGTCGACGACGTCACCGAGCGGCGGCGCGCCCATGAGAAGATCGCGCATATGGCGCATTACGATGCGCTGACCGACCTGCCGAACCGCACACTGTTCCGCGAACAGATCGAAGGCGAGCTCGCCAAGGTCGCCGGCGGAGGTCAGTTCGCGCTGCTCTACATCGACGTCGACGAATTCAAGGGCATCAACGATTCGCTCGGCCATCATGTCGGCGACGATCTGCTGAAGGCGATCGCGACCCGGCTGCGCGGCTGCCTCAAGAAGAGCGATCTGATCGCGCGGCTCGGCGGCGACGAATTCGCGGTGATCCAGACCGGAATCCAGTCCTCTGCGGACGTGCTGTCGTTCGTGACGCGGATCTACGAGGCGATCCGCCAGCCCTATCATTGCCTCGGCCACCAGCTCTCCACCGATGCCAGCATCGGCATCGCGCTGGCGCCGCAGGACGGCACCGACCTCGACCAGCTCATCAAGAACGCCGACCTCGCCATGTACGGCGCCAAGGGTTCGGGCCGCCGCACCCATCGCTTCTTCGAGCCGGCGATGGACGCGAGCGCCAAGGCGCGCCTGACCATGGAGCAGGACCTGCGCCAGGCCCTGGTGAATGGCGGCTTCGAGATTCACTATCAGCCGCTGGTCGATTTGCGCACCAACGAGGTCTCGGGCTGCGAGGCGCTGCTGCGCTGGCGTCATCCCGAACGCGGCTGGGTCTCGCCGGCCGAGTTCATTCCGATCGCCGAGGACACCGGCCTGATCAACGAGCTCGGCGACTGGGTGCTGCGGATGGCCTGCAACGAGGCTGCGACCTGGCCGGCGCATGTGCGGATCGCGGTCAACGTCTCGCCGGTGCAGCTCAAATGCGACACGCTGGCGCTGCGGATCGCCGGCGCCCTCGCCGCCTCCGGGCTCGACCCGCGCCGGCTCGAGCTCGAGATCACCGAGGCCGTGCTGATCCGCGACGACGAGGCCGCGCTCTCGATCCTGCACCAGCTCCGCTCGATCGGCGTGCGCATCGCGCTCGACGATTTCGGCACCGGCTATTCCTCGCTGAGCTACCTCAAGCGCTTCCCGTTCGACAAGATCAAGATCGACCGCTGCTTCGTCGCCGACATCGCGGATGAAAGCGGCGCGCCCGTGATCGTGCAGGCCGTGGTGAACATCGCCGCCGCCAGCAACATGACCACGGTGGCCGAAGGCGTCGAGACCGAGGCGCAGCGCGAGATGCTGCGCTCGCTCGGTTGCACCGAGATGCAGGGCTATCTGTTCAGCAAGCCGAAGCCGGCGGCCGAGGTGCGCAAGCTGTTCAGCCCGGGCGATGCCCGGCCCATCGCGGCGGTGGCCTGAGATGGCGAAGCCGGGCAAGGGCGCGAGCAAGACTCCAGCCAGACCGGTCGACGTCGCCGATTCCTATGCCGTGCGGCTGATGCAGCATCTGGTGGTGCCGACCTTCGTGATCGACCCCAGGCGCCGCGTCGTGATCTGGAACAGGGCCTGCGAGCGGCTGACCGGCGTTGCCGCCTCCGAGGTGATCGGCACCACGAAACACTGGCAGGCCTTCTACGAGACCAAGCGCCCGTGCCTCGCCGACCTCGTCGCGCTCGACCGCCCCGAACAATTGCCGGAGTTCTATTCGGAATATGCCGCGCGCGGCCATAACGGCCTCGGCTTCAGCGCGGAGAACTGGTGCGTAATGCCGAAGCTCGGCAGCCAGCTCTATCTCGCCATCGACGCCGGCCCGATCCACGACGAGGCCGGCCATCTGATCGCGGTGGTGGAGACGCTGCGCGACCTCACCGACCAGAAGCGCGCCGAAAGCGCGCTGAAGGAGCTCGCCACCAAGGACGGCCTGACCGGTCTGTCGAACCGCCGCTCCTTCGACCAGATGCTGCAGGCGGAATGGGCCCGCGCCCAGCGGACGCAGAAGCCGATGGCGCTGCTGTTCGTCGACGTCGATCATTTCAAGCAGTTCAACGACCGCCACGGCCACCAGAGCGGCGACGAATGCCTGCGCGCGGTCGCCGCCGTCGTCAGCCGCCATGCCGTGCGCCCACTCGACCTCGCCAGCCGCTACGGCGGCGAGGAATTCGCGCTGATCCTGCCGGACATGGATTGCGATGCCGCCTGCGCCATCGCCGACGAGATCCGCCGCGCCGTGATGGCCCTGGCGATCGCCCATGGCGCCGAGGGCGCCGGCGACCACGTCACCCTCAGCGTCGGTGTCGCCAGCCGGCTTCCCAGCGAAGCCGACGCCAGCCCCGACCGGCTGCTGGGCTTGGCCGACGAGGCGCTCTATGCGGCCAAACGGCTCGGCCGCAACCGCGTCATCTGCGCCGAGCGGCTGCTCGCCGAGTTTGCCGGCCTCGCCCGGGACGGCGAGCCGGTTCCTGGCCACTTGGGGCGCAAATCAGCCTGATCGATGCGGCGGGAAGCGGTTGCCCGCCCCCCGCCAATCGGCTAAATGAGGCCCATTGCACCCGTAGCTCAGCTGGATAGAGCGTTGCCCTCCGAAGGCAAATGCAAGCTCTTTCTGATGGTCGAGGGTGTCGTAAAAAACGAGTGAAACCAAGCGATTGGCGAAACTCGAAGGAAGCACGAAAATCGCATTCGAGGTCGCGGAAGCACCACGGAAGCAAACCGAAAGGAGGTTGTGGAGTACGAATGGCGATGATCGGCGAGGCTTTAGCCCGCGTCGTTTGAGCCATGTCGATTCTAGAATTCGCGATTGACCGTGGTCGATCTCGGACACTATCTGAATATCGATGCGCCCGTAGCTCAGCTGGATAGAGCGCCACCCTCCGAAGGTGGAGGCCACACGTTCGAATCGTGTCGGGCGCGCCAACTTAATATTAGGTTGATATCTTGCATATTTGCGGAGCGCCGTTGCAGAGCAATTCGCCGTATTGACCTCCAGATATTTCAGAGGTCATTCAAGTTGGCAGCGCCGCAGAGCGCGATGTTCAATTCTTGCAGGACGATTTCTTCCGGATAGCGGCTCCTCGTTGCCCTCCCGTGACCGAGTCCGGATCCATCCCGTCCCGTCGATTGCCGCTGCTAGTACATCAAACACCGCTGATGTCTTCATGCTACCAGACTGAGGCTTAGTCCGGGAGTCTTGGATCTGTCCCTGTCGGATGGCACGCACGGCGCTCGCTTGGTAATCTCTATAGCACTCGACGGGTGTACTCTCGTTCGGGAAGCGACCAGATCGGATGTCTCAAACGTCGATTGTCAGGGAAAATTCAGACAGGATTGTTAGAGAACAAACTGGGAATAATATAATGCACGTACTTGAGGCTACTCTTTGCTCATTTGCATTACGCCGCTGTATACGAGAACACGAACTGCATCGATCCTAGCGCGAACCACCCGCTGGAAGCGTTGTGCTCTTACGTTATTGAGCACAACGATATTTATTGCGTACTTTGCAATTAACTCGTCGCCCACATCAGCTTTGAGCGACGAGGATTGGGACTCGTGCGTGCATGCGGCCGAAATCGTACCCGATCGCTCGATCCGGGGATGCACAGCGGTTATCCAGGCAGGCGAGCGGATGATCACCCAGTTGGCGGCGGCTTATAACAATCGCGGTGTCGCGCTGCGGTCGAGTGGAGATATCGACCGTGCCATGGAGGATTACGATCGAGCACTTCGTTTGTCCCCCGACTACTATGTCGCGCTCAACAACCGAGGCGTTGCTTTAATGAGCAAGGGAGAGCTTGATCGCGCGATTTCTGATTTCGATCGCGCCGTACAACTGAGGACTGACTACCTCGGTGCCTATTATAATCGCGGGAAGGCACTCGGGCGTAAAGGACTCTTTGATCGTGCCATCGCGGATTATGATCTGGTCATCAAGGCTGATCCGAAGAATCCGACCTTCTTGTTCGAACGCGGAACGATGAAAGCGAACGCTGGAGATCAGAGCGGCGCGGATGCTGATTTCGAGCGCGCCGAATCGCTCAGGTCGAATGGTGCGCGGACGACGCGGCCACGATGAAACTCGCCCAACCTAGACGCCGTTGAACTTGTCAGGCTGATGGGAGCCGCAACTCCGCGTGAAGGCCTCCATTTCTGCCATTGGATAGTTCGACAGAGCCGCCGTGCAGTGTGGCGAGATCGCGGACGATTGCGAGTCCGAGCCCGCTTCCCGGTTTGGCCTCGTCGAGCCGCTCGCCTGGGGCGAACGCGCGGTTTAGTGCATCAGCCGGGATGCCTGGCCCGTCATCAACGATCGTAATAAGGAGCTGCCCCGTCGGGGTATCGCGCGTAGCCTTGATCGAGACAACACCACGAGCCCACTTGCAGGCATTATCGACCAGGTTGGCGACCATCTCGTCAAGGTCGTTGGGATCGACGGCGGCAAGCAATTCCGTCTCGGCTGTATGGACGATCGTCAGCTCACGATGAGCATAGAGCCGCCGCATCGCCGCGGCTATTGATGCGAAGGCAGGTTCGACCTGCGTGATGACGCCAGGCAGGCCGGCGTTGGCTGCGGCACGGGCTCGGGCAAGCTGGAAATCAATCTGGCGCTGCATCCGCCCTGTTTGCTGAGTCAGGACCGCGGCGCCCTCGGTATCACCTCTCGCGAGCAGCCGGCGCGCTTCGTCCGTCAGCACGGCCAATGGTGTCTTCAGGCCATGCGCGAGATTGCCCGCCTGCGTGCGGGCGCGGCGAACCATCTGGGTATTGGCGTCGATCAGAGCGTTGAGATCATCGACCAGCGGCCGAACTTCGGACGGGAAGTCACCAGGCAGGGTTTCTGCTTTGCCCGCGCGAATGTCGCCCAGCGCGTCGCGCAGACGGCGCATGGGACGCAGACCAAACCAGGCCTGCAACGTGCCGGCCCCAATTAGGGCTATTGCCAGTGTGCCGAGTGACAGGGCCAGCGCCTGATTAAAATGTCTCAGTACATCATCGACGATCCGCTGGTCGGCGCCAATTTGAAGCACGTAACCGTTTTCAGCGGTCTGCCACGGTCGCTCATATGCGATCATCGGCTCACCAGCCGGGCCAGCTTCGACTGAGCGAGTAAGCTGCCGATCCGCCCCCCGCGCGGGTGGCGGAAAACGCCGTTGCGGTTCGAGGGAGGCTGATTGTAGGACGATGCCGTTGCGATCGCTCACCTGCCAGTAATAGCCAGTCCCGGGCTGCGCGAAGCGCGGATCACTGAGCCTTTGTGCCAGAGCGACATGTCCGTCGGCCGTGCGGGCCAACAGACCTTCGAGCTCGTCGAGATGACCGATCAGCTCGGCATTGACAAGCTCCGTGACGTGCGCCCGGAACAGCGCGGAAATCGAAACGCCAGCGACAGCGATACCTGTCACGGTCGTGAGAATAACGCCAACCAGCAGCCGGGCGCGCAGACTTCTGACCATCAGCCGAACCTGTAGCCCAGACCGCGCAGGGTCCTGATGGTATCGCGGCCGATTTTGCGTCGCAGCCGACCGACATAGACCTCGATCGTATTCGAGCTGCGTTCCTCATTCAGGCCGTAGAGATGGTCGAGCAACTCGGCTTGCGTCACGACGCGGCCGACGCGATGCAGGAAGAGGTGGAGCAGGCGAAATTCCTGTGCCGTCAATTCGATCGGCTGGCCCGCAACATTGGCGGTGCCGGCAACGGGGTCAAGCACGATATCTCCGTGGCGCAATTCGGAGGTGGCTTGGCCCGCGACGCGCCGCATCAGCGCGCGCAGGCGAGCTGCGACTTCGTCGACGTGAAACGGCTTCGCCACATAGTCATCAGCCCCTGCATTGAGACCTTCCACCTTCTCAGTCCAGCTGCTGCGCGCCGTCAGGATCAGGACCGGTGTGGCGGCCCCGGTACGTCGCAACCTCCGTAAGACCTCGATGCCTGACAGGCCGGGTAAACCGAGATCGAGAACGATCGCGTCGAATTCTTCTTGCAGCGCGAAGGAAAGGGCGTGCTCACCATCTTCCACATGCTCAACGACAAAGCCAAAGCTGGCCAACCCTTCCTTCAGGCGGGCGCCAATGTCCTGATCGTCTTCGACAAGAAGAATGCGAATGGTCATGTCTCCTGATTGCTGCAGTCCGATACTGGATCAACCTGCATTTACGCTGACAGCTTGTGTTCAGACTAGCGTGGCAATCAGGCGTCTAGAAGTCAGTGTTGAGACTCGTGCCAATGTTAAAATTGCTCCTGATAATCGTTCGCATATCAACAATTATCTTGGTGACCCCAGCCTTCGCTCAGCAGGCCGCCGTGCTGTCGATTGATGCACTTGCCAATTCCGTCGTGGCAAGTAACCCCGAACGACGCTTTTATTTCCAGCAGATCGGGCTTGCAGGTGTTGAGCGCGACGCGGCTGATCGCCTGCCGGACCCTGAAGCTGCATTCGAGTTAG
The DNA here is from genome assembly GCF_008932115.1 of Bradyrhizobium betae. NCBI lineage: Bacteria > Pseudomonadati > Pseudomonadota > Alphaproteobacteria > Hyphomicrobiales > Nitrobacteraceae > Bradyrhizobium > Bradyrhizobium betae. The sequence goes on from NZ_CP044543.1 coordinate 2,920,248, forward strand.
GCGAACGCCGGATGGCCGACGGCCTGACAGGTGCACCGAAAGGCGCCGGGCCGACATATGGCTTGTCGATTATGCAGCCGCTCGACTTTGCCGGACGCGGGGCGCTCCGTCGCGCCATCGCCGAGCATCAGATCGCGCTGGCGCGGCTCGGTCTTGCGCAATTCGACGCAACGCTCGCAAGCCGGGCACGCTCTTTGGGATATGCCTTGTTCGCGGCCGAGCGGAAAGCCGCCGCGGCACGCGACGTTGCCGCGCGGATGCGCGAGCTTGCACGCGTTGTGGAGCAGCGGGATCCGGCGGGCATCGCCACCACGCTGGACACGGCCATTCTGGATGCGGGTGCCATCACGGCGGAGCGAAATGCCGCGATGGCTGATTCCGAGACCAGCACGATCGTCTACGAACTGAATCAACTTCGCGGCGCGCCGCTCAAAGCGCGGCTCCGCATTGCTCCGCCCGATATCACGCTGCCCGGCCTTCCGTCGGTCGAGCGCATGGCGCAACAAGCTGGCATCAACAATTTCGAGATTCAGTCGCTGCGCGCGCAATTGCAGCAGCAAGGGTTGCGCGTTGACCTCGCACAAGCAGCGCGTGTGCCGAACGTCTCAGTCGGTCCCTACTTCAATCGCGCGAAGTCAGACAGCCGCGAGACCAATTTCGGCATACGGCTGACGACGACGTTGCCGCTTTGGAATAGCCAGGCTGCTGGCCTCGCACAGGAGTTGAGCCGTCAATCCCAGGGCGATGCGGCCCTGCTCGCCGCCAACCGACGGATCGCGAGGCAGGTTTACGAACAGGCAGCCTACTACGAGGCGAAGCGTCGAGCCCTTGCGGGCTGGCCAGCCGGGGCCACCGAGAAATTTGCGGCCGCAGCTACCGCCGCCGCCGATAGTTATCGCCAGGGAGCGATCCCGATCGCAACTTACGTCGAGATGCAGCGCCAGTATCTGGACGCGCTGTCGGCTCTGCTCGACACGCGACGTGAGGCTATGGAAGCGATGCTTCAACTTCGGGCGCTCAATGGCGGCCGCAGCTTCGACGGCGTGTCCCGATGACGCGGCGGATTCTGGAATGGACAACCGGTCGACCAGCCACGGTGATGATCATCGCTTTGCTGATCGCTGGTCTTGGAATCTGGTCTTTCGTGAATCTGCAAATCGATGTCATTCCCGACATCACAGGCGTGCAGGTGCAGATCAACACGACTGTTCCTGCCCTGGCGCCAGAGGAAATCGAGCGTCTTGTGACGCTGCCCATCGAGCGCAGCATGGGTGGTCAGCCGGGCCTGCGGGAAATGCGATCGCTCACCAAGACCGGACTGTCACAGGTCACGCTCATCTATCAGGACGGCACGGACCAGCTTCGCGCACGCCAATTCGTCAACGAGCGGCTTTCCGCAGTGCGCGACATGCTGCCAGCCGGATCATCGCCGCGCCTCGCTCCGATCACCACCGGGCTTGGCGAAATCTGGTACTACACACTCGAATGGGCGCAACCGCCGTCCGATTTGGACGAGCGGCAACAACTGATGGAGTTGTTCGAGGCTCAGGAATATATCGTGCGCCCGATGCTGCGCGCGATCGAGGGGGTCGCCGACGTCAATTCCAACGGCGGCCTCGAACGTCAGTTTGTCATCGAGCCTGATCTGAAGAAGCTCACGACAGCGGGCATCACGCCGAGCGAGCTTGCCCAGGCTGTTGGCGCCAACGTCGCCAATGCCGGCGGCGGGACCATCACCAAGAACGGCCAACGCTTCACCGTCCGAACCGAAGCGCGTGTCACGACGGCGGAGATGATCCGCGCATTACCCGTGAAATTCGCAGGTGGCGTGCGGCCGCTGACTGTAGCGGATCTGGCGACCGTGACCATCGGCCATGCTCCACGCGATGGCGCCGCGACCACCAACGGCAAGGAAACCGTGCTCGGCACAGTGATGATGCTGGTCGGGCAGAACAGCCGGGACGTTGCCCGGCGCGTCGATGCGCAATTGCCGAACCTGCGCGCCGCGCTGCCCAAAGGCATGATCCTTCAGGTTCAGTACGATCGTTCAGAATTGGTGGATCGCACCATCGCGACGGTCGAGCGCAACCTTGGCGAGGGAGCGTTGCTGGTCGCCGTCGTATTGCTGATCGTGGTCGGCAACTGGCGCGCGGCATTTATCGTCGCGTCGGTCATCCCGCTGGCCTTTCTCATGATGATCTCGGGCATGCATGCGCTCGGTATATCGGGCAATCTGATGAGCCTCGGCGCGCTCGACTTCGGCCTGGTCGTAGATGGCGCGATCGTCGTCGTGGAAAACACATTGCGTCTGATGGGCGAGGCACAGCGCCTCAAGGGGCGCGAGCTGACGGCCGATGAACGCCGTCGCATCGTCATCAACGCTGCGGGGGGCGTGGCGCGGCCCGTGTTCTTCGGCATGGCCATCATCGCGCTGGTTTATGTGCCGGTACTCAGCCTGGGCGGCGTCGAGGGGAAGCTGTTTCAGCCGATGGCGCAAGCCGTGATGCTGGCGCTGGCAGCGGCGCTGATCGTTACCTTTACGCTAGTGCCGGCGCTGTGCGCCCGGCTGCTACGAGGCGAAAAGGTGCGTCAGCCGAGCGTCAGTGAAAAGGAAGATTCTCTCCCGGAGATAACCGCCGACAACCACATCACGCATAACGGTGGCTTCGCCGGCCTCGTGATCCGGGGCTACCGTCCCGTCCTGGACTTCGCCCTCCGTCATCCCGCTGCCCTTCTCGTTCCATCGGCAGTCCTGTTGGCCGTGGCATTGAGGATATTCCTGACCCTTGGCTCGCAGTTTACGCCACGCCTCGATGAGGGCTCCATCACGGCGATGGTCTACAAGCCCGTGGGGATGTCGCTCGACCGTAGCCTTGAGATCGAGCAGCAAACCGAGCGTGAAATTTTGCGTCGCTTTCCGCAAGTGACCCGAACCTTCTCCCGCATCGGCACCAGCGCGGTTGCGACCGACCCGATGCCGCCGAATGAGAACGACCTCTACATCTTCTACAAGCCGCTCGACCAATGGCCGCAAGGTCCGGACATGCCGCGCAACAAGAGCGAGCTGGTTGCGGCGATCGAAAAGGCTGCCACTGCGCTGGCGCCGGAGCAGTCATTCCTTTTCGCGCAGCCTATCGAGATGCGCTTCAACGAAATGTTGGAGGGCACGCGGGCGGATCTGTCGGTCAAGATATTCGGAGACGACTACGACGTGCTTGAGCGGCTCGCCGCGCAGGCGCGAGAGGAATTGCAAGGCGTGCCCGGCACCGCCAATGCCGCATTCGAAGCGGCCAGCCGCACCCACAGTGTGGTGGTCGAGATCAATCACGACGCGATGGTGCGGTTGGGGCTGGGAACCGCCGAGGTCAACCGTGCCATTGCGTCAGCGATCGGTGGGGACGAGGTCGGCTTCATCGCGGACGGAGAGCATCGACACGCGATCGTCGTTCGTATGCCCGAGTCCTTACGCGCGGACACAAAATCGATCCTCTCCCTTCCATTGCGCGTCGGCGCGTCCGGCCTTGTGCCGCTGGACCGCGTTGCAAGTCTGCGCGAGATGAGAACGGTCGAACCGATCCTGCACGACAATGGTAAGCGCCGCGCCGCCTTGATGGTCAATCTCAACACCAGCGACATCGAAGGTTATGTGACCGCAGCGCGTGCACGCCTCGACGGCAAGCTTGCGCTGCCTGAATCCTATCGCATCGAGTTCGGAGGCCAGTTCCGTCAGCTAGAAGCGGCCCGAGCCCGTCTGATGATCGTCGTGCCGGCGGCGCTGCTGATGATCTTCTTGCTCGTTTATTCGGCGTTGGGGAGCGTCCGTCATGCCGCCGTCGTCTATACCGGTATTCCGTTTGCGATCACCGGTGGCGTGCTGGCACTCTGGCTACGTGACATGCCATTCTCGATCACCGCCGCGATCGGCTTTATCGCGGTCTCCGGCATCGCGATGCTGAATGGTCTCGTTCTGATCGATCATATCAATGCGTTGCGGCGGAAGCTGCCTGTTATCGAGGCAGTCCGGCAAGCCGCCACGGATCGGCTCCGTCCGGTATTGTCGACCGCCATGGTCGCGGGAATCGGCTTCGTACCGATGGCGATTTCACAGGGCGCGGGAGCGGAGGTGCAACGACCGCTCGCCACTGTCGTCATCGGCGGCGTCCTGTCGTCCACCGTTCTGACGCTGCTGCTGTTGCCGGCGATCTACCGATGGATGGAGCGCCGCTCCGCAGCCGTCGTCGAACGAGAGAAACAGCCGTTGGAAGTGGAGGTTTCAGCATGAAAAGATCGAATCGGCTCCGTGACGTGGCAATCTTAGCCGCTATGACGTCACTTTTCTTTGTCTCGCCGGCCCTCTCGCTCGCAAGTTCTCCTGTCCATGACAATCAACCCAGTCCTTTCTACGTGCAAAACCTGCCGGCGGAAGTGCGGGCAGGCCTTCAAAAATACAGGAAGGTATGTGGCGATGAATTGACAACAACGCGTGGCTTCAGCCGCTTCATTGACGTTGGGAACGTTCGTCTCATCGCTCTTCATCTTCATGAACTCAGATGTGGCGACCGCCTTACGTTTTGTAGCAGCGGAAAATGCCTCCATCAGGTCTACATGTCGCACCACGGACGATATCATCTGGTGATGAGTGTCAGGGCAAATGAAGTCACGTTGAGAGGCCTGGACAACACTCCGGCGATTGAAGTTGAATGCGGCTTTGGACTACAGCGTATGTGGCGATGGAACGGTAGGCGTTTCATCGGAAGATAGCATCATTGATCAGCCTGACCGGCCAAGTTTCCAGATCGATCTCGAAGGCAAGGCGCCTTTTCCTATGTGCTCAGCGCCGCGTTACAAAGCCTTAGAAATGTAATTCAGGACCATGTTCCATGCGAGCCCTTCATAAAGAGAACCATCTGATCGAACGAATAGGTTGGCTTCGCGCAGCGGTGCTAGGCGCCAATGACGGGCTGATTTCAACATCGAGTCTGATCGTCGGTGTTGCCGCCGCGACCGCCGCTTCCCACGAAATTCTGGTTGCTGGCGTAGCGGGGCTCGTCGCCGGAGCAATGTCGATGGCTGCAGGCGAATATGTGTCGGTCAGTTCCCAGGCCGATACGGAAGAAGCCGACATGGCGCGTGAGCGCCGCGAACTTGCCACGCAACCTGAAGCGGAGCTGGCCGAACTCGCCGCGATCTACGAGCAGCGTGGTGTAACGCCCGAACTGGCGCGACAGGTCGCCGAGCAGATGATGGCAAAGGACGCCTTCGGGGCCCATGCGCGGGATGAACTCGGACTGACCAGTCATGTGATGGCGAAGCCAGTTCAAGCGGCTTTCACTTCGGCGGTCACCTTCGCATCTGGCGCGACTTTGCCGCTGGCCGTCGCTCTCCTGTCGCCGGCCTGGACCGCCACCTGGACCGTCTCCATTGCCTGCCTCATCGGACTTGGCGTTCTCGGAGCGATCGGCGCTCGCGCTGGCGGCGCCAGCATATGGAAACCCACTCTTCGGGTCGTGTTTTGGGGAGCAGTCGCCATGGCCTCAACTGCGACCATTGGTGCCCTCATCGGTCGAGCCGTCTAGTTCGCGGAGCTCTCTATTTTTTAATCGATTTTGCACTCGATATTTGCATCGCTGCAGAATGGGATTTTCTGCGATGTATTCCAGCGGTACCCAATCACACATGCCGCGGACTTCAGGACTAGGAGAGAGCCACTGCGTACGCGGCCCAGATTTGGAAAGAGCTAGTCATTTCCTCATAGACCCGGGAGAAGCAAAATACCGGATACCTTGTACTTGGTCCGATATCAGCTCCGCGTTCGGTTCGGCGCACCCGTTTGGGTGGGGCTATTGGCGGCAGCCGGCGAACGCTGAAAGATGAGAGGATCACGATGCCCCAAAATAAATTAATCGCAGATTCAATCACATATGCGTTCGCACTTTTATCCAGTACGGCGCGCCATTCTCCTTGTGAGATTGGCTCTTTCCCCCACACATTGTCCTTGTTATTTCTGTAGCCTGCCGTCCGGCCATATCAGCCGTCACGCCTGCAGCGCCGTGCGCGCGGCCAGTATCTCGGGCCAGCGCCTTTACACTCGCCCTTGAAAGTGAAGGCGCGTTCTAGCTTTGTGTCAATCGAACGCCACGCCGATGCGCGTAGCGCTCCGCCAGACTATTCGACACTGTGAGCAAGCGCCGCCAGGTTCTATTTTCAGCTCGAAGGCATCCGGAATGTTCAGGGCAGCAGGAACTTCGAGGCAGGCGCCTGTGTCCGACAAGTTTCGGACGACGCAACTTATCACGGACGATCGCTGATTGAGAATGATCTTCCCCGTCAACAGCGTGCGGCGACGGCGAGTGGTGCGACGCTCCGTCATAACCAATACCAAACGACGCCGCAGGCGGTTGTCGCTGCCCCGCGTCTCGCCTCGACGGCCACCTTCGCGATTCCCGTATCGCGTGGCAGGTTATTGGCGAGTATTTTGAAGACGAGAGCCCCCGGCATAGCGCACTCGCAATACTTCAACGTAGAAACACCATCCGCGCGGTTTGGCCGAGCAGGACAAAGGCCAAAGATTCGTCCCAGTAGCTCAAGACTCCCAATCTGAATCGTTGGTGGTTCATGAGGGCCAAGGCACAGCTGATAGCCGCGCTCATAAACAGCATCATCGTAAGCGCTTTCCCGAATCCCCAGGGCAGCGGGCTTTGAGCACCGGCAAAGATCAGCACGATCAAAAGTTTGAGAGAAAGGCGACGGAGCACAAAGCGCGAGTCCGACGTCATTTTCGGCTCGGCTGCATAACGACGTCGTATCCGCGAAGAGGCAGTACGAAAGAGACACTGCGATAAACGCAATGTCGGTCGGGCAAAGGCATCCAAGCCCGTGCGGCGAAACCGAAACGCCGCTTTCAGAAAGGTTAAGGACAACGAATAAAGCAATCGCCGAAGACGAGGGCTTCGCGCGACGATGCGCTCGACAAGAACCATATCGATACCCACACTAGACCTCGGATCGAAATAAATCAGAGCGATCACATCGCTAGTGAAGTCGACGCGCCCGTGTCCGGTGAGTCTAAGCGGCTTGATATTGCGCAGGTAGTTATCGCCGAAGACCTTACAATATACGATGGTATATCCCGGATATTGTTTTGTATATCGGATCAACCCCGCAAGACACTGTCACTCAAGGAATGACGGTGATATCCAGCCAATGTCATCTAGCGGCTCCAACCCGCTGCCGACGCATGAGGATCAACGAGCAATGCCAAGCGACAGTAGTCGAGCAAGCGTGCCGCTCAGGTCGTTCTCGCGAGTCTGAATCATCAGTCTCGCCTGTGACGGCCGAGCGGCTCGTCACGGAGGTGAGACATGACTCTCCAATTTTTTACTCTGCCGGCTTCGCTCCGCGTTTCGCGGATCGCCTCGCCGAAACGCAATCCCGCATTCGCCGACCCGCGATGCGAGCGTGACCGTCCTTTCACGAAGTCTCCCCGCACGAACCGGACTCGACTGGTCGCGGCGTGGCGTGTCAATGGCGAGACCGGTCGGCTCGAATGCATCTGGATGCTTGACGCCGAACCAGACACGGGCGGCGGGTTGCGCCGATTGATCGAGCGCGCCGGACTCCTTCTTGCAGTTTACCAGCATGGTCGCTTTGCGGCGTGAGGCGTGTGATGCATTCCCTCACGCTGCATAAGGCCAGCACGGCGATGGTTCTGGTGTCCGCCGGCCTGGACGGGCTTCACCCCCGCCGGGGCGGCAATCCGTACTCGCGCAGAATCGCACGGTCGCGCGAAGGTGCGGACCCTCCCTGGTGAAGAGCGGCTGCGCTGCTCAAGCGCGGTCCGAATGCCGAGCGTCGTGAAGATGCATCGGTTTCATTATCCCCTCAGCCGACCAAGACCCCAAGCGCCGAAGACCGTGCCGAGAGGCGCATGGTCTCGGCGCTTGCGGCAGGAGATTCATCCAATGAATGCCCCCATCCTCAAGGCGGCTCTCAAGCCGCGCGGAAAAGACGAACGCAAGCTGTCGATGAAGGCGGTCCGTGAAGCCCAGAATGGGTTGGATGACACCTTCGAAAACGTCAAAGGCGACCGCAACGGCCTGATTGCCCGAGATGCGATCGAACGGCTGGCAAAAGACGGCCCCAATGAGGTTGCGCAAGAGCGACGCCTGCCAGCGGTTGTTCAGTTTTTTGGCGCTTTCAAGAATCCGTTCATTGCAGTGCTGCTGATCCTGGCTGGGATCAGCGCTGTAACGGACATCTGGCTTCGGCTTCAACATGGCGAGGATGCGGATCCGACAAAAGTCACCATCATCATCGTGATGGTGCTTGCCAGCGCCTTGATGCGCTTCGTTCAGGAGTACCGATCGAGCGCTGCGGCCGAAGCTCTGAAGGCGATGGTCCGCACGACGGCGACGGTTCTTCGTCGAGGATCGGCAACGTCAAATCCCGAAGCATTCGAAATCCCGATGCGAGAGATCGTCGCCGGCGACATCGTGCGTCTTTCAGCAGGGGATATGATCCCGGCAGACGTGAGGCTGATCGAATCCCGCGATCTGTTTGTGAGCCAGGCAGTGCTCACCGGTGAGGCCATCCCTGTTGAGAAGTATGACACGCTCGGGTCTGTCGCCGAGAAGTCCGCGGCGAGCGTAGCGTCCAGCGAAATGAACGCGCTCGACATGCCCAACGTCTGCTTCATGGGCACCAACGTCGTGAGCGGCACGGCGACCGCGCTTGTCGTTGCCACGGGTGCTCGCACCTATTTCGGATCGTTAGCCAAGGCGATCGTCGGATCGCGCGCTCAAACGGCGTTCGATCGCGGCATCAACAGTGTGAGCTGGCTGCTCATCCGCTTCATGCTCGTCATGGTTCCTGTCGTCTTTGTCATCAACGGCCTGACCAAAGGCGACTGGGTGGAAGCGCTGTTGTTCGGCCTTGCCGTCGCCGTCGGACTTACCCCCGAAATGCTGCCGATGATCGTTTCCTCGAACCTCGCGAAGGGCGCCGTAGCGATGGCGCGGCGCAAAGTCGTCGTGAAGCGACTCAACGCCATTCAGAACTTCGGCGCGATGGATGTTCTCTGCACGGACAAGACCGGCACGCTGACTCAGGACAAGATCATTCTGGAGCACCACGTCGACGTTACCGGGCAACCCAACGCTGACGTTCTCCGGTTGGGCTGGTTGAACAGCTACCACCAGAGCGGCGTGAAGAACCTGATGGATCAGGCCGTCGTGCGATTCGCCGGGGCGGAGCCAGCCATCACGAACACGGCCGCGAGCTACCGAAAAGTCGATGAACTTCCGTTCGACTTCGTGCGCCGCCGACTCTCAGTGGTCGTCGAGGGCGAGGACGGAGATCACTTGCTCATCTGCAAGGGCGCGGTTGAGGAGATGCTGTCGATCTCTACGCACGTCAGAAGAGGCAAAGATCTGATCCGCCTTGGTGACGTTGAGCGCAAGAATCTGGCTGCGATGGCTCGGGCGTACAACGAGGACGGATTCCGTGTGCTGGTCGTCGCCACCCGAGGGTTTGTGGCGTCCGAGGCCAAGACGCATTATGCCATCGCGGACGAAGCCGATCTCACGATTCAGGGGTTCCTTACTTTTCTCGACCCGCCAAAGGAGACGGCTGGACCAGCAATCGCTGCGCTCGCGGAGCATGGCGTCAAGGTCAAGGTTCTTACGGGCGACAATGCGGTCGTGAGTGCCAAGATCTGCCGTGAAGTAGGACTTGAACCGGGCCAAGCCGTACTCGGGCGCGACATAGAAAAATTGGACGACACCGCGCTTCGCGTTTTGGTCGAGGAGCGGACGATCTTCGCGAAGCTCACTCCGCTCCAGAAGTCGCGTGTATTGCAGGCGCTTCAGGCTAACGGTCATACCGTCGGATTTCTCGGTGACGGCATCAATGACGCCCCGGCGCTGCGCGATGCCGATGTCGGCATTTCCGTCGATAGCGGCGCCGATATTGCGAAGGAGTCGGCCGATATCATCCTGCTCGAGAAGAGCCTGATGGTTCTTGAGGAGGGTGTGCTGAAGGGGCGCGAAACCTTCGGCAACATCATGAAATACCTCAACATGACCGCCAGCTCGAACTTCGGAAACGTGTTTTCAGTGCTGGTGGCGAGCGCATTCATTCCGTTCCTGCCGATGCTGTCGATCCATTTGCTCGTGCAAAACCTGATGTACGACATTTCCCAATTGGCGCTGCCTTGGGATCACATGGACAAGGAGTTTCTCAGCAAACCGCGGAAGTGGGATGCCAAGAATATCGGTCGTTTCATGATCTGGATCGGGCCGACGTCCTCGATCTTCGACATCACGACGTTCGCTCTGATGTGGTTCGTCTTTGCCGCCAATAGCCCGGAGCATCAATCGCTCTTTCAGTCGGGCTGGTTCATCGAGGGCCTGCTTTCTCAAACGCTCGTGGTCCATATGCTGCGTACCCAGAAGATTCCCTTCGTCAACAGCACAGCGGCTTTGCCGGTCTTGCTGATGTCGAGCGTCATCTGCGTACTGGGGATCTATTTGCCGTTCTCTCCGCTGGGAGCAGCCATCGGATTGCAGCCCCTGCCTATCGCCTACTTCCCGTGGCTGGCCGGAACGCTGCTCTGCTACTGCCTCGTCGCTCAACTGATGAAGACCGTCTACATCCGCCGGTTCGGACAATGGTTCTGACGGCCAAGCGCATGAGAGGTCCTGATCATGTCCACATCACCGTTGATCCTGAGATTTGCGCCGCCGCAGGCTGGAGACTGCCCGCGACAAGGGCCGCCACCGCCGAGGCGACAAGCGCCGCGTCCGCCCCACAATCGCGAGCCGGGCGATGCCAGGTCGTCGCTTCGGAATCGGTTGGACAGACGTTTGTGTTGGGCTTTGGCGGTTTTGGCGATGTTCGTGACGCATGCGGCCGTTCACCTTGCTCGTCGCCGTCTGCTGGACGGTTTCAAGCTCAGATTCCTGCTGCGTTGCGGCGCACGGTTGAACAGAGCGGCGATATCGCGAATGCGGCGTTGCCGCTGGTGAGCCACACAAGCGCAAAACGATCGCTTGCATGGAACCAAAGCACGAGGCCCGGACCTGAACCGGACTTCGATCAGCAAGGAGCTTCAAATGGACGACCCATCTAGTCGCGGCGCGACCAACAACTCGCGCCGCTTGAATTCACGAGAAAACTAGGAGGGCAGCTCGCGGCTATTGGCGCCGGGCGCTCTCGCAACCCGACGCCAGGAGTAGCCCATGACTTATTTTACGACCCACGGACTTCCCAATTTCACTATCACCACCGGACTGAAGGTTTTCAGGCGTCGTCGGGTTCTTTTTTGCCGACTGATGGTGATCGCTTTCTACTTGCTGGCGCTCGGTCTTGTAGCGGTTCTTCAGGTAACCAAAGCGCACGCGCAAGAACTTCAAACGACTCCCGGCCATCCGGATGCGGCACGGCTCAACACTAGTGGACCGCAACCCATCCTGGCGATGCCAACGAAGGCACCGGGGGCCTCGCGTGACAATAAGGTGGAATCGGGCGGGCCCGACTGGTCGGGCGTCTATTTTGGCGGACACACCGGTTTCGGGGCTGGCAGCCTTGGCCCGGGAACGAACCCCGTCTTGAATCAGTCCGTTGGCCTGCCGCCTACGGTGACAGGAATGATCGGCGGCTTTCAGGGAGGCTACAACTTTCAGGCCAGCGATCGTTGGGTGCTCGGCGCGGAAGCCGATGTCACTTTTGTGAGCCCGCCCGATGAGACGCGACGGATACCGGCTCCCTTCAACACATCCCTGGATGTCGTGGGGACGGTGCGTGGCAGGATCGGCTATGCTTTTGGCCCATTCCTCCCCTATGCAACGGGAGGCCTCGCTTGGACACGAACGAACGTCGACATCAATGGCGATGACGGCAGCGTTTTGTCAAAACTGGGGCGCTGGCACGCTGGGTGGACGGCAGGCGCAGGTGTCGAAATGGCCTTGGGCGGACCATGGACGGCACGCGTCCAGTACGACTACCTCGATCTGGCTTCCTCGACCTATCGACTCGATGGTGCCGGACTGCGCGATGTGTCCGTCCGCCCCCGAACCCAGAGGTTCACGCTTGGCCTGAACTACCGACTGGGCGATGTGGCCTCGACACTCCCAAGACCACCGGCAACTGTCGAAATGTCGCCGGACTGGAATATTCATGGCCAGACCACATTCATCGCCCAAGGCTATCCCGCGATTCGTTCCCCCTACGCTTCCAGCGCCAGCCTGCCCGGTGGTGGGCAAGTTCGTGAGACGTGGACCGCGGACGCATTTCTTGGCGTGAGGCTTTGGGACGGTGGTGCGTTCTATTTCAATCCCGAGCTAGCCCAAGGCTTCGGGCTGAACGGGACGCTCGGACTCGCAGGCTTTCCAAATGGAGAAGCGCAAAAAGGCGGCGCTGAATTTCCGAAATTTCGGCCACAGCGCTACTATCTTCAGCAGACATTCGGTCTTGGTGGCGAGCAGGAGGATGTCGCAGACGGCCCCCTGCAACTGGCGGGGCGACGCGATATCGATCGCGTCACTGTCACGGTTGGTCGTTTCGCGGTTGGCGATTTCTTCGACGCGAATGCCTATGCCAAGGATCCGCGCGCGGATTTCATGAATTGGGCAATCTGGTCGTCGGGGGCCTATGACTTCCCCGCCGACCTTCCCGGCATGACGCGCGGTGCGGTCATCGAGCTGAATCGTAAGGATTGGGCTGTGCGAGCCGGGGCCTTCCAAGTGCCCAGGGAGCCGAACAGTGATGTTTTGGTCTTCAATGGGGGCGGCGGTGGCGCCGTCGAGTTCGAGGAACGGCACAGCCTGTTCGGGCAGCCGGGTAAGGTTCGGATCGGCGCTTTCATCAACCGTGGTTACACCGGCGCGTATCGCGACGCTATCAACCTCGCGCAAGCGAGCCCTCAAACAGATATCAACGATGCGATGACGGCCCTGCGCCGCAATCAGAATAAGTATGGCTTTTATGGAAATATCGAACAGGCTTTGACAGCTGACCTCGGGCTTTTCGCCCGTGCAAGCTGGAACGACGGCCGCACCGAAATCCTCTCCTTCACGGACATCGACCGCAGCATTTCCGGTGGTTTCTCCCTAAAGGGTTCTGCATGGGGACGGCCTGCGGACACGATCGGAGTCGGTGCTGCGGTCAACGGCCTCTCGAGTGCACATCGTAACTTCCTCGCCGCCGGAGGCACGGGGTTGCTGATCGGTGATGGGAGACTGCGCTACGGCCACGAGTCGATCGTCGAGGCGTATTACGCCTTGCGGGTCAACGGCTGGAGCACCGTCACCTTCGACTATCAGTTTGTTGCAAACCCCGCCTACAACGCCGACCGCGGACCAGCCTCGATTCTGTCGCTTCGCGCCCACGCCGAATTCTGACAGCGAGTGGAGTGGCAATTCCAGCAATAGCGCGGGCTTGCGCCTCGGGAGGGCGCGACCGACGCAACGAGATGGGAACACATTCAGATGGATTGGCAAAGCCTTGGCCACACCGCACTCACGCTCGGGGGCGCATTCCTTCTTGGCGGCTTGATCGGCTTCGAACGGCAATGGCGCCAGCGCCTGGCCGGGCTGCGAACCAATACCCTCGTCGCGCTCGGCGCGGCCATCTTCGTCCTCTTTGCCGGGCTGTTCCCCGGCGAGGCGAGCCCGACGCGCGTTGCGGCCCAGATTGTTTCCGGCATCGGCTTTATGGGCGCCGGCATCATCTTCAAGGAAGGGTTGAATGTGCGCGGGCTCAACACCGCCGCGACGCTGTGGTGCTCCGCCGCGATCGGCGCGCTGTGTGGGGCCGGATTTTTCTTTCATGCATTGATTGCGACGACGTTCGTCATCGCCGTCAACGCAGTTCTGCGCCCGCTCGTGCGCCTCGTTGAGCGCCAGTCATTCGCCGCAAGCCCGTTGGACAGCGCATATGCGATCAGCATCATCTGCCATGGAGAGGCTGAGGCGCATGTTCGGGCGCTTCTTCTTCGCGATCTCGCCGGTGCGCTGCACATCCGCGACCTCGAAAGCACGAATATCGAGGACACAAACCGAGTCCAGGTGAGCGCGACAGTGCGAGCCGACACTCGGCAGGATCGCCTTTTGGAACAGATTATCGGTCGTCTCAGTCTGGAGCCGCTGGTAACATCTGCTCGGTGGCGGTTCGAGCCAGGCGAGTGACCGAGAAGCAATAGTTATCTAGGTACACGGCGGAGTAGATTCTCCAGGGAAGAATATTGAAAGTAGGTAAGTTGATCGAGAAGGTGAACAATGCTCAAGATCGCCAATGATATACGTCCCGGATCGGCGCTGACGTTGATCGCGATGGGCGTTGCGATGGCCGGCATTTTTATCGCCGATACGGTCACGGACTACGCCATCGCAGCGGCCGTATTCTACACAGCGGTCATTCTCGTTGCGACACGCATCTTGTCTGGCACGGCTGTAGTGGCCCTCGCTTGCATTTGTGTCGCGCTGACCCTGATCAGTTTTTTCTTGACCCACTCCGGTGCGTATGAGGTCGGCATCGTCAATACCGGGATTAGTATCGTTGCGATCGGCGTTACAACCTATCTCAGTTTAAGGATGGTGGCTGCGAAGGCCGAGGCGCTGGAGGCGCGCGATCGGCTTTTGCGAATTGCGCGGGTCACGACGCTCGGTCAACTGTCGGCGTCGATCGCGCACGAAGTCAACCAGCCCCTGGCTGCCGTCGTCGCCAGCGGCGGCGCGTGCACCCGATGGCTTGCCCAGGAGCCGCCAAATCTCGACAAGGCCCGCCTCGCGCTCGACCGCATCGTCAGCGATGCCAACCGGGCAAGCCAGGTCATCGCGCGCATTCGCGCCCTTTCGAAGGGCGAGGCGCCGCGCCGACAACCATTCGACCTCAGGGAAGCTGTCATGGAAATCGCGACCTTGTCGCGCGGCGAGATCGAGCGTGGCGGCGTCGCCTTGCAACTGGACCTGCATGACGGCCTACCTCGCGTTTTTGCCGATCGGGTCCAGATCCAGCAGGTCATCAGCAATCTCGTCCTCAATGCGACCGAGGCGATGTCGGACCGCGCATTGCCCGAGCGTCGTCTGCGAATTGCCGCCTCGCAGGATGGACGGGATGCGATCGTTCTCGCGGTGGCCGATTCCGGCACCGGTCTGGCGCCGGGAGCTCGTGAGCACCTCTTTGACGCCTTCTGGACGACGAAAGAGGGAGGCATGGGTCTTGGCCTTACCATCAGTCAGACGATCGTTGAAGCGAATGGCGGACAGATTTCCGCGGCTCCAGTCCCTGGAGGCGGGACCGTATTTGAGGTGCGCCTGCCGCGCCACATGGAGGCAGCCTGATGAAAAATGAACCGACGGCGGATTCGCGGCCGCAGCCCATCGTCTATGTCATCGATGACGATCGGTCCGTTCGCGCCGCGCTCGAAGATTTGCTCGCATCCGTTGGGCTACAGGTGCGCTCGTATAGCTCGGTTGCCGAATTTCTGGAAAGCTCCATGCCGGACGCGCCCGGCTGCCTGCTGCTCGATGTGAGAATGCCCGGACAAAGCGGGATCGATTTTCATCGGCAAATGCCTGAATACGGCATTCATCTGCCGACGATATTCATCACGGGACATGGGGACATCACGATGGGCGTGAACGCCATCAAGAATGGCGCCTTCGAGTTCTTGACCAAGCCGTTTCGCGACCAAGACCTGCTGGATGCTATCCAACAAGCGATCGAAAAAGACCGGCGAAGGCGCGAGAGCGAAGCGCGTTCGCTGGATTTGAATGCGCGTTGGGAGACATTGACGCCCGGCGAACGAGACGTTTTCAAGCTCGTTGTAAAGGGCCTCCTCAATAAACAAATCGCCGCCGACCTGAATGTTAGCGAGATCACGGTGAAGGTTCGCCGTAGCCATCTCATGCAGAAGATGCAGGCCAAGACGATTATTGACCTTGTTAGAATGTCGGACAGTTTGAGCGTTTGAATCTCGACTGAGAGGAGAGCCCCTGCACCGCGAACTGGTGCGCGATCTGCGCGGGCGTGCCACCCCCCCCCTTTCAGAACACGGTATATTTCGAAGATACGTTGGTATATCGAATCTATATAAGATCATCGGCCAATGAGCGTCTGTAGCCGTCTATTCTAGGGTGAGAATCGGGAGGTCTTGCCTTAGCTGCGGTCGGGGCGCGATGGTCGTGGTAGATGGTGCTTACAGAGCGATGCTCGCAACGAGCGGACGATGGACCGTCGCGAGGCCAGGAATCATTTCGAATAGATCTCGGTCGCAATTGACCGATGCTTGAATTCCGCCAGATCCGGTATTTTCTTGCGGCGGCCGAATATGGCAGCTTCCGAAAGGCGGCCTTGGCCTTGGGAATACAGGAATCGGCGATCAGCCGTCGCGTTCGCGATCTCGAAGACGAACTCGGCGCTTCCCTATTTCAGAGGCACAACGGCGGCGTCTGCCTGACGTTGGCAGGACAGCAGTTTGTGCGTCGAGCACGCAAAGCACTTCAACAGATCGACTGCGGCGCGAAGGATGTGGCCGCCATAGGTCGCTCCGAGCGGGGGCATATCAAGGTCGGCATCTTTTCGTCGCTCGCGTCTGGATTCCTGTCCGATCTGCTGGGAGCCTACGGCAAGGAGCATGCAAGTGTACGGGTCGAATTTTTTGACGGCGATCCTGCGGATCACGTTGCCTCGATCCGGCGACTTCAACTCGATGTGGCTTTTATCACGGGAACCACACAGTGGTCGGACTGTGAAACAGAGCAACTTTGGTCCGAGCGAGTATTCGCCGTACTTCCCAGCGATCATCCTCTCTCTGAGAAATCGGAGCTTGGCTGGCGTGATCTTGTGGACGAGAGATTCATTGTAAGTGACGGTGCCCCTGGATCGGAAATTCACGACTATTTGGTTCAACGCCTCGCCGATCTTGGGCGTCACCCAGAAATCGATACCCAATACGTCGGGAGGGACAATCTCCTGTCGCTTGTGGCGATCGGCCAAGGCGTCACGGTCATGAGCGAGGCCGGGACGGCGGCTCAGTTTCCGGGAACTGCCTATCGGCAGCTTGCCGGCGAGGTTCTGCCGTTCTGCGCGGTGTGGTCGCCGCGGAATGATAACCCGGCCTGGCGCCGCCTCCTCAGTCTTGCGCGTTCAATGTCGCGCTCGGCTGCCGCCACAATCATTCAGACGGTTTCGGCAGTTCTTTTGACTTCCTCGCTTTCGCAAATCCCCGATCCGTGGCTATGAACCGCTCCAGCATCGGAGCGATGAGGCGAACGGGATCGGCCGGCGGTTGCCTCGCTTCGCGGCCGAGAATTTCTGCGTAGGCCGTTAGGTCGCGATGCAGGCTTGCCGGTAACTCCACCGTGACCTTCACCGGTTTGTCGTCGACGATCGCTCCCAATTTCAGCTTGGTCATGTCAGCCTCCGTAGGGTTCGAGAACGAGATCGCGGGTGACGATGACGCGGACGGGCAAGCCTGGCCGGATGGTGAGGGTCGGTGCGATGTTGAGCTGGCGCTGGACGATCTGCTGGCCGGTTTGACTGACGCTATTGGAGGCACCCTGTCGCAGCGCCCGCACAATATCGCTGTCCTGGCCAGACGAGCCCGCCTCCGCACCGATGCTCAGAATCGTGGAAAGTGCAGCGGCCTTGAACAGTTCGCCCCAGTGATAGTCGACGCCATCCTCAAGGCCCGCATAGCCCTCGGCGTCCGCACCAGGCTGACGCTCCAGAACGATGGAGCGGCCATTGGGGAAGATCAGCCGGTTCCAGACGAGAAGTATGCGCCTCTGACCGAAGCCGACGCCACTGTCATACTGGCCGATAACGCGCGTGCCCTGTGGCACAAGCAGGATCTTGCCGGTCGGGCTGTCATAGATGTTCTCCGTCACCTGTGCGGTGATCTGACCCGGCAGGTCGGAGCGGATGCCGGTGATGAGCGCGGCCGCGATGACGGCGCCGGCCTGCAGGACGTTCTTCGACGCTGGCGCGGCAACGCGATCCGGCGAGACAGTGCGCTTGTCGGGCGTCTGATTGAGGAATGCGAGCTGACGATCCTGCGCGGAGGGTGTCGCTGGCTGCGGCGCAAGGCCGAGGCTGGCGAGATCGGCCGACGGCGTGGCGGTCGCAGTCGGCTGTGTCGAAGCTCCAGCCGTAGCGGGCCGAGTCTCGGTGGATGCGAACAGCCGTGCGGTCCGAGCCGCCTCCAGTTCCTGCGCCCGGCGCTGTTCCTCGGGGCTCGGTCCCGTCGGACCTGATGCCGGTGCGCCGATCGGCGGCACTGTGCCACCGTTCTGCGCGTTGAGGATCGGGCGACCGAGGTCGCCGGGCAGCGGCGGGCCGAGCTTCGGGACGCCGGAATAATCCTTCGGCAATCCAGCCAGACCGTCCGGTGTCGAGCGGTTGTCCGTAGAGTAAAGCTCCTGACCCTGGCCGCTGTGACGAGTCTGGAGCGCATAGATCAGCGCCCCACCGACACCGAGGCTTGCCGCAAGACCCAGACCGGCCAGCACCTTGCGGGACAGGCGGGTCACACGCGGCGGCTCGGCGCGCAGCCGCATGGTCGCGGCCGGCTCGCCGGTCAGCGGCCGAGCGTCGTCGTCGGTCGGCTGAGGCTGGGGCGCCGAACCGGGCGTCCGGCCTTCCTCCTTTTCGGGATCGCGTTCGTCGCTCACGATGCCGGCCTCCCGTCGGTGCGGGAGATGCGGACACGCTTCTGGTTCTTGCCCGCGCCGAACCGCAGTTCGGCGGCGGCGAACAGTCGATCGACGATCATGTAGTTGCCGCGCACGCGATAGTTCACCAGCTCGGAGGTGTCGCCCTCCGGTCCGACCACGAACAAGGGCGGCATCTCGCCCTGTCCGATGCCGCGGGGGAATTCGATGAACACCTGCTTGCCGTCATCGAAGGCGCGCAGCGGCCGCCACGGTGCGCGGTCGCCGGTCACCTCGTAGCGGAAATTGACACGGGCGAGATCGATGCCGCCCGACACCGGCTGCGCGGCCTCGGCTTGGCTGTTCTGGCGGCGCAGCGCGATGAGCTGGTCCTGCGGATATTGCCAAGACACCGATGCCATATAGGTCGATGGCGTCGCGCGCAGCTCCATGTGATAGGTGCGCCGGTCGGTGTTGATGACGAGATTGGTCATCAGCTCGGCCCGCGTTGGCTTCACGAGGATATGGACCTGCTTGGCCGCGCCAACGCCGCTCTCGGTATCGCCGATGATCCAGCGCACTGTGTCGCCAGCGGCGACAGGACCGGAGCCGACGAGCTGCTCGCCGGGCTGAAGCGCGATGTCGGTGATCTGCCCCGGCGAGGCGTAGACCTGATAGAGCGCGCCATCGACGAAGGGATAGACCTGCATCGAGTTGATGAAGCCGTTGCGGACGGGCTGGACGCGCGCTGCGGCATTGGCCTGGTTGACGCGCGCGGCGGGATCGGACGGTTCCGGCTCGGGCTTGCCGTCCTTGCCGATGGGCTTCAACTGACCAGGCAGCGGGAGCGGTTTGGGAAGCTCCACCACCCGGACGGGCGCTGGCGGATCGGAGGTCTGCACAGCCGGCACCGCATTGTCGTAGGAAATCTCCGGCGGCGGGGTGTGAGTGGCGCACCCTGCCAGCGCCGAACCGGCGAGCAAGATTCCCGGCAAAGCGGATTTGCGGAAAACCGGAACTACGTGGATGAGCAAAGCCGGGAGCCCTGCACTCCAAGGGGCGGCTTTGCGGAGTGCGGGCGTCATTGTCCAAGCTCCTTCGACCAGTTGATGGCGTTGATGTAGATTCCGAGTGGGTTCTTCCGCAGCGTGTCGGCGTCGCGTGGGGGCTGCACGACGACGGTGAGGATCGCGGACCAGCGTTCGGTGGAGGCCAGTGAGCCGTCCTGATAGCGTCGCTCGATCCAGGCGATGCGGAAGCTCGACGGCGAGGCGCGGATCACCGACGACACTTCGATCGCGATCTGCTGCTTGCCGACCTTGGTGAAGGGGTCGTTGGCGCGCGCATAATCGTTCAGCGCGAGCGCGCCACCCTGTGTCGTGAAGTCGTAGGCGCGCAGCCAGTTCTGCCGCACGATGATGGCGTCGGACGGGATCGAGCGGACCTGCTCGATGAAGCGCGCGAGGTAGAAGGCGATTTGCGGATCGTTTGGCTGATAGTCGGCGGTCGCCGGCGCGATCGCCTGCGCCTGGCCGAGCCGGTCGACCTGCACTACCCAAGGCACGATCGAGCCGTTGGCGGACTGCCAGACCAGCGCGGCCGAAAGGCCGCCCGCGAGGGCCAATGATCCGAAGGCCATGTAGCGCCAGTTACGGGCCTGCACGCGGGCGGAGCCGATGCGATCGTCCCAGACCTGAGCGGCGCGCTGATAGGGAGTCTCGGGCTGAGGGGCTTTGCCGTAGTGGGTGGATGGTCGCTTGAACATGGTCAGTCGCTTTCGGAGAGGTTGACGGAGGAGCCGCCGCCATGGCTGTCGCCGCTACGCACGGCGTGGGCGGCGGCCTGAACGCCATGGGACATCTGCTGCGAGCGCTTCATGCGTTTCGCCCAGGCCGGCGGCCCGTCGCTGGTGGAAGACGCAGCTCCGGGAGATGCGGCCTCCGCGGTGGCGGTCGTCGCAGCACCGGATGCGCCGGTGGCGATCTCCGTCGCGGCCTGGCCACCGGCCTGATAGCTCTGCTTCAGGCTGTCGGCGGCACGACCGGCTGCGCGCTTCAGCGGTGAGACGGCCGCCTTCGCGCCGGTGCTGGCAACACTGCCAAGACCCGACGCGACGCCGGATGCGCCGGCCTGGCCGGCCGCGCCGAGGCTGTAGGCGGTGGAGGCGCCACCGGCGAGGGCTGCACCGCCACGCGCGGCGGCGGCAGCGCCGCCAGCAAGTGCAGCGCCGCCTGTCACGACGGCGCCGGCAGCGGCCGCGCCTGCTGCGACAACGCCGCCGGCGGCAAGACCAGTGCCAATGGCCGCGCCGGCGCCGAGCTGCGGGCCACCGGAGATGAGGCCGTTAGCGATGCCGGGACCGAAGATGCCGAGACCAAGCAGCGACAGCGCGGCAAGCACGATCGCCATGGCATCGTCGATCGATGGCGTTGCGCCGTTGAAGCCCGAGGTGAACTCGGAGAACAGCGTCGAGCCGATGCCGATGATGACGGCGAGCACCAGCACCTTGATGCCGGAGGAGATGACGTTGCCGAGCACGCGCTCGGCCATGAACGCCGATTTGCCGAACAGGCCGAAGGGAATGAGGACGAAGCCGGCGAGCGTGGTCAGCTTGAACTCGATCAGGGTGACGAAGAGCTGGATCGCCAGGATGAAGAACGCCAGCAGCACCAGCGCCCAGGCGAAAAACATGCAGGCGATCTGGATGAAGTTCTCGAAGAACGACCAGTAGCCCATCAGGCTGGAGATGGAGTCGAGCAGCGGCCGGCCGGCATCGAGACCAGTCTGCGCCACCTTGCCGGGGCGCATGAGATCGCTCACGGCAAAGCCCGTTCCCGAAGCCTTCAGGCCGAGGCCCGCGAAGCTCTCGAAGACGATGCGGGCGAGATTGTTCCAGTTGGAGATCAGGTAGGCGAAGACACCGACGAAGAGCGTCTTCTTGACCAGCCTCGCCATGATGTCGTCGTCGGCGCCCCATGACCAGAAAAGCGCGGCGAGCGTGACGTCGATGACGATCAAGGTGGTGGCGATGAAACCGACTTCGCCGCCGAGCAGCCCGAATCCTCCGTCGATGTAGCGAGTGAAGACCTCGAGGAAATGGTCGATGACACCGGTGCCGCCCATGTCAGCGAACCTCTGGCTGAGCGGGCTCGGCCTGCATCGCAGGCCCGGTCACGTCCGCTGGCGCACTGTCTTTGTGGATGGGAGCGGCCGACGCGGGCGCGCTTGGAAACAGCGTGGTCGGCGCAACCGGCGATGGTGATGAAACGGGGGCCGGCTGGCCGAGGAAGCGGCGCCGGTTCTCTGCCCATGCCTTCAGGCAATTGGGATCGCGCGTGCCGGCCTCGCCGATCTCGGAACAACGAAGCAATTCGGCGGCGAGAGGATCCGATGTTGTGACCGGACGGCCCTGCGTCGCGAGGACGTCCGTCGAAACGTCCTTGCGGTTCATCTCGATCGCGGTCGCCGTGATGGCGACCGCGACGAAGACGATGGCGCCGACGCGAGCGAGGGTCTTGCCGTCCATCGTGCCAGCCTCAGTTGCCGCTGTTCGGGAACATGCGGGCATTGCCGGGCTGGTAGCCCGAGCCCGGCGTCAGGAAACGCCGGCGCTGCTCGCGGCCCTGTTCGGCGGCGGCGGCCTGCTCGGCCGACTGCAAGGCCTGCGCCCGGCCGTTGGCCGCCACGACGGCGGTGAGATCCGCGAGTTGCTGCGCCTGGAGCGCAAGGAGTTGGTTGCCGGCCTGCGTCGCCTGCAGCGCGCCGGTCGCGCCCTGGCTCTGGCCGATCAGCGCCGACATCTGCGTGCGATTGGTGTCGATGTTGCCGACGACGCCCGCCTGCACCCGCATTGCGTCCTGCAGGCCGCCGACCGTGTTCTGCCAGCGCGAGCGGGCATCGGTGACGAGTTGCTGATCCGAAGCGGACAGCGAGACGTTCCCGTACTTCTGCTGGAACATCCGGTCGATCTGCTGGACGTCGTAGGCGATATTCTGCGCCTGGTTGAGAAGCTGCTGCGTGCGCTGGACGGACTGCTGAAGCTGTTGCAGCGACGAGAACGGCAGGCTCGCAAGGTTGCGTGCCTGGTTGATCAGCATTTGCGCTTCGTTCTGAAGCGAGGTGATCTGGTTGGTGATCTGCTGAAGCGATCGCGCCGCCGTGAGCACGTTCTGCGCATAGTTCGAGGGATCGAATACGATGATGGCGTGAGCGGGCGTCGCCAGCATGGGCGCGAGCGCGACGGGAGCGGTCAGCAGCGCGGCAGCAAAACGCGCTGCGCGGGAATTGCGCAGTTTCATTGGGACGTCTCCTTGTTGGTGAGCGTGGGGATGAGATCGGCGGCCCAACCGACCTCACGGTGATCGAGCCATGCGGCGAGGAAGCCGTCGCGGCCGTGTTCGGCGACGATGCGGGCAATGGCCGCCTGGTCGGTCTTCGATGACGCGGCGCACAGAGCGAGCGCGACATCGGACAGACCGAGCTCGAAGAGGCGGTTGCCGCGCCGCGACTGGCAGTAATAGTCGCGCTTGGGCATTGCCCGCGCGATGATCTCGATCTGGCGGTCGTTGAGGCCGAAGCGCCGATAGATCGCCGTGATCTGCGGCTCGATCGCGCGCTCGTTCGGCAGCAGAAGCCGGGTCTGGCAGCTTTCGATGATGGCAGGCGCGATGGCCGAGCCGTCGATGTCGCTGAGCGATTGCGTGGCGAAGATGACGCTGGCGTTCTTCTTGCGCAGCGTCTTCAGCCATTCGCGGAGCTGGCCGGCGAAACCGTCATCGTCCAGCGCCAGCCAGCCTTCGTCGATAATGAGAAGAGTCGGCGAACCGTCGAGCCGATCTTCGATCCGATGGAAGAGATAGGAGAGAACCGCCGGCGCCGCGCCGGTGCCGATCAGCCCCTCAGTCTCGAACGCTTGAACGAACGCCGAGCCAAGATACTCGCGTTCAGCGTCGAGCAGCCGGCCGTAGGGACCGCCGACGCAATAGGGCCTGAGCGCCTGTTTGAGATCGTTCGACTGGAGCAGCACGACCAGGCCGGTGATCGTGCGCTCCTCGACGGGCGCCGATGCCAGCGAGGTCAGCGCCGTCCAGATATGCTCCTTCACCTCGGGCGTGATCGCCACGCCCTCGCGGGTCAGGATCGATACGATCCAGTCGCCCGCCCAGGCGCGCTCGGGCACGTCGTGAACGCGGGCGAGCGGTTGAAGGCTGACGTTATCGGTCGCGCCGTCACTGAGATCGCCGCCGAGGTCATGCCAATCGCCGCCCATGCCGAGCGCCGCCGCGCGGATCGAGCCGCCGAAGTCGAAGGCGAAGACTTGGGCGCGAGCATAGCGTCGGAACTGCAGCGCCATCAGCGCCAGCAGGACCGACTTGCCCGCGCCGGTCGGGCCAACGATCAGCGTGTGGCCGACGTCGCCGACGTGAAGCGAAAGCCGGAACGGGGTGGAGCCTTCGGTCTTGCCGAAGAGCAGTGGGGGCGCTGCAAAATGCTCGTCCCGTTCCGGCCCCGCCCACACCGCCGACAGCGGGATCATGTGGGCGAGATTGAGCGTGGAGATCGGCGGCTGGCGGACGTTCGCATAGACGTGGCCGGGCAATGATCCGAGCCAGGCGTCCACCGCGTTGATCGTCTCGGCCATGGCAGTGAAGTCGCGGCCCTGAATGACCTTCTCGACGAGGCGCAGCTTCTCGTCGGCAGCGCGCGGATCCTCGTCCCACACCGTCACCGTCGCGGTGACGTAGGCCATCCCGGCATAGTCGGCGCCGAGTTCCTGGAGCGCCATGTCGGCATCGGCGGCCTTGTTCGCGGCGTCGGTGTCCACGAGGACGGACGCCTCGTTGGTCATTACCTCCTTGAGGATCGCGGCGATCGACTTGCGCTTGGCGAACCATTGCCGGCGGATCTTGGTCAGCAGCTTGGTCGCGTCGGTCTTGTCGAGCAGGATCGCCCGCGTCGACCAACGATACGGAAATGCGAGACGGTTCAGCTCGTCGAGCAGGCCAGGTGTCGTCGCCGTTGGAAAGCCTGTGACGGTGAGGATGCGCAGATGCGACGCGCCAAGGCGCGGCTCGAGCCCGCCGGTGAGCGGCTGGTTGGCGAGCAGCGCGTCGAGATAGATCGGCGTTTCGGGGACGCGGACACGGTGCCGTTTGGTCGAGACGCAGCCGTGGAGATAGGTGAGCGTCTCCGCGTCATCAAGCCAGCGGCATTCGGGCATGAAGGCTTCGACCAGGCGCAGGATGCGATCGGTGCGATCGGCGAACCCGGTCATCACCTCGTTGGGGTCGAGGCCCGACTTTTCCCGGCCTTCATAGAGCCAGGATTCCGCGCGCGCGGCGTCCTCGGCCGGCGGCAGATAGGTGAAGGTCAGGAAATAGCTCGACTCGAAATGTGCGCCAGCTTCCTCGAAATCCGCTTTGCGCTCGGCGTCGACCAGCGCCGAGGCGGGATCGGGAAAGCGGCTGTCGGGATAGAGGTTCGAAGCTTGCCGCTGCGCCTCGACGAAGATTGCCCAGCCTGATCCAAGGCGACGGAACGCATTGTTGAGGCGGCCGGCGATGGCGACTAGCTCAGCCTGTACGGCGCTGTCGAGATCGGGGCCGCGAAACCGCGCGGTGCGCTGAAAGCTGCCGTCCTTGTTGAGGACGATGCCGGAGCCCACCAGCGCGACCCAGGGGAGGAAGTCGGCCAGGCGGCTGTTGCGATTGCGATATTCGGCAAGGTTCATCATGGCCGCGCTCCCCTCAGACCGAAAGGTGTGCGGGGACGCGCAGATGGCGGCGCACAACGTCGACGAAGAGCGGATCGCGCTTGGCAGCCCACACCGCGGTGACGTGGCCGATCGCCCAGATCGCGATCCCCACCAGCCAGAGGCGAAGCCCTAGGCCGACCGCGCCAGCGAGCGTCCCGTTCATGATGGCGATAGCCCGTGGGGCGCCGCCGAGCAGGATCGGCTCGGTCAGTGCCCGGTGAACGGGGACGGTATAGCCTGGGACGTCGCCGCCCTGATCGACAGCGCCCGTCATCAGACCAGCGCCCCGCCGCCGAACGAGAAGAACGACAGGAAGAAGCTCGACGCGGCGAAGGCAATCGAGAGACCAAACACGATCTGGATCAACCTGCGGAAGCCGCCGGAGGTATCGCCGAAGGCCAGCGTCAGGCCGGTAACGATGATGATGATCACCGCCATGATTTTCGCCACGGGACCTTCAATCGACTGCAGGATCTGTTGGAGAGGCTGTTCCCACGGCATCGACGAACCGGAAGCGTGAGCGGGGGCTGCCATCACCGCCGACAGAGTGGCGATGGAAACGGTCAAGACGAGATGATGGCGCGCGCGCCGCAGGCGTTGGATCACAGGCTTTCTCCTTCAGGTGCTGGGACGAACAAGCTCGAGCTGCCGTCGCCATCCGTGGTGGCCGGCGCGATGCGGTAGTCGCCGTCGAGACCGAGGCCTTCGACGCGCGAGAGTTCGGAGAGTCGCCGCGCGGACCCGCGACCGGAGAGGACGGCAACGAGGTCGATCGTTTCCGCGATCAATGCGCGCGGGACCGTGACGACTGCCTCCTGAATGAGCTGCTCCATGCGGCGCAGTGCGCCGATCGCGCTGCCGGCGTGGATGGTGCCGACCCCGCCAGGATGGCCGGTGCCCCAGGCCTTGAGCAGTTCGAGCGCTTCGGCGCCGCGCACTTCGCCAACGGGTATGCGATCGGGCCGCAGACGCAGCGAAGAGCGAACGAGATCGGAAAGTGAGGCAACGCCATCTTTTGTTCGCATCGCCACGAGGTTCGGCGCGGCGCATTGCAGTTCGCGGGTGTCTTCGATGAGGACGACGCGATCGGCGGTCTTCGCAACTTCGGCGAGCAACGCGTTTGTCAGCGTCGTCTTGCCGGTGGATGTCCCGCCGGCGACGAGGATGTTGGCGCGTGAGGAGACACTCCGGCGGAGTATCTCGGCCTGCGTCGCTGACATGATGCCGGCCGCGACGTAGTCGTCGAGCGTGAACACCGCGACAGCGGGCTTACGGATCGCGAATGCGGGGGCAGCGACGACGGGTGGCAGCAGGCCTTCGAACCGCTCGCCGGTTTCAGGCAACTCTGCGGATACCCGAGGAGCACCAGCATGAACCTCGGCTCCGACATGGTGCGCAACCAAGCGAACGATACGTTCGCCGTCCGCTGGTGACAGCCGCTCACCGGTATCGGAAAGTCCTTCGGAGAGTCGGTCGATCCAGAGGCGCCCATCGGGATTGAGCATCACCTCGACGATGCTGGCGTCATCAAGATAGCGCGCGATTGCAGGACCGAGCGCAGTGCGCAGCATCCTTGCGCCGCGCGCGAGGCCTTCCGAATTGTGGTGTGATGCTGTCATAGTGCCCCGTTTCTATCGGGGCCGATACAGTCCTTCCCCAGACGGGGATGATTAAAGGGGCCAGATTTCGGGGCGATTCAACAAAGATTCATCGACGTAGTAGTGTAGCGTGCAAATACAGGAGAACGGCGGTGTCGGACGCACGATACGCCAATACGCTCGCGGAGCTTGACCGGCTCTGCGCAAGCGTCTGATCCTCGCACAATGACCGCTCAATGCATTTGTTGTGGAGGTGATGGACATCCTCGATCGCGGAGATCATCCGGGGGGTGAGATCCTTCTTAATCGGGATCATGCACGGCGTTAGGCTGAACGGGACGGTACGTACGATAGCATCTTTGCAGCCATGAACCCCAGCCGAGTAGAGTAGCCTATGTTTCTTAGATCGGTTTTGGCCGCCGCCGCATTTGCTGCGGCGGTACTCCCCGCGGAATCGGTGTTCGCCGAGGGCGCCCGAAAAGCCAATCAAGGGCAACAGCGCGAGATCGGCAGCAAGGTAATTGAGAAGGCCAACGCCCTCCTTGACAGTTTAACACCGGCGCGGCGCAATGAAGCCCTCGTCGATTATAGATCACGGTGACGGACCGATCGGCGCGGAAAGAGATTTGTAGGCTTCCTCACCATTCAGCGCTGATTCAAGGCTATTTGACGCGCGATCGAACGCGGAAGAAACATCAACGCGTTTCGGGTAGCTCTGCACGGCTGAGCTTTTTGCGCACGCGCGCATGAATCTGGTCGACCCAAGCCAATCCCAATCGCCTGATGCGACCTTTCGGACACCTTAAGAGGAGAAAGTGTTCGATGCGAGACACCACAAAAAGCAGAAGGCGGATCCGAAGTGGCGGAGGCCAATGCGATAGTTGATTACTCATTGTTTTGCGTCTCCTTTGAGAAAATCTGCCACGGCTTTTTTTTGTTCGATGAATCTCAGGCGCTGGCACGCTATCCTGGCGTGCGCTTCGGCGGCCAGATCAACATGTTTGGAAGTGTCGGATAAAGGCGCAGACGCTCAAACGCCGCGGCTAAAGCCATCTCTCGGCGTCGAGCCGTCCAGCGGATATAATTTGCGATGAGCGCATAGGCGACAACGGGCAGCCTTTCGCCGCGTTGGACAAGGATAGCGATGCAACGTTCTAGTCCGTCATGGAGAGCACGCGTTGCAAAATAATGAAACGTGAACGGATCGCTGCGCGCTTTGGCAAAAGCGATCAGCATAGCGGCGATCAATCCGCAAGCATCGATCTCGCATTGAGAATCGCCGAAACAGCTGTCGACAAAAGCGATAATCTGAAAGCCCTTGGTCTGCTCGACTGAGGTCAGCGAAAAAGAACTACAAGAAGTTGCATCGGAAAGCGCCTGGATGCGTTCGGGAAGAGTCTTGAATTGTTCAGACATGAGGCGCCCCCATCAGCTAGTTAGAACAAAAGAGTTTTGTCTATTCAGATTGTTTCCTTTTCGTTTTGGTTGGCAGGCGACGACGCGGGGTATAGCAACGTCCGCGAGGCTATTGCGGACATGTCGGTGCTCGCGCCCGTGCGTCAACGTCGTCACCCGCCTTCTTGCGTGCTACTTCGAGCCGGTATTGCTTGTAGCAGCGTCGTTGCTGGTTGGCGTTCCGCCGATCTGGGGGATGCTGACCTCGACGCCGGTCGCGGCGACGAAGACCTTGAAGCCGATCAGCGCGACAGCAATCAGAAGATAGCCGCGTAGCACGCCCATCCAGACCTTCGTCATCAACGTCATATGCAGGGCAGGCAGCCGATTAAGCGGCGGCATGCGCCAGTTCCGGCGCTCGAGCATCGTCATCTTGGCGAAGCGGTGATCTTGATCGTTGCCATATGCGGCAGCGGGCACGTCATAACTACGCTTGCGTGCTGCGAACGAAAAGACGAACCCGCAAAGCCCCAGCAAAGAGCCGCCAATCAGTATTTTCAGAATTGTGCTGTCAGCCACATCTGGGAAGACGGTCGCCACGGTGAGGATGATCGAGAGCAACACAAGGGACCAGATTATTGCTCCGGTGAATACATTGAGCTTAGGACCGTTGGACCAGGGGCCGACAACCGCCTTGTCGTTGCAAAGGAGGAGCAGGAAGACCGTGGCACTTGGTAGCAGCACGCCAGCGAGAGCCTGCACGGCACTGACAAAGAGGCCCAGCAGCGCATCACTTGCGAAGGCAACAAGGCCTGCGGCAATGAATATGAGAATCCCGTAAGCAACGTAGAATCCGATGGCATCCGTGACTTTGCGATGCAATGAGTGCCTCACCCTGAGGACGTCGGCGATCGCATAAGACGTCGAGAGCGAGACGGCTGCTGCGCCGATGAGGCAAGCATCCAAAAGAGCGATTGCAAAAATCGTCGCCGAATATGGACCCACATATTTGTCCAGCGCCGTAAGCACCGCACCTGTATCCGTGAAATTGCCGAATTCCGGCCGTCCGGCAAACAATGCGGCACAGAACGCCATCATGGCAACGGCGCCGATTACTACCAGGAGGATCCCGAGGCAAAGATCGACTTTCTCGTAGCCGTTGAAGGCGGGCGTGATCCGCTTATCGACAACATAGCTTTGTTGGAAAAAGAGCTGCCAAGGTGCGACGGTCGTGCCAACGATGCCAATGACAAGCAGCATGACTGCCGCCATGTCGGAGTGAGCGGGCCATTGCGGCACGAGCAGTCCATGGGCGATCTCACCGATTGGTGGATGGATGGCGAGGAGCACAGGTATTAGCAACAGACTGCCAAAGACCAAAACCATCGCGAAGCGTTCAAACCGCTTGAAACTTCCGGTGCTGACGGCGGCCACTATGAGCACCGCCGCGACAATCAGTCCCGGAACTCTTGGCAAACCAAAATATTGGAGTGCGAATACGATGCCGATGAACTCGGTTACAATGGTTAGTCCGTTGAGAAGAACTAGGTCTATAAGGCTGAAGGCACCCCAGAACTTTCCGAAACGTTCGAATATCAGTCGTGCATGGCCAACGCCCGTCACAGCACCTAGCCGTGACACCATCTCCTGATTCACGTAAATCACCGGGATCAAGAGCATCAACGTCCACAGCAGAGAGGTGCCGTAGTTCTGACCTGCCTGCGTATAGGTTCCAAAAGCGCCGGCATCATTGTCGCCGACCATGACAATCAGTCCCGGGCCGACGATTGCCATCAAGGTCGCCAGCCTAGCCCGCCAAGTCTTTCGTACGCCGGTGTCGTGCTGCCGGATGGTGCCGAACGCGCCGTGGATGTCGCCAATATGCGCGCTATCCAGGACAGCGGGCGCGCTTGAGGCCAATTCGATTTGTTCAAGCGATGTCGCAGAGGTATCGGACATTTCAAACTCCGTTGAGTTTTGCTCGTTTTTGGGTGAATTCACTGGATCAGAGCGAAGCGGTTGTTGGCTGGCCCCGCTGCGGCGGATGCTTTGCGACTGGGCAAGCTCCAGCCGTGTTGGGCGGAATGGCGAGCACGGCGAGCCCGACGTTGATTGCCCGTTGGACGAGATCGGCGGTGTGGCGCCCCCCTGGGAAAGCCACGACAAAGTCGGGTCGGCTGTCTGTCAGCATGAAATCGCTGCGCAGCCCTTCGGCCTTCTTGCCGTAAAACTCCCAATTTGGCGGGTAACGCACCACAGCGATCCCATGGCGACGCGCCCACGCCTCAGCGATGATGCCGACGCCTGCAATGCTGCCGTGGACCAC
This sequence comes from Bradyrhizobium betae, assembly GCF_008932115.1. Taxonomy (NCBI): domain Bacteria; kingdom Pseudomonadati; phylum Pseudomonadota; class Alphaproteobacteria; order Hyphomicrobiales; family Nitrobacteraceae; genus Bradyrhizobium; species Bradyrhizobium betae. The sequence goes on from NZ_CP044543.1 coordinate 2,950,971, forward strand.
AACGCTGATTGGCTTTCGCCAATGCAGTGCAGTTAGTTCGTGATGCACCATCTCGGCGTCCTCGAAGTGACGTCCTCCACAGACTAGGAGGCGCATGGCCGTGTCCTTTCGGGCTGCTCTTCGGGACACGGTGCTGGTGCGCGCGAGTTGGCGGTGATGCAGGGCGCAGGTACGCGATTTCCTTCCGAGCTGTCGTTGACCGGGGCGGGATCAGTCGTTCCCCGACGCGGCTTAGGAAGCTTTTCGGCAATGCCCATGCTTTCCACGCGGCGCCGCATCTCGGCCCAGACTTCGCTGGGTTCAATATTGAGTGCGTGCCACAGAACGACCAAGTGATAGAGAAGATCGGCACTTTCGCTGACCGTCTTTTGGGTCCGCTTCCTCACCGCCTCGAGAGCGACCTCGGCAGCCTCCTCGACAACCTTCTGCGAGATCTTCCGCAATCCGGCATTCATCAGCTCTGCCGTGCGAGCATGCTCCGTCAATGTCACATCATTCAGCGCGTTGTAGAGCTGCTCTAAATCGTTGGCGAAGATAGTATTCGCGCAAGTCGTATTAGTGCCTGCGGGGCGCGCAGGCAGCAAAGCCACCACTGCATTCATTAGTTAATCCCTTCGTTTGAACTTTGCTGCCAACAGCAGCGCTACGCTGCGCACGGCATTGCCGTGTGTCGCTATGATCAATCGTCAGGATTCTTCAGAGTGGCGGATGTCTCCAATTGCCAGCCCCCAATCAGCCGGCCATCGGATTCCTGATGCCAATGGGCAAGAAGCTTTGGTCTCGCCAAGTTGCGAGCGCCCAATTTCAAGCCGGGAAACACCCCGGCGAATTGAATATCATCATGGGCGACCACCGGTGGCGCCCGACGTGTGTCGATGTTGAGATGAGCGGCCATGGCCACCTCCGTCTGTTCAAGCAGTTGCTCGAACCCGGGTGGCCTGGACGGACGGTGCTCAGCGTCGAAGTGCTGGCGCAGTTACGTCGGCAGAACCGACCCGAGCGATGATGCAACCCAGCGGAGCGTCGATAGCAGGTGACTGACGCCTACTATCTCCCTCCGAGGGGTCGTTGCTAGATCGCGGGTTCATATGATCCTCTGCTGTGCCAATCCGGATCCAATTCACGACGAACTGGACCACGACGCGAACAACCCTGCCGGTCTTCACTTCGCGCGACATTCATATATACTCTGGGGGGTATATTACAACTATACCCGGGTATAGCGGAGGGACGCGATGGCGCATGCGGTGGCTGAGAAGCAGAAGCTGCTGAATAGGGTCCGACGCCTTCGAGGTCAGGTCGATGCGATTGAACGGGCCCTCATCGCGGATGAGAGTTGCGGCGACGTGATGCGGATAGTCACGGCCACGCGCGGTGCGATCAACGGAATCATGGCCGAAGTCGTCAATGGGCACATTCAAGCGCATATGGTCGATGCGAACCGCACGCCCACAGAAGCTGAACGTAATGCCGCGCTCGAATTAGTCGACGTTTTGCACACCTACATCAAGTGAACTGCGATGGCTCCACAAAAAACACCAGTCAATCAGCCTGCCCACGTCGATCCTATAGATCACGAGGCAAACTTGACGCATCGATACCCGCTCGGCACCCGTTCAAGGGAACTACTGACGTTCATCGATGGGCTATGGCGCCTCGTTAGGTCTGGAACGCTTCCCTTGCTGATCGGCATCCTCACTATCGGCATCTTCATCATCGACACCATAACCCCTTACGAGATATCCGCTGCGACGTTTTATGTGATTGTCGTTCTATTGTCGGCTCGCTTCAGCCACACGCGGGGCATGGGCACGGTCTCTGGAATATGCATCGCGTTGACGATCGCGAGCTACATCCTGACGCCGAGTGGAAGCTTCGGAACCGGAGTCGTCAACACCTCGATCAGCCTGCTGGCGATCGCGGCAACGACCTATCTCGCTGTCAAGATGGAGACCGCTCGTGTGGCGGCCGAACAGGCGCAGACCCGCCTTGCGCACGTCGCTCGGATCACGACTCTCGGCGAGATCGCTGCCTCAATCGCCCATGAGGTCAATCAGCCGCTCGCCGCAATCGTGACCAACGCCAATGCATGTACACGCTGGATTCACGGAGATCCCGCGAACCTAGAAAAAGCCGCGTCTTCGATAGATAGCATCGTCAGCGACGCAAACCGAGCAAGTGAAATCATCAAGCGCGTCCAAGCGCTGTCTATGCGTGCAGAACCAAAGAGGTCCTGGATTGAGATCAACGTCGTAATCAGAGAGGTGCTGGGGCTTTTGCAAAGCCGTTTCCGAGAAAGCCGAGTTTCCGTTTATACGAACCTGTCGAGTGATCTGCCCATGATCTTCGGTGATCGTATTCAACTTCAACAGGTTGCACTCAACCTTCTCGTGAACGCGATAGATGCGATGGGTACGCTGCAGAGCAGTGTTCGTGAGATTCGAATAAACTCCGCTAAATCAAGCGCGTCCGGCGTGATGATCACGATAGAAGACACGGGAGGCGGTATCGATCCTGGCTTCGTAAGGCATCTTTTCGATGCCTTTCACTCCACCAAGAGCGATGGCATGGGAATTGGACTTTCAATATGCCGATCAATTATTGAATCTCACGGCGGTAATATTTGGGCTGAGCCGACCAATCCGCGCGGCGCTACCTTTTGTTTTACTCTGCCTGGCGACAGGGAGAAAATACTATGAGACAGTCGAAACAGCCCGTCGTTGTGGGCGGCACGGTAGCCGTCGTCGACGATGATCTTTCCGTGCGTGAAGCGCTCAGAAATCTCCTGAGTTCTGTCGGACTTGATATTCACACCTTTGCGTCTACGCACGAGTTTTTGGCGTGGTCGATTCCTGATACGCCGATTTGCTTGGTATTGGACGTTAGAATGCCGGGTCAGAACGGCTTGGATTTCCAACAAGAGCTTTTCAGAACGCGTGTGGAGATCCCGGTCGTGTTCATTACGGCGCACGGGGATATCCCGATGTCGGTCCGGGCTATGAAGTTTGGCGCGATCGAATTTCTGACCAAGCCGTTTAGGGACCAAGACCTACTTGATGCGATCTATCTCGGTCTCCAGACTTCGCAAATCCGACGAAACGAGAAGACAATGACAGCTGATCTTCGCGCGCGGTACGATTCGCTTTCTGTTCGCGAGCGCCAAGTTATGGACATGATACTTGATGGAAAACTCACAAAGCAAATTGCTGCGAAGTTTGCACTCAGCGAAATCACGGTGAAGGTGTGTCGGGCGCAGATCATGCGGAAGATGGAGGCGGCATCCTTGCTTGAACTCGGGCGGATGTCCGAGAGATTGGAAAGAATAAGGGATTGAGAGGCAGTCGATTATTGCTGACTTCAATGCGGCCTTGGAGAGCAGCTTGGGCTCACGCAGGAGCGTGCGCGATCTGACGAGCTATTCTGCCTCGCCATCAACGTCCTCAGAAATCTCCTGATGAAGCTTCGGGCCCTTCGCGAGACGGCGGCCGAGAGCTGTGACAAACTGATCATAGCGTTCGCCAGCTTTGGCGCGCGCGGCCTGCGCAGCAGGTTCTGGCAAACTCGGTGTGGTGGTCACCCAGAAGCGCACGAAGACTGCGAGCATCTCGACCGATATTCCGATATCGCGCTCCATCCGCGACATGCGTCGGTCGAGCTGGTCGAGGCGTTTCGTGATGACGGCCTCCTGGCGTTCGGCGGCATCGGGTGAGAGGAATGACTCGATCGCCGCCTCCGCGACCAACGATCGCGAATGGTCGCGGCGCGCGGCGTGATCTGCGAGCCGGTTCATGACAGAGGGGTCGAGATAGACGGAGAGGCGTTGCTTGCGGGGTGGTTTCGTCACGGGCGTCTCACAGCTCCATGCCGTCACCGGGGTCGAGCGAGACCTGGCGCGCGACGCCCTGCATGAGCCGGTTCATACGGCTGGTGCGCACGGCATCGTCGTCAGACTCGTCCCGATCGGTATCGATCTCGAACGGGTTGTCGATTGGCACTTTCTTCTCGACGGGGTTCACCCGATTGAGTTCCGGTTGCTGGCGGCGTTCCGACTCGGTTGGATCTTCATCGGCGGGCTGCGCTAGCAAGGTGGCCTCGGCAATCTGTGGTCGGGCTGGCAACTGGTGCGTGGTCCAATCGTCGGGCTGTCCTTGCTGCGACGTTGTGAGCGCGGGCGGCGGCAGCAGGCGTTCCTTGAACCGAGCATCCTCGTAATAGCGCGCCTTCTTCGCACGAATCGGCGGCGTGCCCGCCGCCATGACGATCTCGTCGGTGGGAGGGAGCTGCATGATTTCGCCAGGTGTGAGCAGTGGCCGAGCTGTTTCCGAGCGCGAAACCATCAGATGGCCAAGCCAGGGGGACAGCCGGTGGCCGGCATAGTTCTTCATGGCCTTCATCTCGGTGGCGGTGCCGAGGGCGTCCGAAACGCGCTTGGCGGTACGCTCGTCGTTGGTCGCGAAGCTGACGCGCACATGGCAATTGTCGAGGATCGAATTGTTCGCCCCGTAGGCCTTTTCGATCTGGTTTAGGGATTGCGCGATCAGGAAGCTCTTCAGACCGTAGCCGGCCATGAAGGCCAGTGCTGACTCAAAGAAGTCGAGCCTCCCCAGCGCCGGAAACTCGTCCAACATCAGCAGGAGACGATGGCGTTCGCCCTTTGCTTGCAGATCCTCGGTCAGGCGTCGGCCGATTTGATTGAGGATCAGTCGGATAAGCGGTTTGGTGCGGTTGATGTCGGATGGTGGCACGACGAGATAGAGTGTTGCCGGGTATTTTCCGCCCACGATATCGGAGATCCGCCAGTCACAGCGCCGCGTCACTTCGGCGACGACGGGATCGCGATAGAGTCCCAGGAACGACATGGCGGTAGAGAGCACGCCTGAGCGTTCGTTGTCGGATTTGTTGAGGAGCTCGCGTGCGGCGCTGGCGATCACGGGATGCGGTCCGGCGTCGCCGAGATGCGCCGTCTTCATCATCGCATCGAGGGTGGATTCAATTGGTCGCTTCGGATCAGAGAGGAACGCCGCGACGCCGGCCAGAGTCTTGTCCTTTTCCGCATAGAGGACGTGGAGGATCGCGCCGACTAGCAGCGCATGGCTCGTCTTTTCCCAATGGTTCCGCTTGTCCAACGACCCTTCTGGGTCGACCAGGATGTCGGCGATGTTCTGGACGTCGCGAACCTCCCATTCGCCGCGGCGCACCTCGAGCAGAGGATTGTAGGCAGCGGATTTTGTGTTGGTCGGGTCAAAGAGCAGCACGCGGCCGTGCCTGGCGCGGAAGCCGGCGGTGAGCTGCCAGTTCTCGCCCTTGATGTCGTGAACAATCGCCGAGCCCGGCCAGGTCAACAGCGAGGGCACAACGAGGCCAACACCCTTGCCGCTTCGGGTGGGCGCGAAGCACAGAACATGTTCAGGCCCATCATGGCGCAGATAAGCGTGCTCGTAGCGTCCCAGCACGACACCATCGGGACCGAGAAGGCCGGCCGTCTCCACCTCCTTCTTCTCGGCCCAACGCGCCGAGCCATAGGTCTCGACCTTCTTGGCCTCGCGTGCACGCCAGACCGACATGCCGATGGCGACGGCGATCGAGATGAAGCCACCGGACGCCGCGATGAAAGCGCCTTCGACGAAGATCGCGGGTGCGTAGGCGTCGAAGCCGTACCACCACCAGAAGAAGGAGGGTGGCAGATAGAAAGGAAAGCCGAACAGCGTGAACCACGGCGCGCCCAACTCCGGCTGGAACGCCAATCGCCAAGCCACCCATTCCGTTGCGCCCCAAGTGGTGGCGAGGACGATCAGGAAAACGGTGAGGATCTGGCCCCATAGGATCTTCGTGGCGGACATTGGAACGGTCCTTTCGGAGAGAGGTTAGAGGCCGAGCCCTCGTTTGCGGCCAAAGCTCCAGTCGATGCCGCCATCATCGCGGGCGACGCCGGAAACATGCTTGCCGAGGTGCTTTTCCAGAGAGGGTGACCAGGGCACGAGTTGGAAGCCGAGGCCGTCGTCCAGCATGGCAAAGCGGCCGGAGGCGAGTGCCAAACGCTGGCGGTAGGTGCCGGCAACATACTCGCCGCTTCCCGCGCGATTGAACGGCTGGCCTGTTTCGGCGGAGAGTTTTTCGCCGGCCGCTTCCAGCTCGCGACGGCGCAGCGTGTCGATCAGCCCGCGATTGAAGGTGACACGCTGGCCGTGTCGCTCGCCGAAGCCCTGTCCGACCAGATGATCCGCGCGTCGATCCAGCGCCTGCCGTACCTCGGCGCCGAAGCCGGCCTCGGACAGGGCGGCAGGTTCGCGCGCGATGTTCTGCCGATCGAGCCAAGTCGCGCCGGTTGCCGTGACCTGACGATCGATATCGAGATCGGAGCGGACGGCGATTGCGACCCGGCGCTGTCCCTGTGCATCATCGAACGCACGCAACTCGACGATCGAACCCGCCGCGCTGTCACCGGCGGCTTCGAGATCGGGCAGCTTGATGTGATGGGTGCGGCCGTCGACGCCGTCGACCACGGCGTAGGCGGAGCCCTTCAGCTCGTCATCAAGACCGCGATCGACCAATCGGCCGATCACGGGCGCATCGAGGCTTTCGGCCGCGAGCACATAGCCCGCCGAGCCGCGTTCGATGCCGCGATCCGTCAAAGCCCGGTGCATGCGTTTGATGATGTCGCCGCGCTCGCCGAGTTCACGCAGAGTCGCCTCGGCCTTCGTGTCGATCGCCCATTGACCGGGGCCGACCTGCTCGGCGAGGCCGAGTGTTTCCAGCTTGCGGAGCCGTCCGACCTTCAGCGCATGAAATTCGTCGAGCCGGACGTTCGGATCGATCGCCGTCTCGATGACGCCCGTGGCATGGCCATCGCGGATAAGCTGGCGGTCAAGCTGCGTGAAGCGCTCGGCATCGACCTGGCGTTTCAGGCTGCGCTGGATGTCGAGGTCGGTGCGCGGCCCTAATTCCTGCGTGATGAGGTCACGCGCGCGGTCGCGCATTCCTTCCTTGATGTAGTCGCGTGAGATGACGAGGTCCTGCCCGTCGTCACGGACCCCGCGCACGATCAGGTGGACATGGGGATGCTCGGTGTTCCAGTGGTCGACCGCCACCCAATCGAGGCGGGTGTCGAGATCCTTTTCCATCTGCGTGACGAGATCGCGGGTGAAGGACCGCAGGTCGGCCATGTCGGGCGCATCGTCGGGCGAGACGATGAACCGGAAATGGTGGCGGTCGTCCTGGCACCGTTCCGCAAAGGCCTTCGGATCGGCGTCGTCGCCCCCGGGACCGAAGAGATGGGCCTTCTCCCCATCGCGGGTCACGCCTTCGCGGCGCAGATAATTGAGGTGGGTCGCGAGCGGCGCCGAGCGCGATGTCTGGCGCACGACGCGCGCCTTGATGACAGCGCCGCGCGTTCGCGCGGTGAGCAGCCGGTTCGCCTGGATGCTCGCACGCTGGCCCCGCCCGAAGCGCGAGCGGTTGCCGGACACGATCCGGCCGGAGCGTGAGACGCCGGCCCCGGCCTTCTTCGCCGCGGCGAGAGCCTGCGCGATGAAGGGACGAGCCTGCTGCGCACGGGTCGAGCGGATGCGGCCCGGCCGGATGCGGAAATCACTGTCGCCAGTCATGGCTGATGCCTCGCACATCGCGCCAAGCACAGGAAATCGCAGGAAAATCGGCGTAGTCGTGAGGTGCGGGGAAATCCCGCACATCGCGAAATCGCCTCATAACCTATTGAAAAACCACAACCGACCCAAGCCGCACCTCGCGGCCTTTTATCCTGCCATCGTCCGGTCGTGTTGCCTGCCTCTACCCTCAACGCACACCATGACGCGCTTGAGCACGCTATCGTGCGATCAGGAACCGGGCTGCTCATGGCGCATTCCTTTGGCCCGAACGCGGGACAAACAGCCCGCCCGACTGCGGCTCGATGGCGGAAACATCGCGCACGGACGATGTCGTCATCGCGGCATCGGAAGCGCGCTCGGCCGGTACGGGAACGGGTATCGATATGCGCTCAGCTTGCGCGATGAACAGCGGCGCGCGTGTCCAGGCGAGTGCATCGGCCGCGGCGGCCACGATCGGCCAAGTCGCATCGCCGCTGGTCACCGACGGCGCGACGATGGCGACATAGGCGCGCGTTTCCGCGGGCAGCGCCCGGCCCTTCAGCGAGTCCTCGTAACGACCAGGACCGGCATTGTAGGCCGCGATCCAGCCGGGCGATCCGTAGCGATCGAACAGCTCGCGGATGTAGCCGGCGCCGGCGATGATGTTGTCATGCGGATCATAAGGATCAGCGCCGAGACGGTGGCGAAGGCGCAAGCCTGCCCAAGTGGGCGGCATGATCTGCATCAGGCCCATCGCGCCCTTCGGCGAAAGGGCGCGTGGATCGCCTGCACTTTCGGCACGCATCACCGCCCTGATCCATGCGATCGGAACGCCGAAGCGCCGCGAAGCCTCGGCGATATGATCGCCATAGGGATCGCGTGGCGACGGTCGATCGGCGCCCAAGTCCTGCGCCATCGTGATCGCCGGCATGATGCTCGCGAGGCTAAGGCCGGAAAGGAGGAGGAGAGCCATGCGCCGGGCAGCGCAGCGCGGCCCGGACGCAATCGAACGGCTCCTCGGTTGACGAGAGCCAAGCATCGCTCAGTCCTTCTCGCCGCGATCGCGCGGACGCGACCAATGCAGCGACCAGGCCGAGCCGCCATCGTCGTCGCGGAACATGTTGGCGCGGATCGGGTGCGGGAATGTCGGATCGTCGATCAGCAGCGCGACGTATTCGCCGGCCTTCTCTCCGGAGCGTTTCCATCCGGCGCCGATCTCCGCGCCCGGCTCATTGTTCATGCCGTCGAAGACATGCACGCGATACTGCGGTGCGTTCTCAACCTCGGTCGGTTCGGCTGCGATGATTATGACGTCCTGGTTCAAAACCAGCGTCGTCAGATGCCCGACGAAGCCGGTCTCGTCGCGCGTGAATTCGCCAATCTGGGGCATGTCAGTCTCCTTCGCGGTGGGGATTGGGACAGCCATCGGCGAGCACCGCTCCCGCCGAATGGGAAGGCGGTCAGCGTGTCGGCGCACGCCATTCGAAGCGGCCGGTGCCGTCTTCATCGGTCCACAGTGGGACGGCACGGCCGATGATCTGGTCGGTCGAGATCAGGCCGAAGTAGCGGCCGTCGAGGCTGTCGCGGACCTGCCAGTTCATGAGGAAGACTTCGCCAGTCTGGACCCGGCGGCAGCCTTGCCAGACGGGAAGATCGCGGCCTGCGCGATCGCGCTCCAGTGCCGCACCGACCTCCACACCATCGACGGTGATAGTGAGGTTCGAACGGCAAACGGTCTGCCCGGAGACGGCGAGGATGCGCTTCATCAGCGGCACGCCCTTGGGCAGGTAGCCGCGCTCGGCGAGGAATGTCGCGAGCGGCTCGGGCGCATCGACCGCAACGAGATCGGTAACGTCGAGCGGCCCGTCGAAGTCGATCGAATAGAACCCGATGGGCGCGCTCGCCGATGCGTTCCAGATCAGCTTGATGGGCATCGGCGTGAGGCCGGGATAGCCGACGCTGAGCGCGGCGAGCGTCGTCGCCAGGAGAAGTCCGGCGCGGCTCACGACTCGGCCTTTCGGCGCAGCAGGAATGCGCGATGATGGTCGAGCGTGTAGGTGCGCGGCTCGTGTCCAGCAGCGAGCCGGTTGTGGACGTGACGCCAATGATCGGGCGAAACCGCTTCGGGATCGATGCCGATGCGCTCGATGGCGTCGATCGCCTGCAGCACGCGCTCGACCCTGGGCCAGCTCTCGACCTTCAGCAGGATTTCGCCGCCAGGACGAACGAAAGGCAGCGTCTGGTACGTCTCGCCGCGCGCAACCGAGCGCACGACGTCGATGCGCGAGATGATCGTTCCGAAGTCATTCGAGGCCCAGCGCACGAAGGCGAAGACCGCGCCGGGGCGAAAAGACAGGACACGCCGACGGCGATCGAGAATCTGTTCGTGGGCGTGCGTGCCGAAGCGGATCCAGTTCTCGATCTTCTTCTCAACCCAGGTCAGTTCGACATGGGTGAGATTGTCTTGGTGGCGTGCGGTCGGCGTCGGGCCGCCGCGCGCGCGGGGGGCCGCGGCGCCGGTCATGAGGGGTCTCCTTCGATGTGTGGGAATTCGCGCGCGAGCATCTCGCGCAGCATGTCGGCAACGGTAACGCCGCGCCGGAAGGCAGCGATCTTGATCCGTCCACGTAAGGCGGGCGTGACGTCGATCGTCATGCGGGCGGTGAAGGCTTCATCGTCCGGCGCGCGCGGCGCGGTGGCATCTGCGGCCTTGATCCAGGCCTCTTGATTGGTCGGACGTGCCGCAAAGCCGCGCCGTTCGGATCGCTCGCTCATGGTGAGATCCTTTCGAGCTCGGTGACGAGCGCCGCGATCTCGCGCGCGGCGAGTCCGTCGTCGTCGATCTCGAAAGCGAGCCGGCCCGATTGCGCGGCGTCGGCGTAGATGACGCGCTGTCCGATCGCCGTGCGCAGCACTGGCGGATCGTGGTCGGCGAGCGTCTCGGCCGTCTCGCGGGCGATCACGGTGCGCGCGCCGCAGCGATTGAGGACGAAGCGAGCGCGAAGCTCCGGCCGATAGATGCGCGCCTCCGACAGGAGCGCCAGCATCTCGGCCGAGGCCCAACCATCGAGCGGCGACGGCTGCACGGGGATCAGCACGAGGTCGGCGGCGAGCAGCGCGGATCGCATCAGCCCGGCGACGCGCGGCGGCCCGTCGATCACCACATGATCGACATCGCGCGCCAGCTCGGGCGCCTCACGGTGGAGCGTGTCGCGCGCCAGGCCGACGACGCCGAACAGGCGCGGCGCGTGCTCGCGGGCGCGTTGCTGCGACCAGTCGAGCGCCGAACCCTGGGGGTCCGCATCGACGAGCGTGACCCGCTTTCCCCTACCGGCCCATTCGCCGGCTAGGTGCAGCGCCAGCGTCGTCTTGCCGACGCCGCCCTTCTGGTTGAGGAAGGCCACGATCATCGGCGGCCTCCCGGGCGTGGACCGAAGGGAAGCTGCGGAGGGCCGGAGGTCCCGTTTCTCGCCGCGCCAGCGTTGGTAAGAGCGGCGCTGCTGGTGCGCCGCTTGCCAGCGGCGCTTAGCGCGTTCGCGGCCTGCCGGACGAGGTTTTCCACCTCTCGCGCGCGCTCTTCAAAGTTAGATTCTCTGTTAGATTCTAAGTTAGCGAGGCGATTTTCGGTTCTGCTGTCGTGGGTTAGGCCGTGTTTCGGTTCCCGTTGGCACGAGGGGCCGGTTCCTGATGGCACGCGCTTTCGGGTTCCCGATGGCACGAAGCCTTTCACAGCTTTTCCACAGGGCGGCGTCCGCTCGAAAGCGAGCAACGTTCGGCCGCCGGCCTCGATCTCGAGGAACAGCGTGTAGCCGGGAAGCGGCTGGCGACGGATGATGTCGCGCAGCTCGAAGGCGAAGCGTTTGTACGGTGACAACGCGCCGGATTTCTGGTGGAGGTGGCGAAAGTCGAATCGCCAGCCATTGCGCTGGCGCCCGCCGTGCTTGCGCACCAGGCGATAGAGCCAGCGATCGAGCCCGCCTGTGAGATCGAAATAGGCCCGGTCGATCGTCAGCACGAGCGCATCGTCGAGAACGGCCTGATAAAACCAGTCCGGGACGATCATCTCGATCCCGTCCGGCTTGCCGTTGCGGTTGGTGCGCTCCTTCCACTCGTTGATCCACGAGAAGCGATGACGCCGGCCCTCGGCGGATTGGCGGATCGAGGTGCAGACCGTCGTGGATTGCAGACGATCGAGCGCGGCCTTCAAGCGCTGATAGTCGCGTAAGGACGTGCCGCGGCCGATGAATTTGAGAATTTCATAGGGCGTGGCGACCATCAGGCGCGACGTGCGCAGGCCGGCGTCACGCGCCTCGACGATCTGGCTCGCCGCCCAGATCAGGATGTCGGCGTCCCAAATGGTCGCCATGCCGTGATCGGGCACGGCCTCGACGCGGATCGACACATTGCCGGCGGCGAAGTCGATCGGCGCGACGCGGTGCGATTTGGAGAGGGAGAAAAACGGATAGGCCATGAGATCCTGTGCGTCTCGTGCTGCGAACTCGCCGGGGAGCGCACGGAACAGATCGAGCTGCCCGCGCTCCGAGAGGGACTGGTGTCGCGCCGCCATTCGGGAATCCGGGGGCGATCAGCGCGCGTATCGTCCGGCATGTGCCGGCGGCGCAGGCGTATGGCGCTTGGCCGGAAGCACGCTGCCGCGCGGATCGGAGGTGGAGGTGACGGCGCCGCGCTCGGCCCAGGCCTCAAGATCGTCGACCGCATAAACGACGCGACCGCCGAGCTTGCGATAGGCCGGACCCGTTCCGTAAGTCCGATGCTTTTCGAGGGTGCGGGCCGATAGGCTGAGGAATTCGGCGGCTTCCTTGGTGCGCAGGTAGCGCGGCGGGAGAACGGCGAGATCAGGTCGCATGGGAGGGCCTCCGTGGGTTCGTTGGGGCCGCCGGGAAGCGGCGGGTAACGAAGGCCACGTTGGCGAAGCAGGGCCGGCGAGATGCAGGGCGAATTCAGGGGGGCCTAAATTCGCCCACCAAGAGTCGGATGGAGATCGGCTAAAGTTGCCGCCGATGACGAAGCAACGTGCGATACCCACCCACCATCATCGCGCGGGCATCTCGAAGCAGGGCTTTGGTGGCGTGGCGGGCGGAAGATGCCTGCCAGTCGTCGCGACCGAGAGCGCCGATCCGAAATATGACCTGCGCAATTTCTTGCTGGGTCGCGCCCGCGCGATGACCGTCGAAGGCCTGCAGCATCCGGCACAGCCGAGCACGTTGCTGCCGTGTCAGTCGGGTGTCGGGCGGTATGGCGCGGCCATGGAGGGCGGAGAGCAAGCGGGCGACCGATTGGAGCCGGTCGAAGCCTTCCAGGCCGAGCGGGATGAAGGCGCCAAGAGATTTGGCGGGTCGTGTCTCGGACGGATGAACAAGCGCTACGCGCTGACCGTTTCCGAGATCGAGAACCAGATGGGTCTCGCTGCCGACATCGACGCTTACGGCGGCGTCGATCGTCGGTTGGGGATCAGCGCTTGCGGACGGAATATCCGGAGGTGGGCCAAGAACGATGGCGCTTGTGTCTTCCTGGGGAAGCCAGATCACCTGCGCTTCGGGAGGTGCCTGCATCGGGTCTACGGGGAAATCGCAACCCCCACCGCTGCCCGATCCCGTCGGTCAGCGTGCGCAGATCACTTTCGCTGTCGCCGAGCGCTTGAAAATCCCTGTCGTAGGTTTCGTTGCGGCGCAGCCATTCCCACGCGACGTCGGACGCGGTCATGTCGGCGACGTGCGCATAGCGTTCCGATGAACGCCAGCCGGAAGCATCTGGTGTCATCGCGATCCTCCCTAGTCTTTGAATTTGTGGGAGAGTCAGGATTCCCGGCTGGGTTGTTCAGTGGAAGTCAGAGGGCCGGCAAAGGGTGGTGCCGAAACGGCATCGCGGCGATCACTGTGCGGAGCGGACCAAGTCTCGATAGCCGTGCTCGGTCATCCACTGCGCGCGGGCGAGATGCGTGTCATGGACCTGGCGGCACCGCTGCGGCTCACGTGCCGTATCGAGGCCAAAGAGAATCTGGACGGCTTCGCGCCAATCAGCTCCGTCGCGCGAGGAATCGAGCAGGCGCAGATAGAGAACCATATGCTCGCGGTCATAGGCCGTGAGGGTCTGGCTGATCGGAGGCGCATCGAGAAACGGCGGCATCGCGGATTCCATCAGGCGACTATATTCGCGCGGAAAGCATTCGTTAACACTCGTGCCCGGCATTACTGTGACAACGTGCGATGGATGGTGTGCGCCACGCGATCACGGCGCTGCTAACGCCTCGTCGGCCGGTCGTCCCGCTCATGGAGCAGCAGCACTCCTTCGCCCTTGTCGGTGGAAAGCAGGACGATACCGGCTGTTTCAAGCGCCCTTCGCACCTGATCGCGCGTCGACTCGTACACCTCTAATCCACTTTCGGACTCAAGGCGCTTGAGCGCGGTTAGCGATGTCCGGGCCTTGTCAGCGAGCGTCTCCTGTGTCCACCCCAGCAACGCGCGTGCGGCCCGCGATTGTCGGGCGGTGATCATGCATGATCACCTCCCACCGACGGACACACGCTTGCCAGAACTACGACTATAATAGTCGTTCTTTGCGCCCATTGCGAGGGTAATCGGCGTCTCAGGGCTGGCGGTGCCCTCGCCGGGCGGCCGAAGTGATTCGCGCTAGCAGTGGAAAGGCCCCGGCCTGTTCGGCCGGGGCCTTGCTCGGGGCTCAGTCGCCGCGGCGGGTCGGGCGGGACCAGATCAGCGAGTGGGTGTCGCCGTCCTCGTCGTCGAAGAGGTTGGCGTAGATGGGGGCGTTGAAGCTCGGATCGTCGAGCTTGAGGCCCAGATAGTCGCGGCCCTCGTTGGAGCGCTTGGACCAGGCGGCGCCGATTTCCGCGCGGCCGACCAGAACCCGGTGGCTGGGGGCGTTCTCGCCGGTGGCGCGGGTGTCGGGGACGATGCGCACGCCCTTGGCTTGGACGCTGAGGGTTACGATTTCGCCGGTGAACTCGTTCGAGCCGGTCTTCTTGAAGGTGCCGATGGTCGCCATTGTAAGTCTCCGTTTCGTTTTCGGGACCGCTCCATTGCGGCCTCGATGGCGATCGACAGGCCGGAGGCGACCGACGCCGCATCGCTTGCGACCGGAGCAACGCGGAGGATGGCAGGAACGACTTTGTTGTTTCGCGAGGAATGACGGCCTTGGCCGGCAGGGGAAGAAAGTCGGGACGCGCCGTTGCGGCATAGGCGGTCGAGGCGCAGCCGTCCTTCGGTCAGATCAGGCCATTGGAGAGGCCGTTCGGAGCGGTCTGGAGACAATCAGGAACGGAAGATCATGGCGACCCGGTCGCAACCAGCAGACGGCGCAAGCTGAAGATCATCTGCGACCCGTCCTCCCCTTGTACAGGCGAGGGTCGAGCTTTCGTTTCGAAGTCGGCCAGTGGAGATGACGCCCTCGACTTCGTGTTGCACCGTTCCCGCGCACAGAGGCGCCGAGCAGAAATCCGGGCGCTGTTGAGGCGGCCGCACGATGGGCTTCAGTCAGGTTCCGGTGACGCGGCTCCCTCTCCAACTGCACAACGCTGAGGGCTGAAACCCCCGACTGGTCGTCCCGGCGACGGTTCCGTCGTGGTGTCAGGCTGGTGCAATGCCCTGGCTGGACGGGCCGGTGCTTGCCATCCCAGCGACGCGCGCGAACGCGGTGACGCCGACCGCGACCGCACCGATGACGGAGAACACGAGCTGCCAGGTCTCCGACGGCATGGTGTGTTTCACGATGCCATGCGTGGCGTGGAAGCCGGCGATCGCCGCGGGTGCGACAAATGCCAGCGCGATCAGCAGGCGTGCCCAGAGCGGGCGGACAATTCCAAGCAAGAGCTGCCCCACGCCCAACGTCAGGCCGGCGCCGAGCATGCCGATAAGGATGGCGCCGAGCCAGCCCGCGCCAGTGTCATAGGCCCAGGTGCCGGCGGTCACGCCCGCGAAGAATGGCAGTGCGAACACCGCGAGCGTGAACAGCAACCAGCACAAGATGCCGATGGCTGCGAAGGATAGGACAATGCCGAGGATAATCATGGTGGTGTCTCCGAAAGAGCAAATTCTGACGGTCGCGCCTTCCACCACCACCACGGCGCATTCGGGAGCATAGCAAAAGCTGTGCTCCGTCGGGAGCGGAAACCGCAGGGGTCTCCGCGTCGCCTGGAAGGGTGGCGCGCCGTCATGGCGCGAAGGGATCGACCTCGTGGACGATCTCCGAGACGTCGCCGTCGTATTCGTTTGCGGGTGTCACCGAGAGAGTGCCGTCGCCCGCGCGGAAGATGACGATGACGGCCATCAGCGTGGTGGCGAGGCTGAAGGCGAAGGCGTGTGCGTCGGGGAAGGACATCGATCCGGCTCCTGTTTCGAGCGGAGGACCATCCCCCCGCTGACAGGCGCCCGATGTGTTCGGCCGATGGCCGCAATCACCGCGCAGGCAACGCCGGCGCGGCGGCACGCTATGCGTAGTCCGACCCTTTACGGGTTGATGGCGTCAGGCCATCGGCTGGACCAAGGACCAGCGCCATTCAGCGGGGAGTGGTCTTCTCCGGGCTGGAAGCCGAGTCGATGTGGCCGTGACGTTGGTGAAGCCGTACTGTCTGCGCGAGCTGCCGTGCGACCTCACCTGCGTCATCCGCAAAGCCTGGTGGCCATTTCCTCGACGGCTCGCGCTGAAACCCGCCACGCTGAAAATGCGGATGGAGGTGGCTGATAATCCACTCGATGCGTGAAGGAGGCACCAAGCCGGCTTGAGCCGAATAATGGAGTGCCTTGGCGAGATCGTGCCCGATGTTCGCGCGGTTCCAAACATCATCGGTCGCGACGTTAAGCAGATAGGATTTGAGGAGGAGTTCGATGGCAATTGCAATCGCATGAAGGGCTTGATTGTCGAATCCTTGATCCGCCGCCCATTCGGCGGCTGCAGCCTTCACGGTGGCATTCTCCAGGAAAACCGCAGCGAGAACGGCGTCCGAACGTGCCGGTTTCGGGAGTGGCTTCAGTCGCTGCATTCGTTGCGTTATGCCATAGGCTTGGCCGTTTAGCAGGTGCCCGATGCGGCGGCGCTTACGCGCCGCCGAATTTCCACACCGGGATGCCGAGCTTCTTGGCTTTGTCGGCGAGGTTGTCATTGATGCCGGTGCCGGGGAAGTGCAGCACGCCCTTCGGCAGGATTTGCAGCATCTCGTCATTGCGTTTGAAGGGTGCTGCCCGGCCGTGCTTCGTCCAGTCGGGTGCAAAGCCGATCTGTGGGACATTGCGATTCCTGGCCCAGAGAGAAGCGATCTTCTCGGCACCCTTCGGCGACTTGCCGTGGATCAGCACCATGTCGGGGTGCTTCTCGTGAACCTGGTCGAGCTTGGCCCAGATGAGGTGATGGTTGTCGAAATCGAGCCCGCCGGTGACGGCGATCTTCGGTCCAGGCGGCAGGAGCACTTCCTGCTCGGCACGCTTCTTCGCCATGATGAAGTCGCGGCTGTCGATCATCGCCGAGGTGAGGTTGCGATGATTGACCTTCGATCCTGACCGCGGGAGCCAGGCTTTGCCGACCTGGCGTTCGTAGTGCTCGGCGGCCTGGTCGCGCATCAGTTCGAAGGCGGTCTGGCGTTCGACCTGTGTCTTGCCCTCGGCGATCAGGCGCTCGAGATCGACCGACTTCACCTCGCTGCCGTCCTGTTCGCGTTGGGAGCGCTTTTGGGCCTGCTCGTTGTCGTCGAGCTCGCGGTTGATCCGTTCGGCGGCGCGATGAAAGACGTTCACGGTCGACCAGAGGAGATCGTCGAGGTCGGGTTCGAGGCGCGTGTCCTCCAGGGTCACGATCAGGGCGTCGAAGATGTCGGCGACCGCGCCCGCGACCGCGTTGCCGTCCGGCAGAAGCCGCTGATCGGGTTCGTCGGCGAAAGGCCGGTAGCCGTGGAGCTGCAATTCGTTGAGGACGTGGTCAGTCGGTGAGGATTCGTGGTGCGGTTCGTAGTCGTCGAGATCGCGCATCGGATGCTCCGTCGGATGGACCGCGACCGTCGCGGCCTTCATGGCGACGAAGCACACCGGCGGGGCGGCCCTGCACCCGGAGCGCGAGCGAGGGCCGGAGCGTCAGCGGAGGATGGCGGAGGCCGGCTATTTTGTTTCGCGATGGAAAGCGGCCCCTTGGGGCCGCGCCGGAAAATAGTCGGCCGCAGCCATTGCCGGGCCGGCCTGCCTGTGGGCCGATCGCCCTCTCGAAGGCCGAGGCGCGGTCCTCTCCGATCCGCTGCGTCTGAGCGAGTACGGCGGCGGGGCCGCTGCCGCTTCCTTACCGGCTATGCCGCCAGCGCCATGAAGCGTGCGACGTCCTGCGGCCCGAGCTGTACCCGAGTCTGACTGCGCAATGTCGCGATGCCGAGGGTGCGGAGATCCTCGTTGAAGTCCCCGAGCTGTGGAGAGATCACGATCGCCTCGATCCCGGCCGCGTTCGCCCGTTCGATCAGGCTGTCACGCGCACCATCGCCTGCCGGATCGTCATCGCGCAGGATGTAGAGCCGCCGCAGCGTGTCCGGGAACAGGATGGCGGCGAGATGTGCCGCGGAGAGCGCCGCCACCATCGGCATGTTGGGCACGACCTGGCGGATTGAAAGGACCGTCTCGATGCCTTCGCCGGCTGCCATCACTTCGCCACCAGCGCCAAAGCGGACCGCGTTGCCGAGGAGATCGCCCATCGCCCGGCGCGGGGTTTCGAATGGCGCCTTGTCGTGGCGTCGTGAGTCGAGCCAGGTGCGATGCGCCCCGGTGATCATGCCGTCGAGGTCAGTGACAGCGGCGATCATGGCCGGCCAAGTCTCGGTCGGCGCATGCTCGTCCGGGCGATAATAGCAGTGCGGGTGGAAATACAGATTTCCGGCTCCACGGAGATCCGTAATGCCGCGTTGCCGGAGATACGCCGCGACGATTGTGCCCGCAATCGGCTGCGACATGCGGATGAGGCGCCGTGCGGCTTCGGGCGATCCATGTGGTGCGGGCGCCAGCGGCTGGAAGGCGGAGGGTTCCGGCGCTGGTGGTGGCATGCTGAGGAAGAGCCGAGCCTCGTCGGCGACATCCTTGAAGTCGATGAGGCCGCAGCTCTCGCGGATGACGTCGAGGAGGTCTCCATGCTCGCCGGTAGCGGCGTCAGTCCATTTCCCGGCGGGGCCTTTGGGCGAGTCCTTGAGCCGGACGTACATCGAGCGGCCCTTAGTGTTACGGGCGTCGCCCACCTGCCAGTAGTTGCCCTGACGGTGGCCATTGCTGAGATAATGGCGGCACACCGCCTCGGCCTGTCGGCCGAGACGTTGCGCGAGATCGGATGCGTCGAGACGGGCCATCACGCTGCCTCCCGCTCGCCGACGCGCTGGATCGGGTAGGTGCCGATCAGCTTGCCGATGATGGTCGCGCCGTCCGCGCCGACGGGCACGAAGAAGCGGAGCTTCCACGAGATGATCTCGCTGAAGAGGCCAAAGGCGCGCAGGCGCTCGCGCATCGCGTCGGTGAAGCCGGAGAGTTCGATGCGATCGGCGCCCATGACGCGCACGCGACGGAGTTGGAGGCCTTCGGCGAGATCGAGGATTGTCTTGCCCTCGATGAGCGCGGCATAGGCATGGTCGGCGGACAGGTTCGTCGTTCCGACTGTCGTGGCGTTGGCGACCCATGCGGGCGACACGCGGCGGCCGATGATCCGTTCCCCGTCATCGGTCTGGAGCCGATAGACACGGCTCGACTCGTTGGGCAGCCGCTTCCAGATCGGCAGCAGCAGGCCAGCGACGATGTGGATCGTGGAATCGGAATAGGCTGGCACCTCCGCGATCTCGGCGTTCCAGGCGGCGGTGAACTCGGCGCGACTGGCGGCGATCCAATGGCTTTCGTCCATCATGCGGATGGAGGCGTGATGCTGCTCCATCGGCCGGATCAGCCGCACGCGGCGTTCGATCTCCCCGTCGTCGAGCATCAGCGAAGGCGCTGGAAGCTGAACCGCGGCGCGGTGGGAGCGCTCGTTGACCAGCAACTTGGCGACCGGATCGTCGAGCCAAGCCATCGCCTCCTCGGCGGTCATCGGCCGGTTGCGCTCGCGCTGTTGGATGGTCAGCAGGCTGGTTTCCGCGCCGGTGCCGGGATGGGTGTAGATGGTCTGGCGATCGGTGACGACGAAGCTCTCCGCGCGCAGCGTCTCCAGTCCGATGTCGTAGATGCCGGCGGCGATCGCGCCCTCGACCTTGGCGGTCAGAAGCTGCTCGAAGGCGGCGAACAGGACGTCCTGCAGGTCGATGGTGAGCGCGAGCAGGCGGTTGAGAAAGGTTGTGATCGGCGGGAGCTCGTCCTTGATGCCGTTGTCGTCCATCAGCTTCAGGCCGGTCGTGTCCTCGAACCGCTGGAGCGAGCACCCTTCGATCTTGCCGCGGACGATCAGGATGTAGAGCTGGCGAAGCGCATCGCGCGCATAGTGGCTCTCCAGATTGTCCTCGGGTCGGAACAGGCCCTGGCCGCCGGTCTGGCGCTGTCCGCGCGTGATCGCGCCCAGCGTGTCGAGCCGGCGCGCGATGGTCGATAGGAAGCGCTTCTCCGCCTTCACATTGGTCGCGATCGGACGGAAGAGCGGCGGCTGCGCCTGGTTGGTGCGGTGGGTGCGGCCGAGGCCTTGGATCGCGGCGTCGGCTTTCCAGCCCGGCTCAAGCAGATAGTGGACGCGAAGCCGCGTGTTCCGTGCCGACAGCTCCGCATGGTAGCTGCGGCCCGTACCGCCGGCATCGCTGAACACGAGCACGCGCTTCATGTCGTCCATGAAGGCCTGGGTCTCGGCGAGATTGGCGGACGCCGCGCGGGTCTCGACCACAAGGCGCTGTCCCTTGCGCACGATACGACGCGAGCGGCCGGTGACTTCGGCCACCACGTCCGCGCCGAAATGCTGGACGATCTGGTCGAGCGCGCCCGGCACCGGCGGAAGGCTCGCGAGTTTCTCGATCAGCTCGGTGCGGCGGGCGACCGCCTCGCGGCTCTCGACCGGCTGGCCGTCGCGAAAGACCGGACGCGAGGACATATTGCCCTCGCCGTCGCTGAAGGGCTCGTAGAGCTGCACCGGGAAGGAATGGGCGAGATAATCGAGGACATATTCGCGGGGCGTGATGTCGACGCGAATGTCATTCCACTCCTCGGTCGGAACTTCGGCCAAGCGCCGTTCCATCAGCGCCTCGCCGGTCGAGACGATCTGGATGACCGCGGAATGCCCGGCCTCCAGGTCCGCCGCGATCGAGCGGATCAACGTCGGCGTCTTCATCGATGTTAGCAGATGACCGAAGAAACGCTGCTTGGCGCTTTCGAAGGCGGAGCGCGCGGCGGATTTGGCCTGGCGGTTCAACGTCCCGGTCGAGCCGGTGATGTTGGCCGCCTGCATGGCCGCATCGAGATGGTTGTGGATGATGGCGAAGGCGCCGGCATAAGCATCGTAGATGCGCCGCTGCTCGGCGGTCAGCTCGTGCTCGACCAGCTCATATTCGACGCCGTCGAACGACAGCGATCGGGCGGTGTAGAGGCCGAGCGCGCGAAGGTCGCGGGCAAGCACCTCCATCGCCGCGACGCCGCCGGCCTCGATCGCCTCGACAAACTCGGCGCGGGTCGAGAAGGGAAAATCGTCGCCACCCCACAGACCGAGGCGCTGCGCGTAGGCAAGGTTCTGGACCGTGGTGGCGCCGGTGGCGGAGACATAGACGACGCGGGCATTGGGCAAGGCGTGCTGCAGGCGAAGCCCCGCGCGCCCTTGCTGCGAGGGCGTGACATCGCCCCGTTCTCCCTTGCCGCCGCCAGCGTTCTGCATCGCGTGCGCCTCGTCGAAAATGATCACTCCGTCGAAATCGGAGCCCAACCATTCGACGATCTGCTTGACCCGCGAAACCTTCTCGCCGCGGTCGTCGGAACGCAGCGTGGCATAGGTTGTAAATAGGACGCCTTCCGGCAGAGCGATCGGCTTGCCCCGCGGGAAGCGCGAGAGCGGCGTGACCAGCAGGCGCTCCATGCCGAGTGCGGACCAGTCGCGCTGCGCATCCTCAATCAGCTTGTCGGATTTGGAGATCCAGACCGCCTTGCGCCGGCCCTGCATCCAGTTGTCGAGCACGATGCTGGCCGACTCGCGCCCCTTTCCGACGCCGGTGCCGTCGCCGATGAAGAAGCCGCGGCGGAAGCGGACGACGCCGTTTGCATCATCGGCGGCGGCCGCCACGACATCGAAAGTGTCGTCGATGGTCCAGGAACCTGCGAGAAAATCGGAATGGGCTTCGCCCGCGAAGATCAGGGTTTCGAGCTGGGAGTCTGAGAGCGAGTCCATGATGGTCGCTGGCAGCGTCGGCCGATAGCTCGGCTTGGGCGGGGCGACCGAGGCCATGGCGGCGGATTGCACGAGCTTGGTGGGATGGGCCTGAGAGCCGGGAATACGGATCGTCTGCAATCCGTATTGCTCGTAGATCGCGTCGCTGAGGCGGGCGCCCTCGGCCGGGGTCCAGTCGACGGTCTCATAGGCGAGCGGCACGCCCTCGGGATCGGCGAGGCCCACGCGGGTCGCCGATGTCGCCGCGGTGCGCGCGAGATAGCCGCGAACGGTGCGCGGCGTGGCGCCGGTCGGCATGACCTGAACAGCAGGCGCGACAGCCAGGCGCGGCGGCACATGCTCGGCGATCCACGTCATCAGCGTGGCGATGTCGGGAGCGGTGCCGGGGGACGCCGGAAATGCGGATGGCTCGTCGGCCGGGATCTTGTCGATCACGGTCAGCCGGGTTTCGACGGTCGTGCCGTGCTTGGCATAGACTGAGCCATGGACGGCGGCGGTGAACACGACGCGGCCCCTCTCCTGCAGGCGGACGAAGGCGTCGCGCCAGGCCGGTATGTCGGGGCCGAAATTCGCGCCGGTGATCGCGACCAGGCGCCCGCCATCGGCGAGCCGCGCGAGCGCGGATGCGAGATGGCGATAGGCTGCGTCGGCGACACGCCCCTCGACATTGGCGAGGACCGAGAATGGCGGGTTCATCACCACGATTGTTGGGACGGTCGCCGGGTCGAGATGATCGTCGATCTGGGCTGCGTCGAAGCGGGTCACGGGAATGGCCGGAAAGAGGGAGGAGATGAGTGCGGCCCGGGTTTCGGCGAGTTCGTTGAGGACAAGCGTGCCGCCGGCGATCTCGGCGAGGATGGCGAGCAGGCCGGTGCCGGCCGATGGTTCGAGCACGCGATCGGCGGGTGTGATGGCGGCCGCAGTGATCGCGGCCAGGCCGAGCGGGATCGGCGTCGAGAATTGCTGGAAGGCCTGCGCCTCCTCGGAGCGGCGCGTGTGGGTGGGCAGAAGTCCCGCGATCTTGCCGAACAGAGGAACCGCCGCAGCCGGAGACCCGGCTTTGCGCAAAAGCGCCTTTCCGTATTTGCGGAGCATGAGGACGGTTGCGGCTTCGCAGGCGTCATAGGCGTCCTTCCAGTCCCAGGCGCCGGCAGTATCGGACGCGCCGAAGGCGGTCTCCATGGCGGTGCGCAAGACCGCGGCGTCGATGCGCTCGCCGCGCTCGATGTGAGGAAGGAGGAGAAGTGCCGCGGCATGGATGGCGGCAGCGTCGGTCGGCTGATCGGCGGCGGTCGGCAGCGCCGCCGCAAGGGTGTGAGCATTCATGGGAGACGTCCTCGGGAGAGCGGAGCGGGAAAGCCCGCCGGCGCTCTCTCTCGGACCGGACGGGCTCAAACCCGTCCCGGCCTTCCTCTCGCTCTCAAGGGGCGCGGCCCGGCCGCGCCATCAAGCGACAGACAATGGTCTCGATGATGTCAGGCACCATCGCCGCCATCGATCACCTCGGCGAGCCAACCGTTGGTATAGATCCACGCCACAGTTTCGCCGGTCGCGAGATCGAGGACATGCGCGCCGCCACCGAAGCCATCGAGACGCGGCCGGGAGCAGGTGTTGGCGTACTGAAAGCCCCATCGGCCGGTGAGGTGGAATTCGGCGGCGCAGCGTATGACGAACTGGATCAGCCGTTCGGGATCGCCGGTGACATCGTCGCGCATCCAGAGTTTGGAGCCGCCATGCTCGGGCTGGATGGACAGGAGGAAGCCATCGGACGGCGGTTCCTCGGATGCTCCGTCCTCGGACAGTTGGTTGTAGAGATCGAGCGCGCGGGCTGCGGTCTCGGGCGTGCCGACATCGAGCAGGCATGAGAAATGGGTGAAATAGTCGGCCATGAGGCCACTCCCGGAGAGCAGGGAACGGGAGAGCCGGCAGGCGCTCTCTCCTCCATGTCCGGCTCGCCACGTCCGGGCCAAACTCTCCCTCTCGATCGGCGCGCATGAAAAAAGCCCGACGCCCCCGAAGGGACGCCGGGCTCGTCAAGTCAGATGAGGACCGCCGTCACTCCGCGGCGGCGAGGTGCCGTTCCTCCTCATCATCGGTGTTGGTCTCCTCGTCATCGCCGTCGAGGAAGTCCGGCAACGCCTCGTCGCCCTCGCCAGAGTCCGCCTCGGTGCTTTCGGCATCGGCGCCGGAATTGCGCAGCGGTTCGGGCAGCCAGCCCGTCTCGGCGAGGAGACGTTCGGCTTCGGTCGCCATGTCGCCCTTCTTCAGATGTGCGATGAGTTGGGCGGCGCGCTCGCCGGCGCCTTCACGCACCGCTTCGAGGATGCGGGGCTTGGTGACGCGGCCGAGATAGTTGGCGACGGTCGGCCGCCACCCGGCTTCGGCCATGTCGAGCCCGACCGCCAGCGACAGGCGATCGGCTTCGGCGATGCGCTGTTCGACACTATGCGCCGAGACACGGCCACCGTAGCGATCGGCCCGCTCATAAAGCGCATTGACGCCGAACGAAGCGCAATGGGCGAAGAGTTCGGCCTGTTCGGGGCCAGTCAGTGCGGCCAGCCCATCCCAGAGATCAGCGACTTTGGCCGGGAGCCGTTTGCGCCAGCTATCGTGCCGGGCCTCGATCGCCTTGGCATAGACGCTGTCACGAAGCCCTTCGGGCTGCGAATGGAAGGTCGTGCCCCGCACGCTGACCTCCATCGCGAAGCCGTACTGGCTGCCGCCGTAGAACACGTCCTGGCAGAACTTGTGCAGGACGGCGACGAAGGCGACCGAGGGATCGGTGGCGAGCTTGTCGCGGAGCGCGAGGGTGCGATCGGCGGTCAGCTCCGTGATCAGTCGATCGGGGAGCGGCTTGATCGTGTCGTCCTCGTCCTCCTCCTCGGGCTCGGCAGGTTTGCCGCAGATGGTGATGACCGCGCGCTGGACCGAAGGCGACGCCGGATAGTCAGCGTCATCGTCGCCGCCATCCTGCTCTTCACCCTCGCCATCGCCCGCCTGGTTGGCGATCTCGTCCTCGGGTCGGACATAGCCGCGGTCGATCGACAGCGTGCCGTCGGCGTCCAGGCTGACGAAGACCCCGGCGATCGCGATGTCGGCGGGTTCGTAGTGGACCGGCCGCTCGTCGAAGCTGGCGAGCGCGGTTTCGATTTCGCCAAGGCGCTGATCGATCTCGTCCGGCAACTCGTCGGCGTTCTCATATTCGGCCTCCAGCTTGGCGCACTCGGCGTTGAGCGCCTCGATGGTCGCCTGTTCGTCAGCCGTCAGGTCGAGCGGCGTGCCCACGATCTCGCGCAGGCCGTGGGTGGCGCCATAGGGGAAGCTCATCGCCACCTCGATCCATTTCCAGCCTTCGCCGGCGATCGCTTCGGCGGAGGCTTTCAGCTTGTCGGCGACCAGGCGATCGAGCAGCGCAGGATCCTGCAGCCAGCCGCCGTCGTCATCCTGGAAGAGATCGCGCAGCACGCAGCCGCCGTTGGTTTCATAGGCATCGATGCCGACGAATACGGCCCGCTTGTCGGATGCGCGGACGGCGGTCTCGGTCAGCATGCGCCGGATCTGGTAGGGTTCCCTCTGCCAGCTATTGCGAACCGACTCCCAGACCTGCTCCTGACGCGCATGATCGTTGGTGACGGTGAAGGCCATGAGCTGTTCGAGCGTGATGCCGTCCTCGGCATAGATATCGAGCAATGACGGCGAGACGGCCGCGAGGCGAAGCCGCTGCTTCACGACCTGGACGGACGCGAAGAATGCAGCCGCAATCGCCTCCTCGGTCATGCCCTTCTCGCGCATCGCCTGGAACGCGCGGAACTGGTCGAGAGGATGCAGCGGGGCGCGTTCGATATTCTCGGCCAGCGACACCTCGTCGACGAGGATGTCGGCATTGGCGTCCGACACCACGCACGGCACCTTGGAGGTCTTGGTGAGGCGCTTCTGCTTGACGAGGAGCTGCAGCGCGCGGAAGCGACGCCCGCCCGCCGGCACTTCGTACATGCCGGTTTCCTGGCCGTCGGCATCGAGCACCGGCCGGACGTGGAGGGACTGGATGAGACCGCGCCGGGTGATCGACTCGGCCAGCTCGTCGATCGAGACGCCAGCCTTGACGCGGCGGACGTTCGACTGGCTCAGCACCAGCTTGTTGAAGGGGATGTCCTGCGCCGACGACAGGGTGATCTTCTGAATGGCAGTTGCCATGAGACTTACTCCGCGACGGGCGCCGAAAGCCTCTCTCTCGACCCTAAACCCGTCACGAAGCGAAGCACCGCCCTCTCACTCTAGGAGGGCAGCGACACCATCAAACGCCATCGGTAAGGTCACTGCCAGAACCGGCGATGATCCCGCGCCAGTCCTTCGTATTCGCCCATGACGGCTTGATGCCGCCCTAGAAATTCGAGCGCGGTTCGATGCCGAGGAAGCGGATCATGTTGTCGGGCGCGACGAAGTTGACACCCGAACCCAAGCTGCGGTCGCCTGTTGCGACGAGGCGGCGGAAAATCGCTACCTTGTCAGGATGCATGGGGGCGCCGCCCCACACAGCGTCCTGTACATATCGCGCGATGAAACCGGCGAGGACGTCGGCGACCTGAATGCCGATAGAATCGTGCGATCGCTGGAATTGCAGGTCGGCCGCCTGCGAGAATTCGAAGTCGGCCGTCTGCAGGGGCAATTTCACGCCAAGCTGCGCCAGGTCCTCTGCGAGCTTCTTGTTGTGCAGAAGAATGTCTCCGAACTGCAATTGCTCGTCGTGGAACAGCGTCACGCCGGAAACCTGCTTTCGCGCGAAGCGATTGATCCGGGCGTAGATGTTGGTGAACGATGTCAGGTTCGGCAGAACCCAGAGCAGCTTCCCGGCGGGATTCTTGTCGGGAATCGGTAATGCCCGCTCGACGGCCTTGGCTTTCGGCAGCTTGCGGAAGTCCTTCAAGCTGTCGCGCGCAAAACGGATGATCCCCGCCGCCACGTCAGTAGGCGGAACTCCGCTTCCCTGCGCCCACCGAATTATTTGCTTGTAAAGTTCGCGTATTTCCGCGTGGTCTCTGCTTTGGCAACATGCGGCAAAGGCGTGAGCCAGCTCGGGAGGTGCATATAGCGCCATGTAGTTCGCCATAACGCCCTTCATCCAAAGGGCGCCAGGTTGAGTGTCGCATTCCCCCACATAGGGCACCACCATTCGCTCGATGATGTTCACGACAACGAAGAAGTGCTTGTCGACAAGCTCGATAAAGATTGGGGCGCGGCGCGTCTCAAGGAGGTCCAGAAGATCAAAGATGAAGCGCGGCTTGTCATAAGCCTGTTTTGATTTGAGCTCCGACGACTGGATGCGGTGCGCCTTTTTTAGTGCGCCCAATTTATCGGTGAAGTCCTGGTCGAGCGTGCAGCCGAATGCAGCCAAGGCGAACATGCGCTGTTCGACGAAGTAGGAGTCGATTTTGACCGTGCTCAGGTCGCCGGTATTGCCGCTTTCATCGATGTAATATTCCGCAGGCGCCTGCTCTAGCATTCTGTATCCAGTCGCTCGTTTGGCGATTGTGCTCCATGCCGCACCACTGAATAGGTGACCTGGATCTGGGCCACAAGACAGCCCGGAAACAGTATGGCTAGGGGACGCAAAGCCGGAGACACGGACAACCGCATCTCCGGCATTGCGGGGATCAGGCGGCGCGATCGAGCAGCTTCTTGGCCTTGCCTTCGAGCTCGAGCCGCGCGTCCTGGTGGGGCTTGTCGCGCGCGACGGCGGTGATGCCCTGGACGAAATCGAAGATGCTTTCCGGCGGGCGGCCTTCCTCGGCCAGCACCGCGTCGATGATTTTGCCCGTCTCGGCTTTCGAGAAGCCGCGGCGGCGCAGGAATTCGGTGCGCTCTTCGTCCTTGTGCGCGACGATGCGTTCGCGCGCCGCCTTGATGCCGGTGATGAACGGCTGCGGTGAGGAGTCCGCGAAGCTGAGCAAGGCCGGCGCCGCCTCATGGGCGAAGCGCGAAGCGGCGTATTTGGAATGGCGGATGGAGATCTCCTCGAAATCTTCGACGCCCCACAAATTGCGATTCTGGCACACGGCCCTGAGATAGAAGGACGCGATACCAAGGGTCTTGGCGCCCACTTCGCTGTTCCAGGCATAGAAGCCCCTGAAATAGAGATCGGGCGATCCATCCGCGAGCTTGCCGGCTTCGATCGGATTCAGATCGTCGACGAGGAAAAGGAAGACGTCGCGATCGGAAGCGTAGAGCGTCGTGGTGTCCTTGGTGATGTCGACGCGCGGATTATAGACGCCGGTCGACCAGTCGAGGACACCGGGCACTTTCCAACGGGTGTCGCCGGTGCCGTTGCCGGCGATGCGCTGCACGGCTTCGACCAGCTCGTGGTCGTAGATCCGGCCGTAGTCGGGGCCGGTCACGGCGCGCAGCTCGACGCGGCCGTCGTCGGTCTCGAGGGTCTTGATCTGCTCGGCGCGGTGGGCGGTCAGCCCATATTGCAGGTTGATGCCGGCGAGCGCGGCGGGGAGCTGCCGCAGATAGGCGGCCGGCGCGCCGACCTGGCTCGCGAGCTGACCGAAACTCCAGTGCGTCGGAGCGATGGGCTTGTCGGCGCCTGGTAGGATCAGGGCAAGCCGTTCGGGATCGGTGCGGCTGGCTTCGACATGGATAAGCGCGGATTCGACAACGCGCGTTCGGCTGCGCTCGGTGCGCTCGCGGACGGTCCGGCCGAGTTCGGCGAGCGAGAGATAGCGCTCGTCGTCGGGTCGCGAGAACCACTCCGAGGAAACCCGACCGATGCGCTCGCCGCGGTTGATGTCCACCTTCCAGCCGCCACTCACGTCGCGCCGGGCATCGAGAACCTGCATGTTCATGGGATCAAACTCCATGACGGGCGCCGGAAGACTCTCTCCCGACCCTCAACCCGTCACGGAAATCCGGTCCACACTCTCACTCTAATGAGGGCGTTGCGGGGTCTCCCCGCAGAAGGGGTCGGCCGAGACCCTGGGCTCGGCCGCAGGGGAAGGCTTTCCCCTCCAGGCCCCCTCTCAATCGCTGGCCCTTCCAGTCGGTTTGGGGGAGATTGAAAACTGTCAGAAAACCGCATATATTTCTGACAGGAGAAGTGCCGTGCAACGACTGACCGAACAGATTCTGGCGCACACCGAGGGCTTGCCCGAGGGCGCTCCGATCGCGGCGAAGAGCCTGCTCCATCTCGGCAATCGCGCCGCGGTGGATCAAGCCTTGTCGCGACTGGCTGAACGTGGCCGGCTGATGCGTGCCGGGCGCGGCGTCTATCTGCGCCCGGTTTCGAGTCGGTTCGGCGTCCGCGCGCCCTCCGTCGAGAAGGCCGTCGAAGCCCTCGCGCTCCAGCGCGGCGAAACCATCGTGTCGAACGGTGCCGCGGCCGCTAACGCGCTCGGCCTCACGACACAGGTGCCGGTCCGGTCGGTCTATCTGACATCGGGCCGTAGCCGGACGATGAATCTGGGCCAGCAGGTCGTCGAGCTGCGGCATGCGCCGCGCTGGCAGTTGGCGCTGGCCGATCGGCCCGCCGGACAGGCGGTGCGAGCGCTCGCCTGGCTGGGGCCGGAAAAGGCAGAAGCCGCCTTGATGACGTTGAAGCGCAAGTTGCCGTCTTCCACGTTCGGCGAACTCGTCGCGGTCGCGCCCCAGCTACCGAGCTGGCTCGCCAGGACGGTCGGCAAAGTTGCATACGGCCGAAGGAGCCATTCTCAGGTGGGCGGCCTACCTATTTAGATTGTCCGAAATTTGTATATTTATTTCGGACAATCCACTTGGTTCGCGTCCGAAAAAGGACTACAATTTTCGGACATGAACACCGACTCGCCCGATCTGAAGAAAGCCATGCTCGAGCGCATCCGTGCGGATGCGCCACGCAAGGTCTGGACGCCCAGTGACTTCGTCGATCTCGCCTCGCGGGACGCGGTCGATAAGGCGTTGCAGCGGCTGACGAAGGTCGAAATCCTTAGGCGGATTGATCGTGGGCTCTACGATCAGCCTGGCTTCAACAAACTCACCCAGAAACCCAATCCGCCTGATCCGCGCTCAGTCATCGACGCCGTCGGGCGACGTGACCAAACCCGGATGCTTGTCGACGGCATGACCGCGGCGAACGATCTGGGCCTAACTGACGCCGTCCCCGCCAAAATCGTGGTGCACACCGACGCTCGGCGCCGCGCGATCAAGCTCGGCAACGTAACGATCACCTTCCGTCCAACCGCGGCCAGCAAGCTATTCTGGGCCGGACGACCAGCGATGCGCGTCGTCCAAGCGCTTCACTGGCTGCGCGATCTCCTGGTTCGTGAAGGAGAAAGTGATCAGGTTAGGCGCAAGCTCGCCAATCTTTTCGAAGATCCCACGGTGGGACCGCCCCTCAAAGCGGATCTCACTGCCGGTATGACAGCTCTTCCGACATGGATGTGGGTGTTTCTCAAGCCGCTCGTTGAAAGCGACGCCGGCGTTCGTCGTCGGCACGTCGATGATGATCGTGATGATGCTGATCATGATCGTCATCAACAAAGAACGGCGGACGATGCCGATGATCAGCGTCATGCTGCCGTCGCCCGGCCCAAGCGAAAGCCGCTCTCCCCGCAGAAGGCACAAACTGCCAAGCGCGGTGCAGCCCGGGCGGTGAAGACATGAATCCGGCTTTCGACGAGGTTCTCGCGGCCGGGTCGGACGCGATGTTGAGCGCCTTCGATACGACGGCGCTACGCCTCGGCACGGCGTCTCAGAATATCGAGAAGGACTTCTGGGTCTGCTGGACGCTGGATGCCTTGTTCAATGGCTTGAAAGAGGGCGGACCCCGCCTCCTCTTCAAAGGTGGAACCTCCCTGTCCAAAGGGTTTGGTTTGATCAATCGCTTCTCCGAAGACATTGATGTCACGGTGTTTCGGGACGACATCGGCGAGCCGGCGACCATCGAGGAGCTCGAAGCGCTGAGTAGCAAAAAGCGCCGGGCGCGCCTCGATGCGATCAAGGACGCCTGCCAAGCCTACATCAACGGCCCGCTGCGGGCTGAGTTGACGCAGATCCTGCAGGACCGGCTTCAGGCTGCCGGCCTCGATGCCGGCGCGGCCCGAGTGGAAGCCGATGACGCTGATCCCGACGGGCAGACGCTTCTGATCTGGTATCCCGCGGCGACGCCGCGATCGGATTATGTGCGGGCAGCGATCAAGATCGAGTCGGGCGCGAAATCCGCGCTCGATCCGAACAGCGAAGTGCCGATCAAACCCTATGTCGATGATGATCTGCCGGCGCTCGACCTGACCGTGCCGGCCGTCCGCACGGTCGATCCGGAACGTACCTTCTGGGACAAGGTTGTCATCCTCCATGGGCTGCGGCGCTGGTTCGACAAGCGCGGCGAGCTGCGCGGGGGCGGCCAACGCGTTTCCCGTCACTATTATGACCTGCACCAGCTCGCCGCGGCCCGCGTCGGCGCCGCCGCCATCGCTGATCCGGCGCTCGGTGCGGATTGCGTCGCGCACGCCCGGATGTTCTTCAATCGACCGGACTTCGATCTCGCGAGCGCTGCGCCTGGCTCGTTTGCACTCGCCCCGCATGACGCGATGATCGAGCAACTGCGCGTCGACTACAGGGCCATGCAGGGCATGATCTTTGGCGATCCACCGGATTTCGAGGCGGTGCTCGACAGCATCGGCTCGCTCGAGACGCGTCTCAACAAGAAGGGCGATACGGGAGGCGGGGCCGCGCGATGAACCAGTTGGAGGGAGCTTTCGACACCGGGCAAAAGGCAGACGCGCGTGGCGCGGGCGAAGCGATCGTAACCCCGCTGCGCAAACGCCGCCTCAGCGGCGAACTCTACGAGCGCGACCCGAAGATAGAAGCCCTCATCGCCGAATTGGCAGTCCTGCCGCGTGATGGCTTGATCGCCAGGGCGGAAATCACCAAGCGCTCGGACCCGGGCTACGTCCCGAGCGAATGTCTCGTTTACTTCATTCGCGCGAGCCGTCGCGACAACAACGAGGTGTGGTTCGAGCGCCTCTATCGGATCTTGACCGAACGGGTGCTGCGCAGTTTGCCCAGGGCGGAAAGCTCCGATGGAAAGACGGAATCGCTGACGCGCGGGGTCGTGCGCGACAAGGTGTTCGGCCGGTTCGTCGAGCTCTTTTCGGCGGACCGCGCCGCCTACGACGAAAAGGTCGACTACTTCGAGGTGCGCTTCGATGGCGCGCTAGCGAGCCTGCGGCGCGATGCGCAGGAAAAGGCCTGGCGCGACGAAAACCGTTCCCAGCCCCTCGAATATGACGAGGAGAGCGGAGAACTGTCACCGGAGGTCGAGGCGGCCGCAGGGACCCACGATCCCTTCGCCGTGTCGGATTTCGACGACCCGTCTTACCGGTCGCGCCTGGATGCAGCGATTGAAGCTCTACCGACAGAACAAAGCAGGATCATTCACATGTTGAGACAGGGCTTCCCCATCGACTCCAAGGAGCCGGACGTCATGACCATCGCCAAGGCTTTGGGCCGCTCCGAAAAGACCGTCCGAACCTACCGCGACAAGGCCTTCGCCGCCCTGCGAGCTGCCATGGCCGACGGAGACGAGCGGTGAGCCCCGGCGGCGGACGTCCATCCCGCGAGGCCGTGCTCGACGCGTTCGCGGTCGAGAGCGAGCCTGGCCGGTCGACCTTGGAACGCTATCTGCGGCTATACCCGGAATATGCCGGGGAGCTCATCGACCTCTCGCGCGAACTCAGCCGCGAGGCTTATGAAGATGCCGCACCCCTCTCTGCTACCGATCGGGCGCTGATCGACGCTGCCTGGTCGCAACACGCGAAGGTTATGCCGGCGGCAGCAGCCGACCCTTTCGCGGCGCTGACGGTCGATGACTGGCGCGCCGTCGCGCAGCGTCTGGACGTGCCCCGGCAGGTCGTGACCGCACTGCGCGAACGGCGGGTCTCTCTCGTCAGTATCCCGCGACGCTTCCTGGCGATATTGGCGGATGCGATGCGCAGCTCTGTCGCACAGTTGGAGTCGTCCTGGGGGCCAGCGCACCTGATTGTCGCGCGCAGCTATAAGGCCGACAGCAAACCGGTGGCCGGCGAGCAGGTCACCTTCGAGCAAGTGCTGATCGATGCCGGCGTCCCGGCCGAGAAGCGCGCCCGGCTGTTGGCGGAGGCGGACTGACATGGACAGTGTGGAGCTCGCCAGGCAAGTCGCCGCCGAGCTTCACGCTCGCCTCGTTGCATCCGGCGCCGATCCCTGGTCGCCCTATGACTTTGCTGTCGCCGAGGCCAAGCGGCGGGGGATTGATGTCGAACGGACTGCCGCCGGCGCAGCCGTCCTCAATGGCGGCCGCGCGACTTTCGTCGCCGCCGACGATCTGATTCTTCACGAGAATATGGGCTCTCCGTTCGAGCAAGCTTTCCTCGTGGCGCATGAGATCGGCCATGTCGAGCTGGGCGACGATCCTGGTGGCGAAGCGGCGCCGATGATTGATCCGGCACGCCCGGCCGAGCCCTCACCAGTCGGAATGGATCGGGTTGTCGATTATGGACGCCGGCAACGCCGCGAAGTCCAGATGGACCTGTTCGCGCGCGAACTGCTGCTTCCGCGCACCGTCGCGCGGGCGCTCCATGTCGACCAAGGGCTCGCCGCGTCCGCCATCGCCGCGAAGCTCGGCGCGCCGTTCGAGGTCGTCGCGCAGCAGTTGTTCGATGCTTTGCTGCTGCCGCCCGTGCCTCCCGCCGCGACTGCGGCGCATGTCGAACGGCCGCTCAATCCGCTGCAAGCGGCCGCTGCGGCGCATCGCGGCGAAGCCTATCTGCTTGAGGCGGGGCCTGGCACCGGCAAGACGCAGACGCTGATCGCGCGCGTCGAGGGCCTTCTAGGCGAGGGCGTCGATCCACGGCGCATACTGCTGTTGACCTTTTCGAACAAGGCAGCGGGCGAGATGGCCGAGCGGATCGCGCGCAAGCGGCCCGAGGCTGCGGCCGCGATGTGGATCGGCACGTTCCATGCCTTCGGCCTCGATATCATCCGTCGTTTCCATGCGGAGCTCGGCCTGCCGAAGGACCCGCGGATGATGGACCGGACCGAAGCGGTCGAACTCCTCGAGGGGGAGTTCCCGCGGCTTAGGCTCGCGTACTACCGCAATCTTTACGATCCGACCCAGATCATTGCCGACATGTTGGCCGCCGTATCGCGGGCGAAGGATGAGGTGGTCGACGCCGAAACCTACGCCGCGCTCGCCGACGCCATGCAGGCGAAAGCCCAGGACTCGGATGCGCGCGAGGCGGCGGAACGCGCCGGCGAGGTTGCCCGCGTCTACGCGGCCTACGAACAGCTCAAGCGCAACGCGCATTGCATCGACTTCGGCGATCTTGTCGCCTTGCCGGTGCAACTGCTCGAAAAGGAGGCGGCCATCTGCGCGGCGCTGCAGGCGCAATATGATCATGTCCTGGTGGATGAGTATCAGGACGTGAACCGCAGCAGCGTGCGGCTGCTGAGCGCACTGCGGCCCGACGGCCGCAATCTCTGGATGGTCGGCGACGCCAAGCAGTCGATCTACCGGTTTCGCGGTGCCTCATCCTTCAACATAACCCGGTTCGGCAAGGAGGACTTCGCCGGTGGCAATCGCGGTCGATTGAAGCGTAATTATCGTTCGGTGCCGGAGATTGTCGCCAGCTTCTCCAGTTTCGCGATCACGATGCGCGCCGGCGATGCGGATAGTGGCCTCGACGCGGACCGCGACGCCAATGGACATAGGCCCGAGTTGCGCACGGTCCAGCGCGCCGAGCAGCAGCAGGTCGCCCTGGCCGACGCTATCGAGGAGCTGCGGCGTGACGGCTACGCCTATCGTGACCAGGCGGTCCTGTGCACCGGCAACGAAAAGCTGTCGACGATCGGGCAGGACCTGGAACGGCTCGGCGTGCCGGTCCTCTTCCTGGGAAGTCTGTTCGAGCGGGGTGAGGTCAAGGATCTCCTGGCTCTCCTCTCGATCCTGGTCGATCGGCGCGCCATGGGCCTGGTGCGCATTGCCTGCTGGCGAGACTTCGCCACCTCCTTTGCCGATGTGGTCGCGGTCTTCGACCATCTGCGGGCGGCCGAGCACGCGCCGGCGGGCTGGCTGCGGCATGGCGAGGCGATCCCCGGTTTGAGCGACAGGGGGCGGCAGACCGTTGCCAAGCTCGCGACTGCGCTCGATGGTTTCGATCAGACGGCCTCGCCCTGGACCGTGCTCGCGACGCTGTTGCTCGATCGCACACGCATCGCCGCGCGCCTGGGCGCGTCGGAGGATCTCGCCGACCGCACACGGGGCATCGCGATCTGGCAATTCCTCAACTTTGTGCGGGTACAACCGGCCGGACGCGGGCTGCCCATCACGCGCCTGCTCGATCGTGTGCGCAGGCTCGTGCGGCTCGGCGACGACCGCGACCTGCGCCAATTGCCGGCGGCCGCCCAGCATCTCGACGCCGTGCGGCTGATGACCATCCATGGCGCCAAGGGCCTAGAGTTCGGTGGCGTCCATATTCCTGGGCTTAACAGCGACACGATCCCACGCACGCCGCCGGCGCCGCCCTGTCCGGCGCCCGACGGGATGATCGCGGGGGCGGAGGGCAGTGCGCTGGAGGCGTTCCGCGCAGGTCAGGCCGAGGAGCAGGAGTGCCTATTTTACGTGGCGCAGTCGCGCGCCCGCGATCGCCTGATCCTTTATGCGCCGACCGAGAAGAGTAACGGCCACAACCGACCGCTTTCGCCATTCCTCGACCGTCTCGGGGCGACCTTAACACGCCGTTCGCTCGTGCCGGCACGGCCGCTTCCCGTGGCCGCGGAAGCTCGGGATATCGATTTGGTGGTCGACGGACGGCTGCGGTTAGGCGCCCCGCAGATCGCTCTTTATGAATCCTGCCCGCGTCGCTTCTTCTACACGCATGTCCTGCAGGTCGGCGGCCGGCGAACCGCGACCGCCTTCATGCATCTGCATGAGGCGGTTCGCGTGGTGGTCGAGGCGGTGATCGCGTCGGATGGACCCGTGTCCGAGCAGGCGCTGCAAGATCGCATCGATGCGGCGCTCGCCGGCGAGGGGCTCGGCGAGCACGGCTATCGCGCGGAATTCCGCGATCTGGCGCTGGCAATGCTGCGCTTCTTCCTGGCGAACCGCGCCGAAGCAGTCCCCGAAGCGCCGGTCGCGCTCAGCCTCAGTTTCGGCGGCGAGGAGATCATCGTTCGGCCGGACGAGGTGCTGGTGCGGCCGGACGGCATCCGCGCCGTGCGCCGCATTCGCACGGGTCACATGCGGTCGGCCGAGGGCAAGGATGTCGGCGCGGCGGCGCTGATGCTGGCGGTCAGGCAGTCCTTTCCCGGCGCGGTCGCAGAGCTCGTCCATCTTTCCGACGGCGAGGCACATGCGCTTGCCTTGTCCGATCGGGAGCTGAAGGGGCGCAAGGACAAGCTCGCAAAGTTTCTCGGCGACATCCGCGCCGGACGGTTTCCGGCCGAGGTTTCGTCGCGCACCTGCCCGAACTGCCCGGCCTTCTTCATCTGCGGGCAGACCCCCGACGGCCCCTTGCAAAAAAAGTTCGTCTGACCTTACCGGTCGGCCTCCCTCGCTCCGATTGGACCCTTAGAGCCGCGGCGCTGCCTCGGCCGAACCTAAGGACCCAATCTTATGAACACCGAAGAACTTCTTGATTACGACGATCTCGGCAACGCCCTGCGCGAAGGCCGGGCGTTGCGTCCGGCGCGGGGGTATCGCTTTCTCCTCGCGCAGGGCGATCTCAACTTCCAGTCCCGTGTGGTGAGCGATCCCGTGCCGCTCGGCCGCCAGTTGCTGGAAGCCGCGGCACTCGACCCGCGGGACGGTTACAGCCTCATCGCGATCCTGCCCTCGGGCGATTTCGAGGATGTGAGGCTCAACGAGCCGTTCGACCTGCGTGAGCGCGGCGCCGAGCGGTTCATCGCCTTCCAGACCGACCGCGACTTCAAGCTGACCCTCAACGACCACGAGCTGCTCTGGGGCAAGCCGGTCATCAGCGGCACGGTGCTCTACGGCCTCGCCAAGCCCGGCGAGGGGGAGGCCGTCTTCCTCGAGGTTCCCGGCGGTGAAGATCGCCTGATCGAGCATGGCGAGCTGATCGATCTGGTCCAGCCCGGCATCGAGCGGTTCATCACCGCGCGGCTGACGTTCGAGATCATCGTCAATTCGCGGCCGCGCACGGTGAACGCCCGCACGGTGACGTTCGAACAGATCGTCCAGCTCGCCTTCCCGGGCCAGCACGAACCCAACGTCGTCTTCTCGATGACCTATCGGCACGCGGCGTCGACGCCGCCCGCCGGTGAGCTCGGGGTTGGCGGCTCCGTCGACGTCAAGAAGAAGGGCACGGTGTTCAATGTCACGCGCACTGTTCAGTCGTAATCCGGACCTCAAGCGGCTGCGGGACGAAGGCTACTTCGTCCAGCAGCAGGGCGGGTATCTCGTTATGCGCGAGGTGCCGTATGTCGATGCGCGCCGGGAGGTGCGCATCGGCACCCTCATCTCCAGCCTCACGCTGGCCGGAGATCAGACGCGCCCGCCCGACACCCATGTCATCCACTGGGACGGCGATTTCCCGTGCCACGCCGACGGCAGGCCCATCCAGGGCATCTCGCATGCGGCCGGCGCCTTCGATCTCGGCCACGGCCTGAAGGCGACGCACAGCTTCTCCAGCAAGCCAGACGGCGGCTACTCGGACTACCACCACAAGATGACGAGCTACGCGAATATCCTCGCGGGCCCGGCCGCAGTGCTGAAGTCCGGCGCGACGCCTCGCACCTTCCGCGAACCGGAAGAGGAGGAGGACAGCGTCTTCAACTATGTCGAGACCGCCTCCGACCGTGTCGGGATCGGCGTCCTGACCGAGCGACTCGTCAACGAGCGGGTCGCCATCATCGGCGTCGGGGGGACCGGCGGCTACATCCTGGATTTCGTCGCCAAGACGCCTGTCCGGGAAATCCGGCTGTTCGACAGCGACGAGTTCCTGACCCATAACGCGTTTCGCGCGCCGGGCGCTCCGAGCCTGGAGGAATTGCGGGAAGCGCCCAAGAAGGTCGAATACCTGAAGCGCATCTACAGCCGGATGCACCGGAACATCGTGGCGCACGATGTCGCGCTCGGCGTCGACAACATTCACCTTCTCGACGGCGTCACCTTCGCGTTCCTGTCCCTCGATGCGGGTGACGCTAAGCGGCTGATCGTAGAGAAGCTCGAGGCGATCGGCGCCGCGTTCGTCGATGTTGGCATGGGGCTCGAGCTCGACGAGGGGTCGCTGGGCGGCATCCTGCGCGTCACCGCCAGTACGCCGGAGAAGCGCGATCACGCGCGGCAGCGCATTTCCTTCGTCGGCGGCGGCGCCAAGGACATCTACGCCTCCAACATCCAGGTCGCGGATCTCAACGCCCTGAATGCTGTCCTCGCGGTCGTCAAGTGGAAGAAGATTCGCGGCTTCTACCGCGACCTCGAGCGCGAGCATCACTGCACCTACACCACCGACGGCAACATGCTGATCAACGGGGATCTCGCGTGATACGGCACAAGCGACTCGAACATCGTTTCGTCGAACACATCCCTGAGCGCCTTGAGGCAGGCATTCTCTATGTTTCGATGGAATATGCCACATCAGCCCACAGCTGCTGCTGCGGTTGCGGCGAGGAGGTCGTCGCCCCCTTCACGCCGACGGACTGGAAGATGACGTTCGATGGCGAGACCGTCTCCCTTCGGCCGTCGATCGGCAATTGGACGCTGAAATGCCGGTCACACTATGTGATCGACCGCAGCAAGGTGATCGAGGCCGGCCCCTGGAGTGACGAGCAGGTCGAAGCCGAGCGTCGTCGTGACCGCGCTGCCAAAGCGCGCTTCTACGGGCAGACGCCAGCGATCGAACTTGCCGTTCAGCCCGCTCCCGTCAAGGCGGCTCCCGGCTTCTGGCGCCGCGCCTGGCGTTGGCTATCTGGCAGATCGTGACGATAGGCCCGACGGCAGGTTGCCGTCGGGCTATCCCGCTTCGGAACGCAGCGCAGCCCTAAGAGACAAATCAAGAACATCTATCAGGAGCTTACACGGTCTTCGCCGAAATCCTTGTGCAAGGAATGACCGACACACCATATATTGATGTTAGGCATGGGGCGATCTCCTAGCACGTGCGCGTCTCCACTCATGGTGGTGGGGACGTGGGCGAGCTTCTTGCGACCTCCTCCGGTGCCTGGCGAGGACAGATAGGCATCGAGAAGGAGCGTGGAGAATGGATGCTACCGAATTCAAGCCCGGCGATCTTGTGCGGGTGAAGTCAGGCGGGCCGATCATGACGGTCGAGCAGGTCGGGAAGACGGCCATGCTGGAGGAGGATGCCGTCTGGTGTGTCTGGTTCGAGAAGGTGGGCAACAAGCAGGTCGCGCGGAAAGACACGTTCGCGCCGGTCGTGCTGGAGAAGGCTGAGAAGCCACGAGCCGCGTTCTCCGTCGGCGTCGTTCGGGCGTAGCGTGGTGCCTCATGCCGTTTCGCGGCCTGTTCATCGGCATCGACCGTTATAGCTCGACCGGCATTGATGAGCTGACCTGCGCGCGTCGCGACGCGACGGCGCTGGAGGCACTGTTCTTCGACACGCTGGGCGGCAGCACAGTCTTGCTGGCAGATGCGGAGGCCACGCGGCAGCGGATTGAGGACGCATTTGCCGACCTGGCCGGCTGCGGCCCCGAGGATACGGTGGTGATCGCGTTCTCCGGCCATGGGTCGGAGACACATGAGCTCGTCACCCACGACGCGAATCCAGATGATCTCGCCGGCTCCGCGATCCCGCTCGAGCTGTTGCAGGAATGGTTCTCGCGGATACCGGCAAAGCGCCTGATCCTGTTCCTCGACTGTTGTTTTTCCGGCGGCATTGGGGCGAAGGTTCTGCACGTCGATGCGAAGCCGCGCAGCCTTTTGTCCGCCGAAGCGCGCCTGGCTCAGCTTGGCGGCGCTGGTCGGATCATCTTCACCGCCTCCGCGGCGACCGAGCCCGCCTATGAGCACCGCCGGTTCGGGCACGGCTTTCTGACCCACTTTCTGCTTGAGGCGCTATGTGGCGCCGAGGAAGTCGTGAGCGGCGGCAAGCTCTCGCTCTACCGCCTCCTCGAGCATGTCACGAGCCGCGTCCGGGCGGCCGCGCTGCAGGGCGGCAAAGAGCAGAACCCGACCATGCGCGGGAGCATCGACGGCGATGTCGCGTGGCCCGTGTTCGTGCCGGGCGCTAAGTATCGGGCGGCCTTCCCGGCGCGTCTGCCTGCCAAGGTGACGTCCGATCTTGCCAGCCTCTCGTCGGCCGGTTTCCCCGACGCGCTTGTCACCGCCTGGGCTGGAGCGATCCCGTCCTTGAATGCGCTTCAGATCTCCGCCATCACCGACTTCGGCGTGCTGGACGGCGAGAACCTGGTGGTGTCGGCCCCGACATCCTCGGGCAAGACGATGGTGGGCGAGCTCGCGGCGCTCCGGAACGTGCTGGATCGCAAACGGGCTTTGTTTCTGCTGCCGCTTAAGGCCCTTGTGGCAGACAAGCGGCGGCACTTCGAGAGCGTCTATGGCGGTTTCGGGGTCCGCACGGTGGAAGCGACGGGCGAGACGGACGACATCGCGCCTCTGCTGCGGGGCCAATACGATGTCGGTCTCCTGACCTATGAGAAGTTCGCCGCGATCGCGCTGACATTCCCTCATGTGCTGGCGCAGGTCGGCGCGATCGTGATCGACGAAGCGCAGATGATCGCCGACCGTGGCCGCGGCGCGAATCTGGAGTTCATTTTGACGCTCATCCGGATGCGCCGGCGTGAGGGGATCGAGCCCCAACTGATCGCGCTTTCGGCTGTGATCGGGGACACGAACGGCCTTGAGCAATGGCTCGGCGCGCGGCTCTTGCGGCGCACGGAGCGGCCCGTTCCGCTTGAGGAGGGCTTGTTGCTCGGCACCGGGCATTTCCGCTTTCTTGACCCGGAGAATGGCAATGAGCAGGTTGAGGGGCCGCTCGTTCGGCGTCTTGTCGGCGGCAAAGGATCCAGCCAGGATTGGATCATCCCGCTGGTGCGCAAGCTTGTCGCCGAAGGCCAGCAGGTGATCGTGT
Source organism: Bradyrhizobium betae (assembly GCF_008932115.1). Lineage (NCBI taxonomy): Bacteria > Pseudomonadati > Pseudomonadota > Alphaproteobacteria > Hyphomicrobiales > Nitrobacteraceae > Bradyrhizobium > Bradyrhizobium betae. The sequence continues at coordinate 2,991,964 of NZ_CP044543.1, forward strand.
TTCGCGAAACCAAGGGCGAAGCCCGCGGCTGCGCCAACTATCTCGCAGAGTCGCTCGGATTGCCTCCGGCTGCCGAGGCGCTGACGCAGATGCCCGGCGGCGATCCCTCGCAGGCCAGCGCCGACTTGCGGAGCGCGCTGGGGCGCGGCGTCGCTTTCCACAACTCGGATCTCGACCGCGAAGAGCGGCGCGTCATCGAGGAAGAATTTCGCCGTAGCGGCTCGGGCCTGCGCGTCATCGCAGCCACGACGACGCTGGCGATGGGCGTGAACACGCCCGCGTCATCGGTCATCATCGCCGGCTTGAATCATCCCGGCGACGAGCCCTATTCGGTAGCCGAATACAAGAACCTAGTCGGTCGCGCGGGAAGGCTTGGCTTCGCCGAGAAGGGAGCTTCGTATCTGCTGGCGCTCGATCCGCGCGCCGAGCATGATCTGTGGTCGCGATACGTGACCGCGGAGCCGGAAGACTTGGTGTCCCGCTTCCTCGACGGTACAACCGACCCACGCTCCCTGATTATCCGCGTCCTAGTCGCGGCACAACGAGCGGCCGGCGAAGGCGTGCCGAGCGAGGAGATTGTCGAATTTCTGGAATCGAGCTTCGGCGCGTTCCAAGCCCGGCGCGCCCATAGCGCGTGGCAGTGGAGCCGGCCGGATCTGCTTTCGGCCCTAGCGGATTTGGAACGCCACGGCCTGGTGCAGAAGAACGCTACAGGCGCGTATGAATTGACCAAGCTGGGCCGTCTCGCTGGCGAAAGCGCGGCAGAGGTCGGGTCCATCGTCGCGCTCGTAGATTGCCTCGGCTCGCTTCAGCCCCAAGAAATCAGCGATCCCGTCCTGATTGCCGCAGCTCAAACGACGGTCGAGGTCGATCAACTCCTTTTTCCGATCAACCGAAAAAGCACGCAGAAAGAGCCTCAGCTATGGCCCAACGAGCTGCAGAGGCAGAATGTGCCGTGGCACGTCCTGAACGCGCTTCAGCGCGGGACAACAGAAGATCATCAGGCGACCCTGCGTGCGAAGAAGGCGGTCGCTTGTCTTTTGTTCGTGTCCGGTCGTGCCATGAGCGAGATCGAGCGCGTGCTGACGCAGTTCGGTGGTGCGTTTGGCGGCGCCGCCGGCCCCATACGCGCGGTCGCAGCGCGGACTTGCGATCTGATGCCGGTCGCGGCTCGCGTCGCCGAGATCCTGCACCCCACGCTCGATCTCGGTGACCGTGTGAGACGTCTGGCGATCCGGTTGACATATGGCGTGCCCAGCGCCGCCGTCGACCTCGCCCAATTCGCTGGAGCCGATTTGCTGCGGGGCGACTATTGCCGCTTGGCCGCCGCGCAGCTCTGTGAGCCCGAACAGATCGACGCCGCAACTGATGACCAAATTCTGGCATGCGTGGACAAGGACAGGCGCAAGCTTGCACTTGTCCGCGATGCGGCGAAGCGCGTTGCCAAGCGTCGGGCCGAAGCGGTGGCGCCTTCCGCCCCGATCCTTGAAGTATATGTGCCCTAAATTGCGCGCAACGGGGGCGTGAGGCGATTGCGTCAGATGCCCCCTCTGCGAGACGTTCCTGCCTCAGAAAGTCTCCAATGCTGGCGGAGCCAATGCGGCAGCGGGCGATCAAGCGGTCGAACGAGACAACGCGCCGCTACGGCTGCGCTCGGTGTGCAGGAGTGTCAGGATGGTCTGCCGGTTCGGAGCAAATGACCTGGTCGCCGATGGCGCCAAACCGAAGATCGTCGATTTCTTCAAAAAGCTTTTTCGACTGCATCGTGGGCGGCGATGAATTGCTCGCCGACCAGTGGCTGATCGCAAGCCTCAAGCTGCCAAGCGACGCTCCTCGTCCTCGGCTTCGTTCCCCGGCTCTCCAACCGCTTTGGTCAGGAAGAGGTCAAGCGCAGCTCGACGAGAATCACGATCCAATGCGTAGGCCGTCTGTTTGAATTCGATCCCCTCGAGTAGCCCTTGGATGTAACCGGAGATCGTGTCGGCGGCCATGATGAGCGCAGTGTCGAGCGTGTGAATGTATTTGCTCGTCACCGAGCCCTTGGAGTGGCCGACGAGCGCCGCGATGGTCACCTCGGTGAAACCGAGATCGTTGGCGATGCTGGCAAAGCTGTGACGCAGGACATGCGGGGTGACGCCGGCGAGCGGACTGTCGCTGAAAATCTGTTCCCAATGGTTCGGGAAGCTGCCGAACGCATGGTCCTCGCCCTGACCTGGGAAGACATAGGTGCCCGCTGCGGTCTTGCGCCGTTCCTCCAGATACTCGACGACGGGCAATCCGATTGGACGAATGGACTCACCTTCCTTGCTGTCCACCAGGCGCATGCAGCTCGCGTCGGTGTCAGCTTCGATCCACATTAGCGAGATCATTTCCGAGCGGCGGCAGCCGGTGAGCGCGATCTGCCGGATGATGTCCACGGTCATGGCGTATTTTTCGTTCGCCGCGGCATCGCGAAGCATTTGCCCGAGGGTGCGATACTCCGCCTCGGTCAGCCTACGATTCCGAACATTGTCCTTGGGCTTCTTGATGCCGTGCGCCGGATTGACCTCTATAATCCCAGCATCGACAGCGTAGGTGAGGATTCCGCCCAATAGGCCGACGGTGCGCGTGGCGGTGCCCGCGCCACCACGAACAATGGCCTTTCCTCGCAGCTTTTTCGTCTTGACGGCGACGCGCGTCTTGCCGGCCATGATGTCCTTCAAGACCTTGTTGATGTCGGCCTTGGTGAGATCCTTGACCCGGCGCGCGCCGATCAGCGGGATGATGTGCCGCTCGATACGGCCAGTGTCGGTGACGATGGTGGTGGGCTTTTTCGGTCGCCCGCCCTTACCCAGAATGAGGCCCGCGTTCAGATCAGCGGTATAGAGGGCGCAAAGCTCCTTGACCGTGATGGCCTTGTGATCGAGCTGACGTTCTTCGGAAGGGTTGTCGCCGCGCGCGACGCGCCCGAGTTGGACCTTCGCTTCTTGCCGGGCTGTCTCCGGCGTCCACACGCCATGCAGGCCGATGGTGTAGCGTCGCGTGCGTCCAACAGCGCGATATTGGATGAGGTAGCTGCGCTTGCCGGAGGCGAACACGCGGAGGCCGAAACCGGGCAGTTCGTCGTCCCAGATAAAATAGTCCTTCTCGCGAACATCGGCAGCGTCCACGATCCGCTTGGTCAGCTTTGCCATGAGGTGTTCCCCTCGCTAGTGAGGGGCTGCTTCCGCGGAAGCACCACGGAAGCAACCGGATGGATATCGGAGCGAAATTCTGGATAGACAGTTCGGCGCGGAAATACGAATTGTCTAGTATCTTCAGTTACATATCGCATTGTAGCGTGCCCTGTCGTGCATTTAGGATAGGCAGGCTAAATTGCTCCGAAGGCAAAGGTCACACGTTCGAATCGTGTCGGGTGCGCCACCTCGTGGCACGGAATTCCCAAGCAAACTTCGGCCCGTCGCGCGACTTCGCGAAGGCGCTTACGTCAGCATCGCGATGATCTGCTGGATCTGGCTGGAGGCGGACGTCACCAGTCCGTCATACGATGTCTGGCCGTGTGCGGCAGCCCTCAAGATACATTCGGCTACGGCGGCTTTCAGACCGAACACCGATTGATCGGCTGGCACGCTCGCCATCACGGTCTCGAGTGCCTGGCGCATGGTCTGAATGAGCTCGGAGCTGTATTGCATCGGCTGTCCTCCGCGCTCCGATATAGGAACGCGTGCCCAGGCTCGCCACTCACAAGCCTGGGATTGCGGGCCACGGCGAAGTCACAACTGAAGCATCCATCACCTCGCGCTTCGCGTTGCGCGATTGTATCATCTTCCCATGAGCGAATCCGGCACGGCGACTGGTGAATCTCCGCCCGTCCGCAAGATCATCCATATCGACATGGATGCCTTCTATGCGTCCGTGGAGCAGCGCGACAATCCGGACCTGCGCGGCAAGCCGGTCGCGGTGGGAGGCTCCGCTGAACGCGGCGTCGTTGCGGCCGCCAGCTACGAGGCCCGCGCGTTCGGCGTTCGCTCTGCCATGCCATCCGTGACCGCGAAGCGACAATGTCCCGATCTCATTTTCGTCAAGCCGCGCTTCGAGGTCTACAAGGCCATCAGCAGGCAGATCCGCGACATCTTCGCCGAGCACACGCCGCTCATCGAGCCGTTGTCGCTCGACGAGGCCTATCTCGACGTGACGGAGAATCTGCAGGGCATCCCGCTGGCGCGCGACGTCGCGCTGCGGATTCGCGAGAAGATCAAAACCGAGACGGGTCTCAATGCTTCGGCGGGCATCTCCTACAACAAGTTTCTCGCAAAACTCGCCTCCGATCATCGCAAGCCGAACGGTCAGTTCGTGATCTCGCCGGAGATGGGGCCCGCCTTCGTCGAGACCCTGCCCGTCGGCAAATTCCATGGGATAGGCCCGGCGACGAGTGCCAAAATGAACGCGCTCGGCCTGTTCACCGGCCTCGACATCCGCAACCAGTCGCTGGAATTCATGAACGCGAATTTCGGCAAGTCGGGCGCCTATTACTACTGGATCTCGCGCGGCGTCGACGAACGGCCGGTCCGCGCCAACCGGGTCCGCAAGTCCATCGGCGCGGAGACCACGTTTTCGGCCGACCTCGATGCATTCGACGCGCTGGCGGCCGAGCTGAGGCCACTCGTCGACAAGGTCTGGCGCCATTGCGAGTCCACCGGCCATCGCGGCCGCACCGTCACCCTGAAGATCAAGTTCGCCGACTTCGAAATCATCACGCGCAGCAGATCCCTTCCGGCACCCGTTGCAGGCCGCGACGACCTGGAGCGGCTGGCCTGCGGACTGCTCGAGATCGAGATGCCGCTGCCCAAGCGCGTCAGGCTGCTGGGGGTCTCGCTGTCTTCCCTCCAGGACGGGGATGATGCGGAGCCGCAGCTGACGTTCGGGATCTGAACCGGACCTGAAACGTCAGTGGCGGGATTTTTGCAACCCGCCACCGATCACAATGTCCATCTGCCGCGCCGGCGGCAAGACATCGCCCCACGATGTCCACGATCCCGTGGCCGGCGACGCTAATCGACGGCTTCGACGATGCGGATGTCGCGGTCCGCGCCGTCGCCAAGCACATCATGCGCGGCCTTGTAGGCCGGGCTCTCATACGCCGCCTTGGCGCTCGCGACGCTGTCGAACTCGATGAGGACGACGCGCTCCATCTGACCGTGCTCGAAAGCCGCAGCCGGCATCCCGCGTGCGAGCACGCGGCCGCCGGCGGCCTCGATCGCAGGCCGCGACAGCTTGGCGTAGGCCGCCATGGCATCGGGGTTCTTGATCGCGCGGTAGGTGGCAACCCAATAGGCCTTTGCCATTTCGTTTCTCCTTGTTTCCAGTGACCCGCTACTCGCTGCGGTTCTCGCCAACAGAGAGCGCGCAGATGCGTGACAGATAGGCATAGGGCAAGCCGGTCTCCTCGGCCCAGGCGTTGAACTGCGCCTGCACTTTGGCCAGATCGCCCTTCGACTTAACCTCTTCGGCGATGTCGAGACCAGCCTCGCGCAGACAGGCGACAACATCCCTGGAGGTGACAAAGCCGTCCCAGCCGACGAAACGCAGCAGCATCTGCCCGGTGTTGCCTCCTAATCGGCTGCCGCGCCTGGTGAGGAGGTCGAGCAAGCCGATCTCGTTGGACGGCGGCCATTTCGCCAGAAACTTGCCGAAGCTGCCGTGCTCCTTTGCAATTTCCTGCACGAAGGCGGCGTTGCCGCGCACCGACATGATCTTGGCGCCGTTGCGCACGATGCGCGTATCGCGCAGCAGGCCCTCCCAATAGTCGTCGGGCTGGAAGCCGAGCTTGGCCGGCTCGAAGTGCATGAAAGCCTCTTCAAAACCGTCCCATTTCGAATCGATCACGCTCCAGGCAAAACCGGCGGAGAACACCCGCCTGGTCATCTCGGCGAGGATGCGGTCGTCGCCGAGCTTGGCCAGACGCTTGAGGTCGGGCTTCTCGGGCATCAGCCTCTCGAGCGCCTTGGGCCCGCCCTTGCGTTTCTCGGCGCGGGCGCGAATGGTCTTGAACGAGGTCATGCAATGTCGCTCTGAACGGCATAAATAAGTACGAGCTTAGCGGACTGAGCCGGTCCTGCAACCGTGACCATGTCATAGCGTCAATACTGTCCTTGCGTCGAGGCGTAGATTGGGATTTGGATGCAGCGTTGAAGCTCGCGCCACTGCCTATACTTCTCATTTATTTCAAGGCTCCGTCGCCCAAGATGGAAATCAGTGCATTGCGCGTAGGCTGGATCGTCGGCCAACCCGACAAAGGGGACAGCGATCTCTTCCCTGATATACCGGCGCATCGTCGTGAAGTTTTCTTCTGGACAGCGCATCGTCGATCAGCTCCGCGATGCCGCCGTCGATCGGCCGCGGCGCTGGATCTGGGCGCATCATGCGTCGCCGGCGGATTCACCGACGAGCTGGGGCGGCAAGCGCTTCTTCGGCGATGTCGAGCTGGTGCAATGGATCATGCAGTATCAGCCGTCGATGGTGATCTCGGGCCATGTGCACCAATCGCCGTTCATCGCGGACGGATCCTGGTTCGACCGGCTGGGGCAGACCTGGGTGTTCAACGCCGGCCTGCAGCCGGGCCGGCCGCCGACGCACATCGTGCTGGATCTCGATGCGAACAAGGCGTTCTGGCTGGCCGCGGGCGAAGCGCAGTGGATCGACCTCGATGCGCCGCTGAAGCGGCCGGGCAAGTACATCGAGGAGGCGCCGGACTGGCTCACATCCTTGGGTCGGATTGCCGATCCGAGCCTGGCGAGACCTCAAGCGGCGGCAGGTTGATCATGCTCTGAAGCACCTCGCCGACCATGGCGAGGTGCGTGCCGTGGCCGGCATATTGCCGCTTGAGATCGGCAAGATAGGTGTTGGCGCCGTTGAGGCGCTGCGCCAGCATTTGCGCAATCAGCAGCGCCACCCCCGGCTCCTGCTTGAGGAACGAGGCGGCGTCCTCGAACTCGTAGACGACCGCATCCGAACAGGCCCGTACCGTCGCAGTGTGCGGCTGGCCCAGCAGCACGGACATCTCGCCGAGCACCGCGCCGGGCTCGGTGACGGTGGCGACGATCATCTCGCCCTTGAGCACTTCGAGCTTGCCCTGCATCAGCACGTAGAGATGACCGGTGGTGCTGCCCTCGGTGACGACGACCGTGCCGGCCGTAACCCGCCGCTCCGTCCCGCCGCTGCAATAGTTCAACACTGCGCGCATCGCCGAAAGCTCCCGTGACGGGAGATGATAGAGCACGATCCGTGCCACCCGGCAAATCAGCGAGATGATGACTGACGCGACAGACCCTTTGCGAGATGGACCGACTGCCAGTCGCCGAGCCCGGTATCCGCAAACCCCGCCTTTTTCGCAAGACCGCGCATCTCCGCATTGGCGCGGGCCGTCTCGGCGGCAATCGTCTCGTGACCGAGACCGCTCGCGCGCATCTCCATCGCCGCCATCATCTGCAGGCCGAGCCCCCTGCGCTGAAAGACATCGGCGACGGAGATGGCGAATTCGCCTTGCCGTGCGACCGCGTCGTAGACGTAGAGCGTCTCACCGATGATCATGCCCTGCCCCTCCTGCCTGAGCTCGGCGAGCAAGGTGAAATGATCGGGATGGCTGGCCCTGGCGACGCATTCGGCCGCGACAATTGCGACGTCCGCCCGAGCGCCCATGAAGCGCTTGTTGCGCGTCGTCGTGGACAGGCCCGTGAAATAAATCGAGAGACTTTCGACATCGGAGGCATCGGCGGCCCTGATGCAGATCGTGCCCTTCGCCTGGTCCGACTCGATAGCCGCATCCGGAAACAGCTGTGACATGCGCGACGCCCTCGTCAGGTTGCGTTGAACGCACACCTAGCCGAGGCCGCGCGGCAGCCGCTTGGACATTGCCGCCAATCACGCGGCTGCAAACGAACAGCCGATCGCTCCGTGCCGTGCGTCACACACGGGAGAGTGAAGGCACCTCGTCCGGCATGATCGCCTGAAGGCCGCCGAAGCGGCGCTCGCGGCCGTGGAAGGAGGCCAGGGCCGCGGCAAGATCGGCCGCGTCGAATTCGGGCCACATCCGCTCGGTGAAATGCAGCTCGGCATAGGCGCCTTCCCAGAGCAGGAAGTCCGACAGCCGCTTCTCACCCGAGGTGCGGATGATGAGATCGACGTCGCGAAGGCCGGCCTCGCCCGTGACGAGCTGCGAGAAGGCCTCGCGGGTGAGACTCGACAGCGCCGCCGCCTTGGCCGCGGCGTTGAGAATGGCGTCGCGCGCGGAATAGTCGACGGCGATGCGCAGATGCAGCGTGCTGCCATTGGCTGTGGCATCTTCGGCGCGCGCGATCGCATTGGCGATGCCGTCGGGCAGGCGGTCGCGGCGGCCGATCACGGTGAGGCGCACGCCGTTCTTGACCAGGCTCTGCACCTCGTTGGCGAGATAGAAGCGCAGCAGCGTCATCAGCGCGGCGACCTCGGCTTTCGGCCGGCGCCAGTTGTCGGTGGAGAAGGCATAAAGCGTCAGCGTGCCGATGCCCTGCCTAGGCGCGGCCTCGACGATGCGCCGGATCGCCTCGACGCCGGCCTCGTGGCCGCGCAAGCGCGACAGGCCGCGCCGCGTCGCCCAGCGTCCGTTGCCGTCCATGATGATGCCGACGTGAAGCTTGTCGTCGCGAGGCACGAGGTCACTTTGCATTGCAAAGTCTCCGGTCAAAAAAAGGGAGGATCAGGTCGAGACGATACCGAGACGGCCGAGCGGCGGCGCCTCGCGGCCGGCCGCCTTGGCGGCGTCGCGCACCAGGCGCTCGAGCACGGTGAGATAGTCGAGGAAGCGGCGGCGGCCGGCCTTGGTCAGGCGGCAAGTGGTGTGCGGGCGATTGCCCTCATAGCCCTTGG